>CALWAZ010000018.1 GCA_944375725.1 uncultured Merdimonas sp. | reverse complement strand
AAAGAAATCAGCAATATTTCACCTCCTGAATCTCACCGGTGATCTTCATCTCGTCGTTGGTATAATAAGCGATATCCAGATTTGTACCGTGAATCTCCAGTTTACAGGTCCTGGTCTGAAGGCGGATTAGGCATTCCGTATACTCAATGAGGCTCATGTAGTTTTCCACATAAGCCTCATGCTTTCCGGTAATGGTCATAATCACCGCTCCAAGCGTCAGATCCTTCGGCAGATTCAAGGCATCTGCTGCCCGTTCTCTAAAGCCCATATCCTACCCGGACCTTTGCTTTCCTTACCCCTACTATATGCTGTTTTCCGTTTTTCTATTCCATTCCTATCTGCAGTCCAGCACGATTTTGATAAGCTCTGGCGGATTTTTAATGGCCGTCGCAAAGGCATCCTTATACCGATCCAGAGGAAAACGGTGCGTGATCAAGCCGTCTGTCTTATAAAGGCCGTCCCGCATCCACTCCTGCACCAGATCAAAGGTATAAAGCTTTCTGCCCTGCCACTCTTCCATTCCATGGGCATCCACGCCGATCATCTTCAATTCCTGCCACCAGACCGGTGTTTCATCATAATTTACAGCCGCCATATGATGTCCCACCTTCATATAGGTACCCCTGGGGCGGAGCAGACGGCAGCACAGAGTGTTGGCCTTGCCGCCGCCGGCACAGTCATACACCCGGTCAAAACCGCCGAAAAACATTTTATTTCCGTTCATACCGGTATACACGCGGCTTCCGCCTGTGGCCTTCGCGCTTTCCTCATAAATGTCCCCGGACAGGATGTGATCCGCGCCAAACTTAAGCGCCAGCTCCTGTCTTGCCTTCTTCCGGGTGGTAACCCAGACTTCGCAGTCTGGCTGAATAATCTTCAATGCCTGCACAATTCCAAGGCCGATCATGCCGCAGCCGTACACCAGAATCTTCTCGCCCTTTTCCGGGCGGTCCATCAATACGGAATGTACTGACACACTGGAGGGCTCCAGAAGCACCGCCTGATCGTCTGTCAGCTCGTCCAGAATCTTCGTCAGCTGCTGCTGAGACGCCAGAAAATAATCTCCCATACCCGCTCCCGTATCAGGAAGCTTTAAGGGGCTGGGCTCTCCGTAATTCAGGCAGAGGTTATAATTTCCTTCCGCGCAGTATCTGCAGGGCGGCTTAATGCCTTTATTGCCGCAGCCAGACATATATTCCCGGATGGTCACCCGGTCGCCCACCTTGAATTTCGTAACCTCCGGTCCTGTCTCCACTACCACTCCCACATTTTCATGGCCCAGATAGGTTCTGGCTGAGCCGGGAATGGGTTCAAAAGCCGAAGAGGTGCCTGTGGTCGCCTGAAAAAAACTCACGTCTGTACCGCAGACACCGCATGCTGTATTCTTCACCCGCACCCAGTCCGGTCCCGGAAGGGGTGCGTTTGGAAGATTTTTATTGTATTTCACCGCGTTCAGGCCAGTAAAAAGAAGCGGCCGGCAGAACCTGGCCGCAAACTTTGTAATCAGGATCCGCGGAATGTCTTTTTCAAAATAAATGGTTTTCATATACTCTCCTTGCTGTCCGGACAAGCCTCCTGCCGCTGTCCGGAATACAGAATCAGGCTGAACCATGTCACCACATCGCTTCCATTCAAAAAAGTAATGTCATGAGACTCTGCCAGTTCTGTCACCAGAATTCCCTGTCCTTCCACACTGGGAAGCATATGATCCGGATGCCGGCAGGGCGCGTCCGGATAACTGCATTTCTCACAGATAGCACAGGACTCCGTGGAAAAAGCCTGAACCTTCTCGTATTCTTCCCGGAATATTTTCACGATCTGCCTGGTAATTTTCTCATGATCCGTCCGCATGGCCAGCATGGCATCCATATTTTCCAGATCGGCGCCTTCCGAAACTGTCGTGAAAATAAAG
Organism: uncultured Merdimonas sp.; assembly: GCA_944375725.1. Taxonomy (GTDB): domain Bacteria; phylum Bacillota; class Clostridia; order Lachnospirales; family Lachnospiraceae; genus Laedolimicola. Next base: position 41,276 of record CALWAZ010000018.1, on the reverse strand, counting down.
CCTCCCTCAAAAGCCAGGCAGCGTCTCCGGCATTCCTCCACAGTACCCACCGCCGGCGGGCAGGACCAGGATTTCCCGTATCTGGGACACTCCGTCCTGCAGATATAGCGTACCTTTTCGGAAAACGGAATCTCTTCCAGCCGGATAAAGGCGTATTCGCAGACCGGAAACCCCGTGATTTTCTCTTCGATTCTTTCCCGTACTCTGTCCTTTGTCTCTGATTTGTCCAAAGCTTACGCCTCCCGTATCTGCTCTTTTCTCCGAAACAGGCGGAATTTAAAGCATGGAAGCACGCAGCTCCTCACCGCTCTTCGGACTCAAATATGCCGGAGCCACATCAAAGACTGTCTTGCAGCCGGACATCCCCTCCTGTGCCATACGGTAAGCAGCTCTCGCATAAGCCACAAGCACACTGGAGGTAAACTCCGGATTGGAATCCAGCTTCAGGGTATACTCAATCAGATGATGGTGCTCCTTCTCCCGTCCGGTCACGCCGCTCCGCAGCACAAAGCCTCCGTGGGGAAGGGCGCTGTGATTCCGCTTCATCTCTTCCTCGCTGATAAAATGCACAGTCGTATCATAATCGGAGAAATAATTGGGCATGGTCTTGATCTCCTGCTCCACCTTTGCCGGATCGGCTCCCTCTTCCAGTACCACGAAGCACTCTCTCGTATGCTTCTCTCTGGTGGAAAGTTCCGGATTCTTTCCCGCGCGGACTGCCTCCAGAGCGCTTTCCACTGGAATCGTATACTGTCTGGCATCCTTTACGCCCGGCACCCGGCGAACCGCATCGGAGTGTCCCTGGCTTACGCCCCGTCCCCAGAAGGTATAGTCTTTTCCTTCCGGAAGAATCGCATTTGCATACATGCGGTTCAGGGAGAAAAGGCCCGGATCCCAGCCCACAGAAATGATCGCCACCTTGCCGCTCTTCTTCGCGGCTTCATCCACTGCCGCGAAATGCTCCGGAATCTTCGCATGGGTATCAAAGCTGTCAATCACATTGAAATACTTTGCGCACTCCGGTGTCTGCTCCGGCAGATCCGTAGCGCTTCCCCCGCAGAGAATCAGTACATCCAGCTTATCCTTCCAGTTTTCCAGTTCAGAGACACTTAAAACCTCCGCCGTCTCAGACCAGATGGTCAAATCCGCCGGATTTCTTCTGGTAAATACCGCTTTCAGCTCCATATCCGGGTTCTGCGCTGCCGCACACTCCACACCCCGGCCCAGATTGCCGTAACCTAAAATTCCAATTCTGATACTCATGTTACTGTTCTCCTTTTTCTTTCTGTTCTTTTTTTCCGCAGATCTTCTTTGCCAGCTCAAGACCGGTTCCGGGCGTCAGCCCTGTATAGGGAACACCGTCTATATCCATATTGACTGCCGTCCTGCACCGTTTCAGACAGCAGCGGGTCCGCAGAAGCACCCGGCCGTCGGCAGACAGATCATCCTTTCCGATTTCCAGCTCTTTTCGGAGCCTCCTGATAAGCTCTGCTCCTTCCCGGCTGCCGCAGCGCTCTCCCGTGCAGGCCAGGATCTCATGCTCAAAGGCCGTCTCCTTCAGGGAGGGATATCTGCGTACCAGAATATCGATCAGTTTTTCCGATACACCGGCCGTCTCTGCCGCAGCCTTTTTCAGTTCCGGCGTAAGAAACCCCCGGATTTTCTGAAGCTCCCGGAGCATTTCACCGATTACACTCTGATCGCTCCGATCCTTCTGTTCTCTGTAATAATCCAGAATTTCTCTGATACGCGCAGTTTCCTCCATACAAAACTCCTTCATTAGACTCCTTCTGGCTTTTTACCAAATACTCTTACACCATATCATAAAGGATCAGGCCGCCCTTTTTCTCAAAGCCCGTATCCCAGAGTTCATCCATGTCAAGCCACTGCCATTCGCCGTAGGTGACTGCCTTTGCCATGCAGTTGTCTCCTGCTGTGTCATATCCCGTCAGCAGAAACCAATGCCAGACATAGTCCTTAAACATGGGATTCTTGTGCTTCAGTATCAGACAGGGCAGAGGAAAGCCCTTATCTATCTGAGACATCAGCGTTTCCTTTGCCTGAGAAGCTTTCGCCGTACCCGGCAGAGGCTCCATCCGGACAGAGCTGCATCCCTGGTCAGCCAGGTATTTCCCAAACCCTTCTATGTAAATCTCCAGAGCGTCTACTCCGTTTTTCCTTGGCTTCAGATAAGGCTTCATCTTCATTCCGAAACGCTGATAGTCCTTCTTTGTAAGAGCCGTTTTTTCAAAAGGATAAAGTCCCTTTGTTCCCTTATAGCAGTCCAGATAAATGCAGCTGTCACAGGCCGTCAGAGCCGCGCAGCCGCCTATCTTCATCATCGGATCCCAGAACCAGTCCTGGTTTCCGCCGTATGAATGTTCAATCGTGAAATAATCCAGTTCTCTCTGCATCGATTATTTTAAGCCGCTTCCTTTCCTGATATTTCCTTTTTCAACAAATCACAGATTCCATTATAAGATCTTTACACAGATTCGTCAATGAAATCCGTCTGCCCCCGGAAAAAGCCAGGTGCTGCTTTTCCCGGAGGCAGATAAGTTTTCCGTGATAGATTTATTCCGTATACTCCTGATATACCGCCACATGATCGTAAATACAGCGCCAGCTGCTGTGGGCGTCCGCCGTCACGCAGATGTACTGTTTCCCATTGTTGGAGACGCTGTAGCTTGCCGCGCAGTTTCCGGACTGGACCACATAACCGGTCTTGGCGCAGACCACTGTTCCATGGGTATCCTTGTCTTCGATTCTCCGCAGAAACCAGTTGGAAATCAGCAGTCCCTCCGGATGCTGTTCTGTAGCCGACGTGGTATAGGTATGAGCCGAGAGCACTTCCCGGCACAGATCATTGTCTATGGCCGCTCCCAGAATCTCTGCCATATCATACAGGGTGCAGTAATGGTTCTCGTCATAAAGTCCTACACAGTTGGTAAAATGAGCCGTATCCGAAAGCCCCAGCTCCTCCAGCTTCTGGTTCATCAGCTCCACAAACCCCTCCAGAGAGCCTGACACGTAAAAGGCCAGGCCTGCTGCCGCGTCCGCTCCGGATGGAAGAATGGTCCCATACATCAGATCCCGCACTGTCACAGTTTCGCCGTCATCAAAGCCCACGGCGCTGCAGTCGTTGGAATAGCTGTAATCCGTAATTTCTCTTGTGATCGTAAAAGTATCATCCAAATCTGTAACATGCTCCGCGGCTACCAGAAGAGTCAGAATCTTCGTCATGGACGCCGGATTAATCCGATCGCCTGCTCCTCTCTGAGCCACCACAGTCCGGTTATCCCAGTCCACCAGAAGCGCCCGGGTACTCATGACCTCTCCGCTGGTAAGGGCCGCGGCTCCTTCCTGTCCGCTGATGGAATAATCCGCCGCGCCCGCCAGAGTCTCCACCGCGCTATCCGGCGCATCTGCCCCGCCCTGGGATTCTTCCTGTATCTGCCGTACAATCTCCTGAATCTGCCCCGTAGAAGCAAGAGCTCCCGCAATGCTTCCTGTTCCTCCTGCCTGTTCTTTCTGTTCCTCCGGTCCGGATTCCGCTGACTGGTCAGCTGCCTGGGCGCTCCGGCCCGTGATCACATTCACCAGGCCCACCGCTCCCAGAATGATCAAAAACAGGCAGAGGCCGGTCCCCGCCAGAACCAGCGCCCGTTTTATCTTCGCTTTTCTTCTTCTCCGCCTCCGGATCTCCGCTCTTCTGCGCGCCCGAAGGGCTTTATTTATCTGTTCTTCCGCCTCAAAATCCCTCACTGTATCTGCTCCATTTCTATTCAAGTTCTGTTTTTAACAGACATCTTATCTCCGTATTCTTTGGATATTCTATCAGATATTTCCTGTGGTTGGCAAGGGGGCTGACAGCAGTTCTCCGAAAAATTTTCGAGAAATTATTTCCATTTATCCGGAATTCATCCAAGAGCCTTTACAATTTCATCATAAAATAAATTTCTATCGGCTGCGGAAAAATCTCATAAGGCAGCAGCCTGTAAATGACAAACACGGAATCGCCATATTCCAGAGCCAGATTCCATCTTTCTGCTGCTGTTTTAAAATCCACAGAGCTGTCCATAAGCGGACCATACTCATCCTTGATTATCATAAAACTGCCGTCAGACTGCTCCAGGCTTCCACTGGACTGTATAACCACTGTTTTCGCAAGATGAATGTTATTGGATACAATAAAATCAATCACAGATGCTATAATACTGAGTATCAGGCAGATAATCAGAACTATCAGGACTGTTTTTATCTTTTTTTCTGTCTGGATTTTTCCCTTTTTCTCTTTTTTCATCATAACTATCCTCTTTAAGTCCTTCCTTGAAAAAAGTTTTTAAGGTGAATATGAACAAAATATTCCAGGTAAAACCATTAATATAATGCCGTCATTCTCTACAGCCAAATACTGCGCATATGTGTCAATACACGTAAACTGCTGTCCTAAAAGCGTTTCACTCACTTTTTTTACATCGTCCGGATGAAACACTTTATACGCTTCATTTAAAGAAAACTTTAAAAAACCTTTCTTCCCCTGATATGTTTTTAAGAGTAAATCCGGCACATAATCTGAACAATATTTAATTCCGTTATCCAGCTCACTTATTACGTCCTGCATCGTATATTCCGGGCTGTCATAAAAGAAATATATCGTCTCTTCCTGTCCCATCCTTCGTGATTTTTCAGAATCAAGCGCTAAGGCTTCAAACGAAACATATTGATAAGGAGCAAACACCGGATCTGTAACTACAATTTGAGCCAGGCAGTATCTGAATGTCAAATCAATGATCAAACTTCTATTGTCGTCTTTCGATATCTCCATTTGATCGTCTTTTTTGAGTTCCCGCATCAACTTGCTCTTTCTCCACCTGCTCACGGCTTTTCGTATGTGTTCATAATTATAATCACTCATATCTGTTTTCTTCCTTCATTCTAAGACCGGCCGGCATCAAAACATGCTGCCCATACAAGCCTGTTCCATCGAGCTTGCATAGAGATATTGCAAGTCCCATTTTCACAAGTTCACCGCCCCTCATCCCTGCCTGTCTTTATTATAATTCATATCATATATTTCTGTACATAAATTTTACAGTCTGCTGCTTGACTTTAATCCGAATTCGTATTATACTGCCCTACGGCACACTTCATAGTACGAATTCGGATTTTGTTTTTGCAGAAAAATGACGGCCGCCAGGAGGAGAACATCGCTCTTCCAAATGGGCGGAACACATCACCTGCACAAAGAAAGAAAAGAGGAACTGTTTTGAATCAGGAACGGGAATACATCGACAGGCTCTGGACCTGCACCAATATCATCGACGGCCTCTATTACAAAAGCGCCAGAAGCCTCCATATTAAGGACAACATGCTGTCGCTTTTTTACGCTCTCGCAGATGGGAAAACCCACTCGCAGAAGCAGATCTGCGAAGAATATCTGATCCCGAAAACCACACTGAATACGATTGTGCGGGAATGTACGGAAAAAGGCTATGCCGCTCTTGTGCGGGAAAACGGGTCCAAAGAAAAACGCATCACTCTGACTGACGCAGGCCGGGAATACGCGCTTTCCATACTGAAACCAATCTACGCCGCCGAAACTGCGGCTATGGAACGTACACTGCGGAAGTTTTCCCCGGAATTTATCGACGCGCTGGAGTGTTTTTCAGACTATCTCCAGCAGGAATTTGAACAGAGTATTCTAAATTAAATGACCATTAGATTTTATCAGGTTATATTATGAAATTTTGAACCAAAGGAGTTTAACATTATGGAATCCAGGACTTTATTTGCAGAGACACCTCCGGTGAAGCTGTTTTTCATTGCTTCCCTTCCGGGCGCCGTCAGCATGCTGGCCTCAGCGCTCTACCAGCTGCTGGACGGCATGATGGTGGGACAGATTCTCGGCGAAACTCCCTTTGCTGCCCTGAATCTGGCCATGCCCTTTGTCATCATCAATTTCGCCCTGGCCGACCTGATCGGCGTGGGTTCCTCTGTTCCCATCGCCATGAACTTGGGAAAGAAAAGGGACCAGGAAGCCAACAACATTTTTTCCTGCGCCTGTCTGATGATCTTCATTGCGGGCATCGCTGTCGGCATCCTGCTCTACGCCGGAGCGCCGGCCCTGATGAGACTGATGGGAGCGGACGGACAGCTTCTTGAAAATGCCGTAAGCTACCTGCGGGTGTACGCCATCTGCTCACCGCTGACTACCATTGTGTTTGCCATGGACAATTATCTGCGCATCTGTGGAAAGATCCGCTTCAGCATGTTTCTGAATGTGCTGATGTCCGTAATGATTGCCGGACTGGAATTTACGTTTCTGCACTATTGCCGCTTCGGGATCTGGGGAGCGGCCCTGGCTACCTGCATCGGAATGGCAGTCTGTGCTCTGATCGCCCTCCTGCGCTTTCCGGGAGGCCGGCTGCAGCTCCATTTCTGCAGGCCACGTTTTTCGCCTGCCATGATCCGGCAGATCATTGCCTGCGGCAGTCCGAACTTTTTAAACAACATTGCCGGACGTATTACATCCATTCTGCTGAATACAATTCTGCTCCGGGTAGGCGGACAGACGGCCGTATCCGTCTATGGCATTCTCATGTACGCGGAAGGCTTTATTCAGCCCCTGCTGTACGGTATGTGTGATTCCCTGCAGCCGGCAGTCAGCTACAACTGGGGAGCAGGCGACCGGAAGCGTGTGGGAGCCATTGAGCGCTGCTGTTTCACTGCCAGCGCGGCCGTGTCACTGCTGTCAGCTGTGGTTCTCTTTTTCTTCCCGGGACAGCTGGCGTTCATCTTTATCGGAGAGACAGCTTCCGCCTACTTTGCCATGGCAGTGGCTGCTCTGCAGTTCTTCGCGCTGACCTATCTGACCCGCTGGTTCTCCTTCGCGGCCCAGAGCTATATGCTGGCAGTGGGAAATGCTGTGGGCGCCACCCTGATCTCCCTGTCCTTTGCCCTGCTCTTCCCGGTAATTCTGATCGCGGCCCTCTGGCCCTTCGGTCTTACGGGAATCTGGCTGAATTTTGCGGGGACCTCGCTGCTTACAGGACTTCTGGCAGCCTTCATCATGCTGCGCTTTCAGCGGAATTCCCGCTCAGAAAGATACGCAAGCACAGATTCCAACTGAGGCGTAACCCATTTGTCCCGGTGGTAGAGAAGCTGCTTCCAGATCTCTATCTCAAAATCTTTAACTGAGAGGTAACAGAGCCGGCCGGCGCGGATCTTCTCTTCCGTCACATAATCCGGAAGGAAGGAGATTCCCGCGCCCTGTTCCACCAAAGAACAGATCAGGCCGGCGCTTCCGATCTCCAGCACCGGCTGTATCTCCATGGAAAGCTCCGCAAACTTCTCATCTATCAGCCTCCGGTAGCTCATCCCCTTTTCCGTCAGAATGAACGGCTGGCCGGCCAGATCCCCGGGAGACAGCTTCTTCCTGCCGCAGAGCGGATTCCCGCTGGCCGCCACAAAATGCATACCGGCTTTTTCTTCTCTCGCGATGATATATTCCGCGTGAAAAATATGGTTATCCAGAGTCAGAACCGCGTCCACCTCATTCTGGTTCAGCAGCCGGAACATTTCTTCCGTGCCCGCCGTAATAATCTTCAGTGAAATTCCCGGATACTTTTCCCGGAAGGCGCCAAACCCCTCCTGAAACATACTGTCACAGAGAGAATCTGCCATGGCAATGCGGACATTTCCGGACACTGCCTCTTCGTTCTGCAGTCTTTTGTCCAGCTCCTGGGTCAGCTTGCTGATCTGATGGGCATAATCCAGTACATCCCTGCCCTTTTCCGTCAGCACAACCGTATGGTTAATCCGTTCAAAAAGCTGCGTTCCAAGCTCACGCTCCAGCTGCTTGATCTGAAACGAAACGGTCGACTGGGAAAATCCCAGCTTCTGTCCCGCTCTTGTAAAGTTGCTCAGCTCAGCCACGTGCATAAAAGTCAGCAGATTCTTCAGATCCATACCATCCCTCCATTAAAAATATCAATTTACTATATCCTGATTATTAATTTTACAAATGTATAAATTTACTATATACTAGATCTTTAAGAGTGACAAGTATAAGGGGGACGTGTGGCATGAAAATTATCTCATTTTTCTACAATCTGCTCTGGGGAGATCTGATCTCCATTCCGCTGCCCGGCGGCAGCACACTGGGACTTTCACTGCTGGTTATGATTCTGATTCCAGCTGGAATCTGTTTCACCATATGGACGAAAGGCCTCCCGTTCCGCCTCTTTCCGGAAATGATCCGTATCACGCTGGAGAAAAAGAAGGTGTCCGACAAAGGCGCCATTTCAGGCGTACAGGCCCTGATCGTCTCCACTGCCACACGGGTGGGCATGGGGAACCTGATCGGTGTGGTAGCTGCCATCTCGGCCGGAGGCGCGGGCGCCATCTTCTGGATGTGGCTGATTGCCCTTCTCGGCTCTTCCACGGCCTTTGTGGAGGCCACGCTGGCTCAGCTGTACAAAGAAAAAGATCCCCTGTACGGCGGATACCGCGGGGGTCCCGCTTACTATATCCATGCCTTTTTTATGAGAAAAAACCGAAAACCGGGACGAAAGCGTTCCGTGATCGCCGTGCTCTTTGCCCTGTCCGGACTTCTGTGCTGGTGCGGCATCAGCCAGGTCATCGGAAACTCCGTCTCCTCCGCATTTGAAAACGCCTTTCATATTCCGCCCATCTGGACCACTGTTTTTCTGACCCTTCTGGCCGCCGTCATCGTTCTGCGCAAGCATGCGACTGTGAAGGTTCTCGACGTGATGGTTCCGATCATGGCCGGCCTGTATTTTGCCATTACCCTCTTTGTCATTATCCGGAACATCGGACTGCTTCCGGCTGTCTTTGAGCGCATCTTTCTGGAAGCCTTCGGAATCCGGCAGGCAGTGGCCGGAGGTATCGGCGCCGTCATCATGAACGGAGCCAAACGCGGACTGTTTTCCAACGAAGCCGGCTCCGGTTCAGCGCCCTGCGCCGCGGCTGCCGCTGACATCAACCATCCGGCCAAAGAAGGACTGCTGCAGGCTCTGGGCGTCTTTATCGATTTCCTGCTGATCTGCAGCTGCACAGCCATGCTTATGCTCCTGACTCCCGAGTCTCTGACCAGGGGCCTTGAAGGCATGGATTTGCTTCAGACCGCCATGCAGTACCATATCGGAGAGTTCGGCGTCATCTTTGTAGCTGTGATTCTCTGGCTGTTCAGCTTTTCCACTTTCATCGGAATCCTGTTCTATGCCCGGCCGAACATCGCTTATCTTTTCGGCGATAACTGGCTCTCTCAGACGCTCTACAAGCTGCTGGCCCTGGTCATGCTTTTTGTGGGCGGGCTGGCTGCCTATCAGGCTGTCTGGGACCTGGGCGATATCGGCGTGGGCCTGATGACTGTCTTCAATATGATCGTGCTGGTTCCCCTGGCCCCGGAGGCTGTGGCGTCTCTGAAGGATTACGAGGCCAATCACAAGGGCAAGGCACGCCGGAGCCGGAAATAACCGGATTCTTTTCATCCAGTGTTTCCTTATTTAATGGCAAAACCAGTTGATAAGGCTCGCCGAATTCGGTATGATTTTTATGGTATTTTTGGTTAGCAGGCATATCTAATTATACCATGGATTTACGGGCTCTTCGGAGTCCGTTTTCTATTTTCAGGCATAAAAAATGGAGCCATTGCTCCATAGATGATTACTCATCTATTTTGCAACGGCCCCTTTGTAAGAGAGCTTCTGGATTCCATTCCAGAAGCTCTCTGTATGGTTATCCAGAAAATGTAAATCAGTATGGTTATTCCATCATTTATGATAGGGCTCATGCTTCATAATCCGGAAGCTCCGGTAGATCTGCTCCAGAAGTATTACGCGCATCAGCTGATGGGGAAAGGTCATCTTGGAAAAACTTAAAGCATAATCTGCCCGCTTCATGACGGCTGGAGAAAGCCCCAGGGAGCCGCCGATGACAAAGACAATATGGCTCACTCCGCCCGTCCCCAGGGACTCAAGCTTCCGGGAGAGCTCTACGGAATCCAGCATTTTCCCCTCGATGGCCAGGGCAATGACATAGGCGTCTTCCCTTATGGCTTTCAGAATCCGCTCCCCCTCCCTGTCCCGGATAGCTACCTCCTCGGCCGCGCTGGCGCCGTCCGGCGTCTTCTCATCCGCAAGCTCCACGATCTCCAGCTTACAGTAACGGCTCAGGCGCTTTTCATATTCCCGGACAGCTTCTGTCAGATATTTTTCCTTGATTTTTCCTACTGTGACACAGGTAATTTTCATAATACTCCTTTGTTTTAAGCAGCGTCTGCTACAGCTCGATGACGTCCATATCCTCCGGAATCCAGAGCTTTCCATGGAAATACTGCTCTCCCTCGGCCCGGTAAAGCTCCTGTCGGTGCTTGATATTCTTGTCCTCCGTATGATACAGCAGCAGATTCTTCACGCCCAGCTTTTCAGCCAGTTCACAGGCATCCTTTACTGTGGAATGATGCTTCTCATAGGGATGGAAGATATCCGCCTGTCCGTTCAGGCAGAAGGCCTCGTGCAGCAGCCAGTCACTGCCCTTCGCGTAAATTTCCTCCCGCTCATTGTAGGGCTCATCTCCGCAGCAGGTCAGACGGCGCCCGTCTCCCAGATCCAGCATATAGCCATACTGCTTGGCCTTTGTGGAACCGATATCAAAAAAGGTATACTCGTGTCCCAGAATTGTTTTCTTTTCTCCGTCCTCCACAGTTACCAGATGCACTCTTTGTCCAATCTGCTTTACTTCTTTTTTATTCAAAAGCATCTCCGCCAGGGTCAGCAGCATCTCGGAAAGCTCCTTATGGGCATAAATATAAGCACCCCCTTTGTATTTGCCGCTGTTCATGTTCTGGCAGATCACACGCATCATCCAGATAATTCCCAGCAGATGATCGATATGTTTATGGGTTACGATGATGTGGTGAATGCTGTCTGTATCAATCCCCGCCTGCTTCAGCCGGCTTAAAATCATGGAGCCGCCGCCGCCGTCTACCAGAAGCGGTCCTTCCTCACTGCTCAGCACATAGCAGGTATTGTAGCACTCTGTCACCTGTGCGTTTCCCGTGCCCAGTATTGTGATTTTCATCTGTGTTTCTCCTTTCAGCTCTTATTGTTGGAAAAGGTGTAAAAGGAGCACTACAAACCGTTTGCAGTGCTCCTGTACAGAATTCTGAAATATATTTTACTTCTGGCTCAGATACTCATGAATTCCTCTTGCGGCATCCTTTCCTGCTCCCATGGCCAGAATCACCGTAGCCGCTCCGGTCACTGCGTCTCCGCCTGCGAATACGCCCGGCTTGGAGGTAGCGCCCACATCCTCAGTCGCTACGATGCACTTTCTGCGGTCTGTCTCCAGACCCTTTGTCGTGGAAGAAATCAGCGGGTTCGGAGAGGTTCCCAGAGACATGATTACCATGTCCACATCCATATCAAACTCGGAACCCGGAATCTCTACCGGGCGTCTTCTTCCGGAAGCATCCGGCTCGCCAAGTTCCATGCGGATGCAGCGGATTCCCTTCACCCAGCCGTCATCGCCGACCAGAATCTCTACCGGATTGGTCAGAAGGTCAAAGATGATGCCCTCTTCCTTGGCATGATGAACTTCCTCCACACGGGCCGGAAGCTCTTCCTCGGAACGGCGGTATACGATATGTACCTCTGCGCCGAATCTGAGAGCGGTACGGGCAGCGTCCATGGCTACGTTTCCGCCGCCGACTACGGCCACCTTATGTCCCTTAGCGATGGGAGTGTCATAATTCTCATCGAAGGACTTCATCAGGTTGTTTCTTGTCAGATACTCATTGGCAGAGAACACGCCGCAGGCAGTCTCGCCCGGGATTCCCATGAACTTGGGCAGTCCGGCTCCGGAGCCGATAAATACAGCGTCAAAGCCTTCCTCTTCCATCAGCTCGTCGATGGTCACAGACTTTCCTACGATAACATCTGTCTCAATCTTTACGCCAAGAGATTTTACATTCTCCACCTCAGGCAGAACCACTCCGTCCTTGGGAAGACGGAATTCCGGAATACCGTATACCAGCACGCCGCCTGCCTTGTGCAGAGCCTCAAAAATCGTCACATCATAGCCAAGCTTTGCCAGATCGCCGGCACAGGTCAGGCCTGCAGGGCCGGAACCGATGACAGCCACCTTCTTGCCGTTTTTCTCTTTGGGAGCCGCAGGCTTGATGCCCTGCTCTCTCGCCCAGTCAGCCACGAAACGCTCCAGCTTTCCGATGGAAACCGGCTCGCCCTTGATGCCGCGGATGCAGCGTCCCTCACACTGGCTCTCCTGGGGACATACACGTCCGCAGATAGCCGGAAGGGAAGAAGACTCGCTGATGACACCGTATGCCTTCTCAAAATCTCCTTCTTTTACAGCCTTGATGAAATCCGGAATATGTATCTGAACCGGGCAGCCTTCCATACATTTTGCTTTCTTGCAGTCCAGGCAGCGTCCGGCCTCTTCCATAGCCTCGTCTTTATTATATCCTAAGCAGACCTCATCGAAATTTGCAGCGCGGACCTTCGGATCCTGCTCTCTAACCGGTACTTTCTTTAATACGTCAGCCATTATTTGTCACCTCCGCAATTTCCGCATCCGCCGTGATGCGTCTTTCCTTCCTTGTATGCCAGGAATCTGCGGCCTTCCTCTGTCTTATACATAGCCGCACGCTTCATAGCCTGATCGAAATCTACCTTATGGCCGTCAAACTCCGGTCCGTCTACGCAGGCAAACTTCACTTCGCCGCCTACCAGCACACGACAGGCTCCGCACATACCGGTTCCGTCTACCATGATGGGGTTCATGCTGACCACGCAGGGAATACCGAGCTTCTCCGTGGTAAGGCACGCAAATTTCATCATGATCATCGGACCGATGGCTACGCACAGATCATACTGATGGCCTTCGCTTACCAGCTTCTCCAGCATGGCTGTTCCCACGCCGTGGAATCCATAGCTTCCATCGTCTGTACACAGATACAGGTTTCCAACACTCTTCAGCTCATCCTCCAGGATCAGCAGATCCTTTGTACGGGCGCCTACAATGATATCGCACTCGATTCCATGCTCATGCAGCCATTTGGCCTGGGGATATACGGGAGCCGTTCCCACACCGCCGGCAATGAAAACCACTTTCTTTTTCTTTACTTCTTCCAAATCATCGGTTACCAGCTCGGACGGTTTTCCCAGCGGTCCCACAAAATCAAGGATGTAATCTCCTTCCTTCAGATCTACCAGCTTGCTGGTAGACACACCGATGGGCTGGAACACGATCGTCACCGTTCCGGCCTCTCTGTCGTAATCACAGATGGTCAGCGGAATACGTTCTGCTGTCTCGTCCAGTCTTACGATAATAAACTGTCCCGGCTCACAGGCTTTCGCCACTCTCGGAGCCTCAACGACTTTCATGTAAACAGTTGCAGAGAGCTGCTCTGCTTTTACAATCTTGAACATAAGCTTCCTCCTGGAGTATAATCTCAAGCGGGGCTCCTCCCCCGCGCCGCAGCCGTCCGAACCGGCGACTGCTCATCTTTAATATAATAATCCAATCCCGGCCAGATTTCAACTGGTTACTCGAGGGATTTGGAAAAAATAATTAATCTTCCTCGTAATCAAAGCAGGCTCTGCCGCAGGTGGCCGGCTTAATGACCTCCTCCGCCACCGCCACATGGAGCGGATGAACCTGATAAGCGGCCAGATCCTCCGCTGTCTCCAGCTCGGAAACCAGCAGAAGATCCCTGCTGCTTCCCGGAAGCCGGTTCAGCTTCATTTCCGCGCGGGTCAGGCCTTTGATCTGCCCGACCAGAGCCTTCAGCCTGGCATCCGCCTCCTTCGCCATCTCTTCCTTCTTCTCCTCCGGAAAATCCTCTTTAAAATTCCACATAACAAGATGCTTTACCATGTTTCTTACCCTCCTGCATTTTCTTCAGCAGTTTCAGTCGTCCTCCTGAAACTCCAGTTTATACACCAGCACGAGCGGATCACTGACCATTCCCATTTCGTTCACCGCCACCGCGCTTAAAAGTGTCTCTCCTTCATCACGAAGCTCAATCGGTTTTTCATAAGGCGTGCTTTCAGCCGTAGGCATCGAACCGTCAAGCGTATAATAGATGGTGCCGTACTCCGCGCTCAGCTCCAGCCTCAGATAATAGCTGTAGGTTCCTTCCTGAACGCTGCAGGCAGGCTTCTCTATCCGGTAGGGAAGAAGCTCTTTCCTGATATCCGGATAGGAGCACTCTTCAATCACCCGGCTGATCTGCTCTGTCTGTCCGGTCTGATTCAGCACCTCCATATATGCCTGATACAGCTCGGAAAGCCTGTAGTTATCCCCCCGGGCGGCCTCTTCCATTTCTATGGCCGATTCCATGGTCGCCGCAGCCAGGGCGTTTTCTCCTGTATGAGCGTAGGCAAGCGCCAGATATTCCAGCGGTTCTGTGTCCGCTCCCTCCATCCCTGCCTGCAGAACCTGGGCGCGCTCCAGATAAGGGATGGCTTCCTCGTATTTTCCATCCCCTGTCAGCGCTCTGCCCCGTCTCAGCTGATAGGAATAATTGTTATCCCGCGTGGTGAACAGATAGGAAAACATAAAAACCGCAAAGCACAGAAGGAGGCCGCCTGAATACAGAAGCCACCTTTTCCGGAATCTTCCGGTTTTCTTTTCTGCTCCGCCTGTCTCCGGCGCTTCTTCCCGGGGTCTGTTCCTTTTTGCTTCCCTGGAATCCGGCTCTTTTGCCGGCTCCGGTTTCTCCGGCGGCTCATCCTGGCCAATCAGAAGCTCGTCCAGAGGATCATAATCCGGCACAATCTGAATCTCATACCCGCAGTTTTCGCAGTACAGCTGTCCGGCCTTCAGTTCTTTCCCGCAGTTTGGACATTTCATACGGCTCCCCTTTTCTGCATGTTTAAGTCATTACACATACTCTTCCAGATAGCGCTCAAACTCTTCCATTGTCATCAGAATCTCCCGGGGCTTTGTTCCGGCCTCTTCCCCGACTACGCCTGCCTCTGCCAGCTGATCCATGATCCGGGCAGCCCGGTTAAAGCCTACCTTAAACCACCGCTGAAGCATTCCGATGGACGCCTTGTCTTTTTCGATAATAAGTTTGCCCGCTTCCGCAAACAGCGCGTCCCGTTCCGGTCCCTCGCTCTTCGCCTGGCCCTCCGGAATCTCAGACTGGATGGTGCTGATGTGCTCCTCCACTTCCGTGCTGTAATCGGCGCCGCTGCTGTTCTGCTTCAGGAAATCCACTACGGCACTCACTTCTTCATCTGAGACAAAGGCTCCCTGCACGCGGACGGGCTTCGGATAGCCATAGGGATAGAACAGCATATCGCCTTTTCCCAAAAGCTTTTCCGCTCCGTTCATATCCAGAATCGTCCGGGAGTCTACGCCGGAAGACACCGCAAATGCAATCCGCGATGGCATGTTGGCCTTGATAAGGCCCGTAATAACATTCACGGAGGGCCGCTGGGTGGCAATGACAAGATGGATGCCTGCTGCACGGGCCAGCTGAGCCAGACGGCAGATGGCGTCCTCCACCTCTCCCGGCGCTACCATCATCAGATCTGCCAGCTCGTCCACCACAATGACGATCTGCGGCAGCTTTTCCGGCCTTGGCTCTTCCCCTTCCTGGGGCAGTCCCGCGATTTTTTCATTGTAGCCTGCCAGATTCCGCACATTGTAATCCGCAAACAGCTTATAGCGGTGGGTCATCTCCGCCACCGCCCAGTTCAGAGCTCCTGCCGCCTTCTTCGGATCCGATACCACCGGAATCAGAAGATGGGGAATTCCATTGTATACACTCAGCTCCACCACCTTGGGATCAATCATGATCAGCCTTACTTCATCCGGCGAGGCCTTGTATAAAATACTCATAATCAGCGTGTTGATGCAGACAGATTTTCCGGATCCGGTCGCGCCCGCAATCAGAAGATGGGGCATTTTCGCGATATCCGTCACCACAATCTTTCCCGCGATATCTTTGCCCACCGCAAAGGCCAGCTTTGACTTGTGGTTTCTGAATTCCTGGGAAGCCACAATCTCCCGCAGAGAGACGATTGCGTTTTCCGCGTTCGGAACCTCGATGCCCACTGCCGCCTTTCCCGGAATCGGAGCCTCTATCCGGATATCCGGCACCGCCAGGTTCAGCTTGATGTCATCCGCAAGAGATACGATCCGGCTGACCTTCACGCCCTGATCCGGCTGGATCTCGTACCGGGTCACCGCCGGTCCCTGGCTTACATCGGTCACGGTCACGCCCACGCCGAAGTCCCGGAATACCTGCTGCAGATGCAGCGCCGTCTCATGAAGCATCCGGTCTGCATTTTTGTTTTCCGTATGCTTCACCTGATTCAAAAGTCTTAAGGGTGGATATATGTAAGCGCGCTTTCCCGCCGCGGGACGGACTGCTCCGGACTGCCTTTCCGCAGGACGGGCCACGTCCTGGCCTGTTCCGGACCGGTCTGTCCCGGAATGGCCTGTCCCGGTCCGCGTCCCGCCGGACCAGGCAGAACCGCCTCCGCCCGTCTGGCTTTCCGCCGGCCTGCTGTCCAAACTTCCGCTTTCTTCCAAACCCCCGGGAGCCGCTTTCTGCTGTTCCATTCCAGGCTCCTCCCCAGAGCCTTTCCCGGATGCTGCCTCCGGCATTTCGTCCGGGGCTTCTTCCGTCTCTCCTTCTTCCTCCTGGCTGTAACGGGCTCTGTGAATGGGAATCTTGAACATTTCATCCAGATCTTTCAGCTCCGGCCCCTGGCTTTCCTCCAGCGTAATCTCATGCATCTCATCCGTATAGGCGTCCTTTTTGATTGCTGTCTCTTCCAGAGCCACACCGGAAACCCGTTGTTCTGCCCGGGCCCGCTTCTGCTCTCCGGTCTGATCCTTTTTCTCTTCCTCTTCCAGCCTCTGCCGTTCCCGGCGCTCCTGTTCTTCCTGTTCCTGCCGCTCCTTCATGGCCTTCTGGCGGGCAATTCTGCGCTCCTCCGCCTGCATCCGGTGGCGTCTCGCGTCCTTCCGTGCCGTGTCATACACCTTTTTGCTGCCTGTCTTCACGCCGCCGATAAAAGAGCGCTCTGTAATAATAACCGCGCAGATAATCAAAAGCACCAGAACAAGGATCCAGGCTCCCGCCGTGCCGAAAGCCCCTTTCAGCGCCTTGCAGATCATCCCTCCGAAAAATCCGCCGCCCGCCTTATGTTCCTTTGAAAAGGTATAGAAAGCCGCTGCTGTCCCCGCCCCGTCTTTCTCCCCGCTGATCAGCTGAAAGAGCGCGCAGAAAAGAAAGCCTGCCGCGATCATGGCGCCCCCCTTCACTGCCGCAATGGTGCTGTTCCTGTTTGAAATCGAAAATACAGCCACAAAAAACAAGCCTATGGGCAATACATAGGCAAAAATGCCGAATAATCCAAACATTACGCCGCTTACCACATCTCCTGCCGCTCCTCCGATGCCGAAGGTGCTCAGAAGAAGCAGTACGGATACCGCAAAAAGAAGGAGAACCTTGATCTCATCCCGGATAAACGCGTTCTCTTCCTTCCGCTTCGCTGTTGTTCTCCCGGAGACTGCTGTCTTCTTTCGTGTCGTTGTCCGGCGTCTTCCGCCGGATGTGCCAGATGCCATCTTTCTTTCTCCTCTCCGTCTCACAAATCACATAACCGTGGATATTATAACATTTTTACTTTCGATTTACAAGGAGCCTCCTGCCCGCGGCAGAGCGGCGGCTCAGCTGCCGCTCTGCCGTATCAGCCCGCGAAGCTTTTCAAAGGCGTCGCTGATGCCGCCGATTTCATCGATCAGCCCCTCGTCTACAGCCTGCTGTCCCACCAGCACGGATCCCACATCCTTGGTCAGCTCTCCTGTCTCCAGCATGAGCTTCATCAGCCTTTCCTCCGAAATCCGGCTGTGGGAGGTGATGAACCCGGAAATCCGGTCCTGGATTTTCTGAAAATACTCAAAGGTTTGGGCGACCCCGATGATCAGCCCGTTCATCCGCACCGGATGAATCATCATAGTTCCCGTGGGCACAATCAGAGAGTAATCCGCCGACACCGCCAGCGGCACGCCGATGGAATGGCTTCCTCCCAGCACCAGGGATACGGTGGGCTTGCTTAAAGAAGCGATCATTTCCGCAATGGCAAGCCCCGACTCCACATCGCCGCCTACCGTATTGATCAGCACCAGCAGCCCCTGAATGCTTCTGCTGTCCTCCAGGGCCGCAAGCTGGGGAATCACATGCTCATACTTGGTAGTCTTGGAGTTGGAGGGAAGGCATTCATGTCCCTCTATTTCCCCGATGATATTCAGCAGATGGATCCGGATTTCCCCGTCATCCAGCGTCAGCTGGCCGTAATCCTCCACCTGGCGGTCCTGTTCCTTCTGCTCTGTCCGGTCCTGTTCTTTGTCCGTCTGCTCCGCGCCTGTCTGTCCGCTTTCTGTCTCCTGCATTCTCATGCTTTCGTTTTCCATAAAAAATACCCTGACCTTTCCACATGATTTTCCTTAGTATGTGAAAAGATCAGGGCTTCTATACGGTGCCGGGGCCTCTCTTTCCAGCTTTTGCTCCAGCGCTTTCCTCTGTCAGAGTCAGGCCTGCTTCAGAGCCTGCTCCAGATCCTCGATGATATCCTGGGGATTCTCAATTCCCACAGACAGACGAATCATACCAGGTGTAACGCCTGCTTCCAGAAGCTGCTCATCCGTCATCTGACGGTGGGTATGGCTGGCCGGATGCAGGACGCAGGTACGCGCGTCTGCCACATGAGTCACGATGGCCGCCAGCTTTAAGCTGTCCATAAAGCGGACCGCCGCCTCTCTTCCGCCCTTCAGGCCGAAGGAAATCACGCCGCAGGTGCCATTCGGCATATATTTCTGCGCAAGAGCATGATAAGGATCATCCTCCAGTCCCGCAAAATTTACAAACT
Organism: uncultured Merdimonas sp.; assembly: GCA_944375725.1. GTDB lineage: Bacteria > Bacillota > Clostridia > Lachnospirales > Lachnospiraceae > Laedolimicola. Next base: position 22,338 of record CALWAZ010000018.1, on the reverse strand, counting down.
CTACCTTCTCATGCGCATGCAGAAACTCCGCCACAGCCTTGGCATTGCTGCAGTGCTTCTCCACACGAAGCGGAAGGGTCTCCAGACCCACATTCAGAAGGAACGAGTTCATGGGAGACGGAACACTTCCCAAATCTCTCATCAGCTGGGATGTCGCCTTTGTGATATAAGCCAGCTTTCCGAAACGCTCTGTATAGACGATTCCATGGTATGTAGGATCCGGGGCAGTCAGCCCCGGGAACTTATCCTTATGGGCTTCCCAGTCAAAATTGCCGCTGTCCACGATACAGCCGCCTACACACATGGCATGGCCGTCCATGTATTTGGTGGTGGAATGAGTCACAATATCAGCTCCCCACTCAAAAGGCCGGCAGTTCACAGGGGTGGCAAAGGTATTGTCCACAATCAGCGGACAGCCGTGTTTATGAGCCAGGCGGGCAAACTTTTCGATATCCAGAATCACAAGGGCCGGATTTGCGATGGTCTCGCCTACCACAGCCTTTGTATTGGGACGGAACGCCTTTTCGATCTCTTCCTCGGAAGCATCCGGATCTACAAAGGTGCAGTCCACACCCATCTTTTTGATGGTAGCCGCGTACAGATTGAAGGTGCCTCCGTATACCTTTGCGGAGCAGACGATATGATCTCCTGCCTCGCACAGATTCATGACGGAGTAGAAATTCGCAGCCTGTCCGGAAGAGGTGAGAATGGCGGCCACACCGCCCTCCAGCTCCGCGATTTTTGCGGCCACGGCGTCATTGGTGGGATTCTGAAGACGTGTGTAAAAATATCCCTCTTCCTCCAGATCAAACAGCTTTCCCATTTCTTCCGATGTGTCGTATTTAAATGTAGTGCTCTGATAGATGGGAAGGACTCTGGACTCGCCATTTTTCGGCTTCCAGCCGCCCTGCACGCAGATTGTGTCTACTCTCATGACATATACCTCTCTTTAAGCTCGTAAACCATGTCCATATATTTTTCACAGCAGGCTTCTTTTTCATCTTCTTCTATGAGATGGATACACTCAGACAGCCAGGAATCCCAGATTTCCTCATAGATCTCTTTCGGATTCTCCTGGCGGCCGATGCGGTTTACAATCGTCGGCGCTATGTTATAGTATTCCTTCACAAGCTCTTTTCCTTCTTCCGTAGAAAGAAGATATCCGTCCCGGTAAGAACGGAGCAGCTCCAGCTCATAGCAGTCGTCGGGTTTCCCCTGGCTCTCGCAGACCGCCGTGGTAATATAACACCATTTTTTATGAAAACCGCTCTCGATCTTTTCGTAATCCGCCTTACCCACAGAGGTACGGAAGGCCTTGTTCCATTTCTTTACGATCAGATCTGTCACCGGATCCACGCTGTCGCCCTTTGTCTCCAGAAAAGCGGGAAACAGGAACACCGCGAGAATCATATTGTAATTGATCTGCTGCTCGCTGCGCTTTCCCTTTTTCGGGATCGCCTCAAGCTCTGCCTGGGCAGACTCGATCAGATGATCCGCCAGCTTTTCCGCCCAGACCTCCGGATGCTCCTCCTGCTGGTAAATGGCCTCAATGGCATTGAGCGTCTCCATATGCCGGCGCAGGTAAGCCTGAAAGGCCTCCGGATACACATTCTTTTTGAAGGATGCCATGGGATTTTCCTCCCGGATCAGCATGTCCTCGATTCCCTGCATCGCGCGGTTGTAAGTCTCCCCATACGTTACGATATCCATCTCCATACCGTCTTTCTCCTTCTCTTACTCTTCCCAGTTGTGGTACACATTCTGAACGTCGTCATCCTCGTCCAGCAGATCCAGGGTTCTCTGAAGGCTCTTCACTGCGTCTTCATCCGTCAGCGTCACATAGGTCTGGGGAATCATGGTCACCTCAGCCTCGGCCATGGGGATCCCCTTTTCCTCCAGCGTCTGGCGTACCTGGCTGAAGGAATCCGGATCTGTCAGAATCTCAAAGCTGTCCTCTTCTTCTGAGAAATCCTCCGCTCCCGCGTCCAGAGCCAGCATCATCAGATCATCCGGATCCATCTCACATTCTTCCTTATCCACGATGATCTGTCCCTTTCTGTCAAACATATAGGATACACAGCCCTGAGTGCCCACGGAACCGTTTCCTTTCGTAAACGCGCTTCTCACATTGGCCGCTGTCCGGTTCTTATTGTCCGTCAGAGCCTCAACAATGATCGCGATGCCGTTCGGTCCGTATCCCTCATAGGTTACGCGCTCGTAATTGACCGCATTGGCATTTCCGGCCGCCTTTTTGATTCCTCTCTCGATGGTATCGTTGGGCATGTTGTTTGCTTTTGCCTTGGCAATCACATCACGGAGCTTGCTGTTGTTATTGGGGTCCGCTCCGCCTTCCTTTACCGCTACGGCAATCTCACGTCCGATGATGGTGAAAATCTTTCCCTTCGCGGCGTCGTTCTTCTCTTTTTTATGCTTTATGTTCGCAAACTTTGAATGTCCTGACATAAAAACACTCCTATTCTTTCTGTACTTTTCTTTTCCCATACGGGAAATATCTGCCGCCATTCCCTGGCCGCAGACTTTCTCATCTATTCTAGCACTGATTTTTTTGAAAGGCAAGCCCTATTATGTACCCAGCTCCAGGCTCACCCGCAGCGCTTCGTTTACCCGCGCCAGAATACTGTCATCCAGGTGGCAGACCTTGTCTTTCAGTCTCTGCTTGTCGATGGTGCGCAGCTGTTCCAGAAGAATCACGGAATCCCGCACAATCTGGCACTGTCTCGCGGAAAGCTCCACATGGGTCGGCAGCTTCGCCTTATTCATCTTCGAGGTGATCGCCGCCACAATCACTGTGGGGCTGTGGCGGTTTCCTGTATCATTCTGTATCACAAGAACCGGACGGATGCCGCCCTGTTCCGAACCGACTACCGGCCGAAGGTCCGCATAATAAATATCTCCGCGCCTGATTACCAAAATCCTTTCACACTCCGATCCTGAAAATCTTCTGACTGCCTTCCGGCAGCCCTATCTGAAGTATTTCCAAAATCTTCACGTGTATACAGGAAGCTTCCTGCCTTATTCCTCCTCTGCCCGCCGCGGCGTCCAGATCTCCTCCGCCGTCCCGGCTGTCTTTCCGTGGCGCAGATAGATTCTGGGAACTCTTCCGGACAGATCGCAGGCAAACTCATAATTGAAGCGTCCGGAAAGCTCCGCCAGCTCATCCATGGAAAGGGTCTCCCCCTTGTCTGTACCGAACAGCGTCACTTCCATCCCCGGCTCCGCCTCCGGTATCTCTGTCACGTCCACCATCAGCTGATCCATGCAGACTCTGCCCCGTATGGGCGCCCGTTTTCCCCCAATCAGCACACAGCCCTTATCCGAAAGGCTTCGGGGATAGCCGTCTCCATAGCCTACGGGAATCGTGGCGATACGCCTTGTATCCGGGGCTGTGTAGATTCCTCCATAGCTTACCTGGGTGCCTGCCGGAATCTCCTTGACGTGGACAATATGGCTTTTCAGCTCCATAGCCGGCCGCAGAACCACCCGCTCCCGGTTCACCTCATCGGAGGGATACAGACCGTAGATAGCGATGCCGGCACGCACCATATTCAGGCTGGTCTTTGGCATATCTATGATGGCAGCGCTGTTGGCGCAGTGGCAGACGGGGAAGTGCACGCCCCTCTCCTCACAGGCCTCCCGGAATTTCAGAAAGCGGGCAAGCTGTCTGTCCGCGCAGGTTTTATCCGCCTCATCCGCTCTGGCAAAATGGGTAAACAGTCCCTCCAGGAAAAGCCCGGGAAGCTTCTGTATCCGGCAGATGGTTTCCAGGCTTTCTTCCGTGTCCGAAAATCCAATCCGGCTCATTCCCGTATCCAGCTTGATATGGACAGATACCTCTTTTTTCTGCCGCACAGCCTCCTTCGACAGTTCCTGGGCCATATCCATCCGGAACACCGTGGCCCTGATATCCCGGGATACCAGAAGGGGATAATCCTCCGGAAATACATACCCCAGCACAAGTACCGGTTTCCGGATTCCATGCTCCCTAAGCGCCAGAGCCTCCTCAATGGTCGCCACCGCGAAGCCCCAGATATAGTCCTTCGGCTCAATCATACGCGCCACAGGCACTGCCCCATGCCCGTAGCCGTTTGCCTTTACGACTGCCGCTATCTGCGTGCCGGCAGGAAGAACGGCCTTCATGGCATCAAAATTTTCTTCTATGGCGTCCAGATCCACCCAGGCCGCCACACGCTGGTATTCTTTCATAATCTCTGCTCCTACTTATAATATATGTTTTTCTGCCCGATCAGGAAGGTCCGGCAGACAAAAGAAAAGGGACTGCTGCAAATGCCCTCGGATTGCGAAACCCAATCATATGGCCGGCGGCAGTCCCTTCCTGTTCTCCGATTATTCGGAACGCGGATGTTCCTTTTCATACCGTGTAATATTGTAAGAAAGCTGCATCAGACTCTCAGACAGATGTACATTCTCCACCAGAACGTCCGGCGGAACCTGCAGATCAATATGGGCGAAGTTCCAGATGGCCTTGATTCCATACTTCACCAAAAGCGCTGTCATCTCCTCTGCCTTGGATTTCGGCAGAGTCAGTGCCGCAATCTGAATCTCCTCGTCCCGGATGAAGCTCTCCAGATCATCCAGCATATGTATCTGGATACCTCTGACGCTCAACCCCTTCAGCACGGGATTCACATCAAAAATGCCCTTGATATAGAACCCCTTCTTTTCAAAGTCCACATAATTTGCCAGCGCCTGTCCCAGATTGCCGCCACCTACAATAATCATATTATGCCTTTTATCCAGTCCCAGAATCTTTCCGATCTCTTCGTACAGATATTTTACATTATAGCCGTATCCCTGCTGTCCGAAGCCGCCGAAGTTATTCAGGTCCTGGCGGATCTGAGACGCCGTGACGCTCATTCTTGTACTAAGTTCTCCGGAGGAAATTCTTTCCACGCCATTCTCCATCAGCTCGCCAAGATACCGGTAATACCGCGGCAGCCGCTTGATGACCGCTTTTGAAATTTCTCTTTCTTCCGTGTTGCGCTCGTCTTTCATTTTGCACGTCCTTTGATAAAAAAGTATTATAAACTGACTCTATTATAAGCGATTTGCGAAAAAATTGTCAATGATTTTGCGGAATTCTTCATCCAGAATCTGTGTAAACCTGTTCCCAGACCCGCTGCCGCAAGAAATTTCTTGTCTCCCGCACGCTTTTTCGTTATAATAATCTCTGCCGGCATGTGGGCGGGCGGCTGTGAATCATAACCGCAAAACCGCGGCAGGGCCGGCAGAAAATCAGCGGAATACAAAAGCAGACTCAAGAGGGAAATATATATGATACTTTCATGTCAAAACATCAGCAAAGCATTCGGAACGGACGTTATCCTGAAAAACGCGTCCTTTCATATAGAAGACAGAGAAAAAGCCGCCATCGTCGGCATCAACGGAGCCGGAAAATCCACGCTCCTGAAAATCATCGTGGGGGAACTGGACGCGGATTCCGGAGAAGCAGTTCTTTCAAAAGGAAAATCCATCGGCTATCTGGCCCAGCACCAGGATCTGGAGAGCGGACGGACCATCTATGAGGAGCTGCTGACCGTAAAGCAGGATGTGATCGATCTGGAGCAGAGTATCCATGAGCTGGAGACCGGCATGAAGGAGCTGTCCGGGGAAAAGCTGGAAAACGCTCTGGCCCAGTATACCCGCCTCAGTCATGAATTTGAGCAGAAAAACGGCTATGCCTACAAAAGTGAAATTACCGGTGTTCTGAAAGGCCTGGGCTTTGAGGAAGAAGATTTTTCCAAGCAGGTCAGCACTCTGTCCGGCGGACAGAAGACCCGTGTTTCTCTGGGAAAGCTCCTGCTCTCCCATCCGGATCTGATTCTTCTGGACGAGCCTACCAACCATCTGGATATGAACTCCATCGCCTGGCTGGAGACCTTCCTTCTGAACTATGACGGAGCTGTCCTTGTGGTGGCCCACGACCGGTATTTTCTGAATAAAATCGCCACAAAGATCATTGAAATCGACGCAGGTGAAGTCACTGTCTTTCAGGGAAATTATTCAGATTACGCCGCCAAAAAAGCACAGCTTAGGGAAGCGCGCATGAATGCCTGGCTGAATCAGCAGCGGGAGATCAAGCATCAGGAAGAGGTCATCGCAAAACTGAAATCCTTCAACCGGGAGAAATCCATCCGCCGGGCGGAAAGCCGGGAAAAGATGCTGAATAAAATGGAGGTTCTGGAAAAGCCCACGGAAGTCCGCTCGGAAATGCACATTACGCTGGAGCCGAAAATCACCAGCGGAAACGATGTGCTGACCGTGGAACATCTTGCGAAATCCTTCGGCCCTCTTACCCTGTTCACAGACCTGAATTTCTCCATCAAGCGCGGAGAGCGGGTGGCCCTTATCGGAAACAACGGCACGGGAAAGACCACCATTCTGAAGATACTGAACGGGCTTCTGGACGCGGACAGCGGTTCCTTTACGCTGGGCGCGAAGGTCCAGATTGGCTATTACGATCAGGAGCACCATGTTCTTCACCCGGAAAAAACTCTGTTTGAGGAAATCTCCGACGCCTACCCGGATCTGGACAACACCACGATCCGCAGCACTCTGGCTGCTTTTCTATTTACCGGCGATGATGTATTCAAGCGCATCGCGGATTTAAGCGGCGGAGAGCGGGGCCGTGTCTCCCTGGCCAAGCTGATGCTCTCGGAAGCAAATTTTCTGATTCTGGACGAGCCTACCAACCATCTGGATATTGTGTCCAAGGAAATTCTGGAACAGGCGCTGAACCGTTATACCGGAACTGTGCTTTATGTATCCCACGACCGGTATTTCATCAATAAGACCGCCACCCGGATTCTCGATCTGACCGATGGTATCCTGGTAAACTATATCGGCAACTACGACTACTATCTGGAAAAGCACGATATTCTGACCCCTTCTTCTGCTTCAGCGGAGGCTTCCGCCGAAACAGAGGCTCCCTCCGCCGCGAAGCTGGACTGGAAGCAGCAGAAGGAAGAACAGGCTAAGCAGAGAAAGCGGGAAAATGATCTGAAAAAGACAGAAAACAGGATTTTTGAACTGGAAAGCCGGGACGAGGAAATCAATGAACTCATGACCCGCGAAGAGGTCTACACCAACGTGGCGGAATGCCAGAAGCTCCACAAGGAACAGGAGGAGCTGAAAAAACAGCTGGAAACCTTATATGAACAATGGGAAGCGCTGGCTCAATGATTGGCCAGCGCTTCTTTAAATTCTTCCATATTCTCATCTGTCACATACATGCCGAAGCCCTGGCTTTCCAGCGCTTCATCCGTCTTCCCATAGAAAATCCGATCGATTATCATATCCCCCAGTTCTTCCGTATAGTGGCTGGCTTCATAATAATAGCTCCGGTCCATGGTCACCGCGTTCTCACTGCTGAAGTTATAATATCCTCCCACAGCTCCTGAAAGCCAGGCGAGAAAATTCTCATACCCGTAAAATTTTGACTGCTGATAGGTCCTGTAATAGAGAGGATTCGTAAACACAATCAGATTAATATCATATTCCTCGCACAGCTCGGCGATTTCTCTCATGTCGTCGATGGCAAAGCTCATATAATCCTTATAATAATCGTCCCAGTAAGGTGCGTCTCCTTCCCAGGTACCGCCCAGAGACGGATCCCGGACCGTACAGCCGCTCTCATAATACCGTTCCACATAATCCGGATCAGAAGGCTCGTAATTCAGAATCACATCCAGCGACAGAAGCACTCCCTTAATGCTGAAATAGTTCGCATAGAATCCCAGCCTGTTTCCTCTCGGATAAGGGATCCGGTAAAACTGGTTCTGGTGCAGGGACGGGTCCACAAAAGCTGAAATGTTGTCTACGCCAATCATGACATTTTTCGGAATCAGCCCGTGCTCAATCATTTCCTTCAGATTATCCAGATGCTCCGCAGGAAGTCCCTCTGAGTAGGACATGTTGTACCATTTTCCTTCGGGAATCCGCTCCACATTGATAAAGCCCGTCCGGGAGGAACCAAACAGGAAGGAATCGAATTTGTCCGGATTGTGAAGCACATACTCCATCTTGATATAATTGCTGTTGGGTTCTACCCCGTTATCCCGGATTTTTTCCCAGTGAAACACATTATAGGGATCCACCGCTATGGGGATCGCAATCTCAAGTATGAGAATAAACAGGACAAAGGGAAATATCTTCCATAAAAATTTTTTCATACTTATCTCTCATTCCGCGTCTTTTTCTGCACGGTCTATTATCTGCCGGTATTGGTCTGTGTCTTTTTCTGCCGGCCCTTTTTTACGGTACAGCCGTGCAAGCCATGCCTTCCAGGGAAGCCATGGCTTGGGCTGAGCGCCCTATAGAAAAAGCCCCATCCCTCTCCCGCCAGATTCTATCTGCCGGTATCGGTCTGTGTCTTTTTCTGCCGGCCCTTTTTTTACGGTACAGCCGTGCAAGCCATGCCTTCCAGGGAAGCCATGGCTTGGGCTGAGCGCCCTATAGAAAAAGCCCCACCCCTCTCCCGCCAGATTCTATCTGCCGGTATCGGTCTGTGTCTTTTTCTGCACGGCTGTACAGTATCAAAACTGGAAATATACAAATTCGTAATCTCCCAGCTGGCGGCTGTACAATACCACAAACAGCAGGGCGAAGTAGAAGGCATAGCGGACTGGCTTCCGGAATCGTCCCAGCCACTTCCAGGCGCTCTGTTTCAATTCTATCCAGTCATGAGCCAGAAGCACAGCGATCCACACAAAGACCAGCTTCAGATCCGAACTCTGCATGATGCCTGCCGACCGCAGGGCCAGATATCCCTCTTTTACATAAGAAACCGGATTTCCGACTCCATCAAAAAGGTGGGTCACCACATAGATGGCATCAGAAAAGCTGTTGGCCCTGAAAAAGATCCAGGCAGCGCATACAAAAATAAACACAAGCAGAACCCGCAGGGCGCTCCGCCTGTCCTTTCTGGGCGGAAAATGACGGTTCCACTCCTTTTCCACAATCTGGCCCAGTCCGTGAAGCCCGCCCCAGATTACAAAGGTCCAGCTTGCTCCATGCCAGAGACCGCTGACCAGAAACGTCACCAGCAGATTTCTTCTGGTGCGCCACGCTCCCTTCCGGCTTCCTCCAAGCGGAATATAGACGTAATCGCGGAACCAGGTGGAAAGTGAAATATGCCACCGGCTCCAGAATTCTTTCAGAGAAGCCGCAAAGTAGGGACTCTTGAAATTTGTCATCAAGTCAATATCCAGAAGCTTTGCCACGCCTCTGGCAATATCGGAGTATCCGGAAAAATCGCAGTAAACCTGAAAAGCATAGAAAAATGTGGCCACGCCCAGAGCCAGGCCCGTATAGGCTGTCACCTGGTCATACACCGCGTTCACACAGGATACCACCACGTCAGCAATGGCTATCTTCTTAAAATATCCCCAGGCAATCAGCTTTGCCCCCTCAATGGCTTTGTCCGCGTCAAAGCTATGATCCTTTTCCAGCTGAGGCAGCAGATGCTCCGCCCTTTCAATGGGGCCCGCCAGAAGCAGCGGGAAAAAGGACACAAATACCGCATACCTGCCAAAATGAACGCAGGCCTTTGTCTTCCCTTTGTATACATCAATCACATAGCCCAGCGTCTGAAACACATAAAAGGAAATTCCCACCGGAAGCACCAGATTCAGCGTCACCTCGCTGACTGGCAGGGAAACACTCCTGAGTACCGCCGTAACTGTTCCGCTCAGGAAATTGAAATATTTAAAGAAGATCAGAAGTCCCAGGCAGACTGCAAGAGCCGCGCCCAGACACAGCTTTTTCCGCTTTCTGCTTTCCGTGCGGCTCATAAGCAGAGCCGCGCCGTAAGAGACAGCCGTCGTCGTCAGAAGCAGCAGCACATACTGCGCGTCCGCGCTCATATAGAAATAATAGCTGGACACCAGCAGGACGCCCCACCGGTACCGCCGGGGCGTCAGCCAGTAAACCGCAAATACGATTGGAAGAAACAGGTAAAATCCATTGGAATTAAACAGCATTCAGCAGTTCCTCTAACGTGTTCCTTACTTCTTTGATAAATGCTTCGCTGGAAAGTACCACCGGATCGGGAAGCGTGGTGATCAGCGCCAGATCCTTTGTCATCTTTCCATCCTCGATAGTCTTGATGGAAGCCTGCTCCAGTTTATCGGCGAAGTCCATCAGCGCCTGGTTTCCGTCCAGCTCTCCGCGCTTTCTGAGAGCGCCGGACCACGCGAAGATAGTCGCCATGGAGTTTGTGGAGGTCTCCTCTCCCTTCAGATGCTTGTAGTAATGACGCTGCACCGTTCCGTGGGCCGCCTCATACTCAAAATATCCATGGGGAGATACCAGCACAGAGGTCATCATGGCCAGAGAGCCAAAAGCTGTAGCGATCAGATCGCTCATCACATCTCCGTCATAGTTCTTGCAGGCCCAGATATAGCCGCCTTCAGACTTGATCACACGGGCTACCGCGTCATCGATCAGCGTATAGAAATACTCGATGCCCAGCTTTTCAAACTCTTCCTTATATTCTTTGTCATAAATCTCCTGGAATACATCCTTGAAGTAATGATCGTATTTTTTGGAGATGGTATCCTTGGTGGCAAACCACAGATCCTGCTTCTGGGAAACCGCGTAGGAGAAGCAGCTTCTGGCAAAGCTCTCGATGGAGCTGGTCAGATTGTGGATTCCCTGAGCGATGCCGCCTTCCTTGAAATCATGGACGGTCTCACGGATCTCGGTTCCATCCTCTCCCGTAAATACCAGCTCGCATTTTCCCGGTCCGGGAATCCGCATCTCTGTAGCCTTGTAAATATCCCCGTAAGCATGACGCGCCACCGTGATGGGCTTCTTCCAGGTCTTCACATAGGGCTCAATGCCTTTTACAATGATCGGAACACGGAATACCGTACCATCCAGAATCGCGCGGATCGTTCCGTTGGGGCTCTTCCACATTTCCTTCAGATTATATTCTTCCATACGGGCTGCGTTTGGCGTGATCGTCGCGCATTTCACGGCTACCCCGTATTTCTTGGTAGCCTCCGCAGAGTCGATGGTTACCTGATCGTCTGTGGCATTCCGGTTTTCCAGACCCAGATCATAATACTCGGTCTTCAGATCCACAAAGGGAAGCAAAAGCTCATCCTTGATCATCTTCCAGAGAATTCTGGTCATCTCGTCTCCATCCATCTCCACCAGCGGCGTCGTCATCTTTATCTTATCCATGTCAGTCCTCCTCAACTCATTCTCTTCAGCTTCTGCCGTCTTATACCGGCGCGCTTTGTGTTTTATTATAGTCGATCAGCGGCATCTGCGCAAGTCATTTCCCCGATAACGATACACGCCTTTCCTTTTCTCCTCAGAAACGCCCCAGCACGGAAAAGGCCGCATAGAGATCCAGGGTCCCATAGCCCCAGGTCCGGTTCGGATAAAGCTGGGCGCTGCTGCGCCGGGCGCCGCGGATCATCAGCTGTTTGATTTCCAGGGTTCCGATTGTGAGGCGCCTCTCTCTCACAATCCCCCACTCCAGCATCAGCGCGGCCGCTCCCGCTGTCACCGCGGCAGCCACACTGGTGCCCGTCATAAGGGCGCGTGTATTTCCAGGGCCATAGGTGGGCACATCCACCCCCGGGGCCGCCAGATCCGGCTTAATTCTTCCTTTTCTTGTATAGCCCCTGCTGGAATTGATATAAATGCTGCCATTTTCCACCCGGTATGCCCCCACAGTGATGGGGATTTCCGAATTGGCCGGCTCCGTCAGCGTGATGTCAGGATTGGAATCCAGAAAAACCGTATCCTCCAGGAGAAAACCGGTGACCGGGAGCCAGATATTATAGATGCCGTTGATGATATTCTCCCCATAGACACGAATCCTCCAGATACCGGGGGAAGGCTCCGACATACGGATTACAATCAGCTGATCGCCGCTGTAGGGATCCAGCGTCTGAAAATTTATATATACGACCGTTCTCTCGAACAGGAAATCGAAGCGGAGGCTTCTCATTCCGGAAGTCACACGCGGAATCTCTTCTCCGGAAGGTGAAATCAGGGAAACAGAAAAAATATCCGGCGAATTGCTCCAGAGCTCCATCATCAGGCCCGGCTCATTTTCCGGAACCCGAAGCTCCACATCCTGGTATTCCTGCCCCGTGTTCAGCGTCCCGTAGAAATGATGTCCCTGGTTTGCCTCATTGCCTCCGGCTATGACAATGCATCTTCCCGCTATGGATCCGATGGTGTTGAGATAAAAAGCCAGAGGCGAAGTTCCCGCGTGGCCGCCCATGTTTGTGCCCAGGCCGATGCAGATGACAAGAGGCATTTTCACCCGCTGGGCCAGTTCATGCAGGAACCGGACCGCAAGCATAATATCATTTTCCTGATAAGCCTCCGCTTCCTCCGGAACCATATAATAATCTTTCAGATATTTCTTGGCCGGCTTGAGCCGGACCACCGCAAGCTGGGACAGGGGAGCCGCTCCTATCCAGCCGGTATCCCGGTTTTCGCTGCCCGCCGCCGCTGCCGCCAGTTTTGTGCCGTGTCCGGTCAGATCGCGGCTTGGCACCACCGAAAAGGGATCCGGACTTTCCAGGGCGCGGTTAATCATTTCTCTGCTGTATACGGTTCCATAGCCGATCCCCTCCGGCGTGTCTCCGCTCTGATCCTCCTGATCCCAGATGGCCAGGATACGGCTCTGTCCCGAAAGATCCCGGAAACAGTCGTTGGCATAATCGATTCCCGTATCAATCATTCCCACCAGTACCCCTTCTCCCTTCAGCTGCAGCACCGGCTGATTCTGAATCTGGAGAATTCCGCTGGCCTCCAGGCTCTCGTTCTGAAGAGGCGTATACAGGGCCGGAAATACCTCATATCCATATTCTTCTTCATAACTGGGCCGCAGATACGTACTGTCCGCGTAAAACACCACATAAAAATTATTGATCATCTGCCTGCAGATATTTGGGAAAAGCCGGTCCAGCTCCTCCTCGCTCCAGTTAGACTGCCAGAGAAAATCCACATACTCCTCCGAAACAATCCGTTCTCTGCAATTTTCCGCCATACACTGTCCTCAAAAATATCCATTTTTACAGCATATGTCTGTCTTCAGATTTCATTCCCCCCGCAGAAGCTCCGGAATCCAGATCTGCCCCCAGCCCTGCTGGTTGCGCGGCAGGCCCAGATCCAGGCAGGAGGAGCGCAGAGCCAGCTTTACCTGTTTGTTCGTCAGCTCCCGGTTTCTGGACAAAAGCAGGGCCAGGCTTCCTGATACCACCGGCGTAGCCATGGAAGTCCCGGATTTTTCCGTATAAAAGCTCCGCCCCTTCTTTTCAAAATCCGCGCTGCAGGAACGGATGTAAGCCCCCGGAGCCGTCACATCCGGTTTGCAGACACAGGCCAGGGTGGGGCCTCTCCCTGAATAGTTAACCTTCCGCGCTCCCGGGAATCGTACCGCGCGGCTGTCATCGGAGGCTCCTACGGTAATTACCTTCGGACTCGTCCCCGGGACCGTAATGCTGGAACGGGCCGGTCCCTGATTGCCGGCCGCGGCGCAGACCACCAGCCCGGAATCCCAGGCATCCTCCACAGCCTTCAAAAGTCCTGAGCGCTTTCTCCCGTTGATTTCCGTACTTCCGGCGGAAATATTTACAATTCTCACATCATACTCTCCGGCATGCTCTATCAGCCAGTACAATGCCTGCACCAGCATACTGCTGCTGCCGTTTCCGTCCCTGTCCAGAACCTTCAGAGAAAGAAAATGACATCGCGGCGCAAGTCCCTGGTACCTGCCGCCGGATGCCTCTCCCGTTCCCCCTATGATTCCGCAGATATGAGTCCCATGGCCGCAGTCATCTTCTCCGTCTGCCGAATCTGTGAGATAATTATAAGAATAAACCAGCCTGCCGCGCAGGTCCGGATGTCTGCCGTTTACGCCGGAGTCCAGCACGGCCACGCCGATCCCGTCTCCGTATATTCCCTCTGCGTATGCACGGGAAGCTCCCACCAGCTCTCGCACACGATTCATAACAGAAAAACTCCTCTGTTTTTCTATTATACTATGCTTCTGCTTTCCGGACTGCCATTCGAAACAGGACAAAACCAATCGCAAACATAACTGCCAGAAGCGCCACGCCCGCTCTGGAAGTATCGAAAAGCTGGGTGGAAATTCCCATCAGCATCGTTCCCATAAAAGCCGCTCCTTTTCCGAATATATCGAAAAAGCCAAAAAATTCCGTGGACTTTTCTTTGGGCACAATGCGGGCGTAATAGGATCTGGACAGCGACTGAATCGCTCCCTGAAACACCGCCACACAGACAGCCAGGAACCAGAATTCCCAGGCCTTGTCCAGCTGAAGGGCAAAGAGCACAATGCCAAAATACCCTCCGATGGATATCTGAATCAGCGTAGTGCTCCGCATCTTTTTGGTAAGATGTCCTACCAGAATAGAGCACGGGAACGCCACCACCTGGGTCAGAAGCAGGGCCAGCAGAAGGTTCGTATCGCTGATGCCTACATCCTTTCCATAGGAAGTCGCCATGTCAATGATCGTGTATACCCCATCGATATAGAAGAAAAACGCCAGCAGGAAATACCAGATTTCCGGTTTCTTCCGTACCTCCGTGAAGACCTTTGCCAGTCTTCCGAAGCTGTCCCGCACCGGATGGGGAGAGCGCTCCACATAATGCTTCTGCTCATAGCTTTTCAGCAGAGGCAGAGTCACCAGAAGCCACCAGGCCGCGTTCAGCAGGAACGCAATGGCCATGGCTGTGCCGCCGGAGATGCCTATGGCATCTGAGCAGAGCGCAAACACAAGGCTTAGGATAAAGGGAATGCAGCTTCCGATATACCCCCAGGCATATCCCTGGGCTGACACCACATCCATCCGCTCATCCGTCGTCACATCCGACAGCATGGCGTCATAGAAAACCAGACTGGCATTCAGGCCGGTCTTGGCAATCACATAGACGGCCAGAAAGGCCACCCAGGTCTTCGGCAGCGCCAGTCCGGCGCAGCCCAGCACGCCCATCATCATAAAAAGCGTAAAGACCGGCTTTTTAAAGCCCTTGGTATCCGCCAGGGTTCCAAGCACCGGCCCCAGCACCGCCACAAGGATCGTCACAAGGGATGTGGCATATCCGAAAAATGCCGTGGAATCCGCGTCGGATATTCCGCTGGCCGCGGCAATGTTTTTATAGTAGATGGGAATAATGGTGGAGGTCAGAAGGACGAAGGCCGAGTTTCCCACATCATACAGAATCCACCGTTTTTCCAGCTTTGTCAGCTTATTCATGACACATTTCTCCCGTTTCCATGTTCTTTCTAGTCAAAATCCCGGTTCAGCCGGATGCTCAAAGGCTCTCCGGTCCGGACCGCCTGCACATATTTTACAATTTCCTCTGCCGCAGGCTTCACCGCGCTTTCCATCCGCTCTTCCAGAGCCTTTCTGCTCTTTTCGCATCTGCGATTGGGTTTTCCGGTCATCACCAGTCCTCCCAGCCCTTTCCGCTGACCGATGAGCGTAAAGAATCCATGGAGAAAGCGGCTCTTGCCGGCTCCCGGACACTGAAACAGCCGGATTGTCTTGTGAAAGCCCAGAATACAGGCATCGATCTCGTCCGGCGTAATGCCATCCATCACTGACGCAATCGCTTCTTCCGTATCCAGATCCCGAATCAGGTGCCGGGTACAGTTGTGGGTCACCGGGTCAAGCCCATCCTCTTCCATCAGCTCCCGGTCAAAATCCGTCTCAATCTCCAGATGTCCCACCCGGTATTCCTTCATATAGCGGGTAATGTAGGGATGGCACTCGCTGTCCAGCATAAAGTGGCACATAAAACCGCACAGATAGGACAAGAGCACATAGCTCGGCCGCTCCTCGTACACCTTTCGGGCTTTTTCAAAAAAGAACCGGGCCGACTCCCTGTGCATTCTGACTCCATACTGGTTGATCCTGTTTTTCATATAGGGATGGTAATAAAACAGAAGATCCGGTCCGTGCAGCCCAATCAGATAGGCCGCTTTGTTTTCCCTGAGAATCTGGCGGATCTCCTGAGGCAGCGCCCGGTATACCTCCCGTCCGAATTTGTAATGCGCATATACTGCAGGCATAATTACGCTTCCTTCCTGTTTTATGATAAGTTTTTCATTTTCTTATTTTCTCACAAAACCTTCTGTTATACAAGTAAATTTCTTGTAAGCGCCCTCAGAGAGCGCCGGCCTTTTATTCACACATTCTCTGCTCCCACATACTATGAGATTGTAAATAATTATTTTTTCTGGAGGATTTCTCATGAGTGATTTAACTGCTACAAACTGTGGATGCGGCTGCTCCGACAACAATAGCAACAGCTGCTGCAGCACCCTGATCTGGCTTCTGATTCTGTCTTCCTGCTGCGGCGGAAATGGCGGATGGTTTGGCGGAAACGGATGCGGCGACAACAGCTACCTGTGGATCATCCTTCTGCTGTTCTGCTGCGGCGGATGCGGCGGAAACGGCGGCTTCCTCGGTGGAAACGGATGCGGAAACAGCTGCTGCTGATTTCACAAACTTCTGCCTTAACCGGTCGGGAATCCCACATGGGATTCCCGATTTTTATTTTTCCCGCTTTTTCTCCGCTTTTTCCGATTCTTCTGTCTCTTTTTTCTCTCTTTTCTTTTTCCGCATACAGTCCTCATCCAGCTCATATACGCTGGTCTCATCTATCACAAGACAGGGCATATTTTTCCTCCTTTCCGCCTGTTTCAGACACGCGCAGGCCTGTCAGAAGCAGCTCTCATCTCTTTATTATATTCATACTTTTTCTTCCTGCACATATACTGTAGGGAACGGGAGGGGACTGTATGTGCCTGGGAAACGACGGTTATAAAATACTCTACGATGTCCAGAAAAAATGCAATGAACTGAACCGGAAAATCGACTCCATAATACGGATTATGGAAATGATCACCACTTATATCCAGTATTCCAATATGATGTCCGAGTTTCAGTCCGGCATGCAGGCAGGGCCGTCCGCCTCCGGGAACCAGGAAGCCTTTTCCCAGTCTCCGCCGGAAGGGAGTGAAGAGATGAACCCAAATGATTTTCAGAAACTTATGAATGCTGCCCGCCAGTCTGATCATCCAATGACCCAGGATGAATTCAACCAGCTCTTTGAAGCTCTGAAGCAGGGAAAATCCGCGGAAGAGGTGGCGCGGATGGAACAGATGGTGCAGCTGGCAAAGAGCTTTATGAAGTAATACGAGCCGGCCATTCCCGGCAGAAACGCGCTTGCGCTCCCCTCGGACGCAGCGGATACATAAGACGCCCGGGGAAAAGCGCCCCGGCCGTCTAAGTACCGGTGTCCTCAGAGGGTTTCTTTCGGGAATGGCCGGCTCTCCGTCTGTCTCGTATCCGAATCAAATCGGCTCTGCAGCCAGGCCCGGTTATTCCTTTGCATTGCGGTTGATAAATTTTGTTTTCACCTTAGAATACATAATTTTCTGGCTGCGGTACAGGCCGTAATAGCCAGACTGCATGTAGCTGACTGCAACCGCCAGGAAAAAGAAGGGCGCGCCTTCAAATCCAAACATCTCCAGGCTGATCAGCAGAGAGGAAATCGGACTGTTTGTAACGCCGCAGAAAACAGCCGCCATCCCGCAGGCCGCCGCCAAAGAGGGAGAGATGTGAAACAGCTGGCCAAATACGCAGCCAAAGGCTGCTCCCACAAAGAAGGAAGGGACAATCTCGCCGCCCTTAAAGCCGCCGGAGAGAGTGACTGCCGTAAACAGAATTTTCAGAAGGAACGCGCCCCAAAAGGCCTTCCCTTCCACTACCGCCTGTTCTACAATCTGCATGCCTGTCCCCAGATAATCTGTCGTTCCGAGAATCAGTGTCAGAACGATCAGCAGGCAGCCGGAAACCACGGCCCGCAGATAGGCATTCCTGAATTTTTCCGCAAAAAGCTCTTCCGTTTTATGCAGCACCACACAGAAAAGAATGCTGACTGCCGCGCAGCAGAGGCCGAGAATCAGGATTTTGCCGGCACTCAGTAAAGTAAAATCGGGCAGAGTACCGAGAGCAAACCGTTCTCCGGTAAGGCCGAAATAACAGGCTGTTCCATAGGCTGTATAGGAAGCCACCACACAGGGAACGAGGGCCGCATAGTACATGATCCCGACGCTCACCACTTCCATGGAAAAGACCGCGGCCGCCATGGGTGTGCCGAACAGCGCCGAAAATGCCGCGCTCATGCCGCACATAATCATGACCCGTCTGTCGTTTTCATCGATCCGCAAAACTTTTCCCAGGAAATTTCCGATGCTTCCGCCCAGCTGCAGGGCCGCTCCCTCACGTCCCGCAGATCCGCCAAACAGATGGGTCAGAATCGTCGCCGCAAAGATCAGAGGCGCCGTCTTCAGGGGAATCTCCCGCTCCGCGTGAATCGCGTCCAGCACCATATTGGTGCTGCTTCTCTCCTGTTTTCTTTCCCAGTGGTACATCCAGACGATCACCAGACCCGCTATCGGGAGGCCAAACAGAATCCACGGATGGCCCATACGAAATTCCGTGGCCAGCTCCACGCCTTTAGCGAAGGCAGTTCCCACAAGCCCCAGAATGATTCCCGTCAGCGCCGCGAAAATCAGCCAGCGGGCCAGCATCAGCAGACGGTTCCAGACCGTCACCCGGAATTTTTCCTCCAGCTGGGGCACGAGCTCTTTCAGCTCTTCTCCTTTCTGTTCTGTCTTATCATTGATTTCTTCACGCATAATACATACCGCCGGAATCTTGTTTCATTTCTGAAACGTTATCATCCGGCTCCCCCCTCTTTTCTTATATTCATAACCGTTCCCAGAGCAGAAGATTCTTCTCAAACACCGCATTCACTCTTCCCGTGTCCTTCAGCCATGCCAGATAGGATCGGACCGTGCTTCCCACAAGAACATACTGCTCAAAATTCATGGACAGGCTGTATTCCGTAAACAGACGCTGCAGAATCGCCTCAAAGCCAAGGGGTTCCTTACAAAGACCCAGAATTTTATCTGCTGTTTCATTCACTTTATCAATATTATATTGGGCCAGTTCTGTGATATCCTCCGCCGCTTCCGCGTGGGCCGGCACAAAGATTCTGGCTTTCAGTGTCTTTACCTTTTCCAGAGTATTCAGATAGGCCGCCACATCATAGATAAAGCCAATCTGATATTTTTCCAGGGTCTCCCGGCTGGAAAGGCAGTCTGCCAGATACACCGTATCATCCGGGGTCCGGAAACCCGCCATATCAAAGAAATGTCCAGGCAGCGGAATCAGCTCAAATCCCTCCGGAAGAGTCTCTTTCGTCAGATATTCCGCGTCACTCTCCTGAGCCAGCAGGAACTTATGTCTCAGCTCTTTACATGGATAGCCGCCGTACAGCAGAGAAGGCTCCAGAACCGGATGCCTTGTAAAATCACACTCGATTCCAGGCGCGTAGATTTTGCATCCCGTCTGCCCCTGGAGATACTTATTGCCGCCGATATGATCTGCGTTGGAGTGTGTATTATAGATGGCTTTCAGCGTCCATCCATTTTCATCCAGAATCTTCCTGACCTTCCGCCCTGCGTCCTTGTCATTGCCGCTGTCAATCAGACAGACCTCTGTATCGTTCAGCTTTACCAGCCCGATTTTCGCCGGGCTCTGTATGTAATAATCGTGTTCCGAAATCTGTATCAGTTCATACATCCGTGTTTTCCTCCACACTCTCTTTTCCTGCCGACATTATACCATATCCTCCGGATATGGCCCCTCCGGGGGATGCCATTCGGCTTGGTATAATGTCTTCCGACATTATACCATATCCTCCTGAAATTCACACTTCTTTTCAAATTTAAAAAACGGCGCAGATAATGTCTCCACTATCCACGCCATTTTTCATGACACTTTACAGTCTTTTTGCCTTATTTCACTACAAAATTCAGGATTCTTCCGGGCACGTAAATTTCTTTTACGATGGTTCCCTTCAGCCACTCCGGTACCGCGGCCTTTCCTGCCGCAAGGGCGTCTTCCTTGGAAATGCTGGTGGGGATCGTCACTGTGCCTCTGGTCTTTCCGTTGACCTGAACGGCGATCTCGATCTCGTCGTCCTTCATGGCTTCCTCATCCGCATCCGGCCAGCCGTGTCCAAAGACGGTCTCATTATGGCCCAGCTGCTCCCAGAGCTCTTCTGCCACATGGGGAGCGAAGGGCGCCAGCAGCGTCACAGCTGTCTCCAGAGTCTCCTTGTCGATACCGCCCTGGCGTTTTGCCAGATCGATCATCTTATTGTTGTACTCCATGAATCCGGAGATAACCGTATTCAGGCTGAAGCTG
The DNA here is from genome assembly GCA_944375725.1 of uncultured Merdimonas sp. Lineage (GTDB taxonomy): Bacteria > Bacillota > Clostridia > Lachnospirales > Lachnospiraceae > Laedolimicola. Next base: position 2,020 of record CALWAZ010000018.1, on the reverse strand, counting down.
TTCAGACGGGTAGTGATGTCATAAACCAGTTTGTGGCGCAGCTTCACGCTCTCCGGCGTCTCTTTGGTTCCCTTATCCTTGTTGTCCAGAACCAGATTCCAGAAACGCTTCAGGAAGCGGGATACGCCGTCGATTCCTCTGTCATCCCACTCTGCGTCCAGCTCGGGCGGTCCCACGAACAGCTCGTACATTCTCAGGGAATCGCAGCCGTAATCGCGGATCAGGTCATCCGGGGATACCACATTGCCCTTGGACTTGCTCATCTTGATGCCGTTCTTTCCGGTGATCATACCCTGGTTGAACAGCTTCGTAAAGGGCTCGTCAAAGCCAATCACTCCGATGTCGTACAGGAACTTGGTGTAGAACCGGGAGTAAAGCAGATGCAGCACCGCATGCTCCACACCGCCGATATACATATCTACCGGCAGATACTTGTCTGCCTTCTCACGGCTTACCAGCTCCTTGTCATTGTGGTTGTCCACATAACGGAGGAAGTACCAGGAGGAACCCGCCCACTGGGGCATCGTGTTTGTCTCTCTCTTGGCCGGAGCGCCGCAGACCGGACAGGTGGTATTTACCCAGCTGTCAATAGCTGCCAGCGGAGACTCGCCTGTTCCGGTAGGCTGATAGCTTTCCACCTCCGGAAGTTCCAGAGGAAGCTGATCCTCCGGCACCGGCACATTGCCGCAGTGCGGGCAGTGAACGATCGGGATCGGCTCACCCCAGTAACGCTGACGGGAGAATACCCAGTCACGCAGCTTATAGTTTACCGTCTTCTTTCCGACGCCCATCTTCTCGATAATATGGGGCGCTTCCTTTTTCAGAACCGCAGACTCCATGCCGTTCCAGTCACCGGAATTGATCATGGTTCCGCTGGCCTCGGTATAGGCCTCTGTCATATTTTCAATCTCTTTTCCATCCTTTGCGATAACCTGGATGATCGGGAGATCGAATTTCTTCGCGAACGCAAAGTCACGGTCATCATGAGCCGGCACGCACATGATGGCTCCTGTACCATAGTCAGCCAGTACATAGTCGGACAGCCAGATGGGAAGCTTCGCTCCGTTCATGGGATTGATGCAGTAGCTTCCGGTGAAGACGCCGGTCTTCTCCTTGTCCTGTACGCGATCCACGTTGGAACGCATGGAAGATTTGAAAATATAGTCCTCCACAGCCGCTCTCGTCTCGTCTGTGGCAAGCTCTTTCGCCAGCTCATGCTCCGGAGCCAGCACCATAAAGGTAGCTCCGTACAGAGTATCTGGTCTGGTGGTGTAAACCGTGATCTTCTTATCACTTCCGTCCACCGGGAACTCCACCTCGGCGCCGTAGGATTTTCCGATCCAGTCGGTCTGCATCTTCTTTACCTTCTCCGGCCAGTCCAGCTTGTCCAGATCATTCAGAAGACGATCTGCGTAAGCTGTGATCTTCAGCATCCACTGACGCAGATTTTTCTTGGTCACAGGAGTGCCGCAGCGCTCGCAGACGCCGTTTACCACCTCTTCGTTTGCAAGTCCTGTCTTACAGGAGGGGCACCAGTTGATGGGGAACTCCTTCTCGTAAGCCAGTCCCTTTTTGAACATCTGAACAAAGATCCACTGGGTCCATTTGTAGAACTTCGGATCGGTAGTGTTTACTTCCATATCCCAGTCGTAAAGGGCTGCGATATCATTGATCTGCTTTTTGATATTCTTGATATTCTGCGCTGTGGAGATCGCCGGATGGATGCCCATCTTAATCGCGTAGTTCTCCGCAGGAAGTCCGAACGCATCCCAGCCCATGGGATGAATAATATAATGTCCCTGCATCAGCTTATAACGGCTCCATACATCACTGATGACATAGCCTCTCCAGTGTCCCACATGAAGTCCGTTTCCTGACGGATAGGGGAACATATCCAGACAATAGTATTTCGGCTTCTTTCCGTCATTGACGTTTACCGGATGCTCTTCCCATCTCTTACGCCATTTCTCTTCCACCGCCCGGTGGTTAAAGGGTACTGCCATTTTCATTACACTCCTCT
>CALWAZ010000017.1 GCA_944375725.1 uncultured Merdimonas sp. | reverse complement strand
TGAACTTCCTGGCCGCGCTTACCTTGGTATTCAGGTCGTTCTCCTCGATATTCGGTGACAAACGAACTTCCTTAATCTCAATCGTTTTCTGCTTTTTGCGGGCCTCTTTCTCTTTTCTGGCCTGCTCGTATTTGAATTTTCCGTAGTCGATGATCTTGCACACAGGCGGCTTTGCCGTCGGCGCAATCTTTACCAGATCAAGCTCTGCTTCCCGGGCGATCCGCATAGCGTCTCTCGCAGACATGATTCCCAGCTGCTCGCCGTTCACCCCGATGAGGCGGACCTCCTTATCCCGGATCTGTTCGTTAATCATTAAATCGCTAATTGTAGTACCCTCCTTATTAAGAAAGAAAAAGTGGATAGTCAGACTATCCACTTGAAATATCAAAATGCAGGGTATCTTCTATACCCGTCATACCGATAATTATAAACCCGAGACGCCGTCTGCGCTGAGGTGAGAGTGGATACTCTGCTTGCTGTCACTGGGTTATCATAGCACATTCCTCATTTCGTGTCAACAGCTTTTTATAGCTCTTTTTCCTCATTTTTTCCGCGCTGTGCCCGGACATACAGACATCCCAGAACCGCTCCTTCCAGAACCAGCAGGATGCCCGCCGCAGTATAAAAAGCCGACTTGTTCATCAGGAACTGGACAAGCAGATTGGGTGTGACAAGCAGGCGGAGCGTCTCTGACCGCTCACTGTTCCCCGCTCTGTCACAGGCTGTGGCTGTCAGCTCCTGCCAGCTGTTTTCCGCGGGAATCCGAAGGGTAATTCTTCCGCCGTTTTCTTCCAGCTCTGCCGCCGTATAGATCCGTTCCTGGCCATTCAGATTCACGCAGACCTGCTGAAGCTGCATATTATCCTCTATGTCCAGCGTCAGCTCCCTGCTGCCCTCCCGGTATCTGCCGCCGTCATCCGCCCCGGAAATCAATATATCAGGCGCTGTCTTATCCACCGCAAATCCTATGGTTTTTCCCTTTGAGCCCGTGTCTGACACATTGGCCGCCCGGTCTTCCGAATAGACAGTCAGAAGATAGCTTCCTTCCTCCGTAAAATTTTCCTTTCCTATAATATAGGTATACTGCTTCCAGCCGGATGATTCTCCACATTCCTCCACGGTATAGTTTCTGCCCTCCTCCATAACTGCCAGCTTCCCGTCATGGCTGCAGATGACCTCCCGGAATTCCAGCATATCCACATTGGTCTCTATAAGGACAATATCCTGTTCCCGATTCGTATAGAAGCTTCCGTTTTTCCCCGCAAGAGCCTCCGTCTCCGCGCCAAGGGTATAGACCGAGCCAAAGCGGTTTACAGAAAAGAGTATCCTGGCCTGGCTGCTGTTTCCGGCCAGATCTCCCGCAGAAACCTGAAGCGTATACATATCATCCGCTTCCCGTACATGGGGAAAGTCTTCCATCTTGAGCTCCGCGCCCCTCTCCAGCGATATCCAGCTTCCTTCCCACCGGACTTCTCCGTTCTGACTGCCTGTGAGAAGAATCTCCACTGTGTCCGGATCCTGATTGATATCGGAATACCGGATTCCCGGGCATACCTCTCCGGCATTTGCCGACCGGTCCTGAACGCCAAAAATCTCAAGCCGGGGCGGAGTCCGATCGATCACAAAGAGCTCTGTCTCATAAGCCTCCAGTATATTTCCGGCCAGATCCTCTCCTTCCACATAAAGCCGGTACCTTCCATCCTCCGAAAATACGATTTGAGCCGTATGCCGGTCCCCCTCATGGCTCCAGGAAGACAGCGCAGGAATATTCTCCTCCTCTTCTGCGTCTCCCTCTGTCACAGCCTCCACACGGATCCTGTTTTCATCAAAGTTCCGCTCCCGGATGGTAATAAACGCCGTCCGGCTGTCTTTATAGTAAACTCCGTTCCGGCTGTCCTCATTGTCCCAGGACACCTCAAGCTCAGGCGCCGTCCGGTCAATGGTAAATGCGTCTATCCGGTCATAGACAGCCCGGTTGCCTGCCAAATCCTGAAACGCCACTGTAAAGGTATAATCTCCATCTTCTGTAAAAACCACCGTACATGTGTGAAGAGTGTCATCCCCGCTTCCCGAGGAGCTCCAGCCGCTGATTTCCGGCATATCCCCTTCGGAGCTTGTAATCCCAAACTCCACATCTCTTTCATCAAAGTTCCGTTCCCGGATAGTAACCACAGCCGTGAGCGGCTGAGTGTAATATCTGCCGTTTTCCGGTTCATTCAAATCATACCGGACTGTAATTTCCGGAACCGCCACATCAATATGGCAGCGGTACTCTGCCGCTCCCTCATGGCCTGTCTGGTCCTCATAAGCCGCCTGAATCCGGATATCATTCTGGTTGTTCGCAGAAGCGTCCAGAGTCAGCTCCCGGGAAAACTCATAAATCAGTTCCCGGGAAGGAGAAGCCCGCAGATCCGTTCCCGCCGCCCTCTCATACTCCTCACTGCCGGATAGGGTATTTCCCGCGGAATACCAGACTCTTCCCAGGCCGGAACAGGTATCCTTCACAGTCAGACGGAAAGCCACATCTGTATTATAATAATCCATCCCGCCAGCTCTGCGGGATGGGCGGGTAAGAGGCTCAATCACCGCCTTCCCCTCCTGGCTGTGCCGTTCTTCTCCTTCTACCACGCAGTTTCTGACCGTTACCCTGCTGTTCCCGGCCCAGTCGTACAGCTCCATTCTCACTGTACCGCGGAAATCTTCTCCTCCATCCTGCCCGCCGGAAACCGGACCAGTGGAAGCATCCCCTCCAGGGACTTCCACAGCAAAGGTACCCTCCGCCAAAGGCTCAAATGTCCGGGTCCTGATTGTCTCCTCCCCATATTCATCCGTCAGAATAAACCGGATTCTGCGGATTCCCCCGGTTTCATCCTGCCCGGTCAGGCTTAAAGTCATTTTTTCTCCGGAAAACAGCCAGCCTGAGGGCAGATAATTCACCATCTTTCCAGACCCGCAGGTAAAGGCCTCTTCTTCCGGCGCCTTTGTATCCACCACGGGAACCTCCTGATGTACTGCGCCGCTTTCCATCTTGGTCCCTTCCAGGACTGCCCTGTTTCCGGCTAAATCAGAAAATCCGAGAGCGATTTCATAGACCGCGTCCTGAGTCAGAGGCAGTTCCACGCTCCATTCTCCCCGGCTGACCTCCGCATCCGGGAGCTTCCGGAGAAATTTTTCAAGATCGGTCTGCTCCTTTAAGCTTTCACCTCTGCTGTTTTCAGCCGCAAAGCCAAGAAGAGCCTCCTTGAACTCCTGGACCCGGAAATTCCTCTCCTTCACAGCCACACGGAGAGAGACAGCTTCGGAGAAAAATTTTCTGTTCTGCCAGACCGCAGACGGTTCCTTTGAATACCGCAGAGACACCACAGGCGCGGTCCGGTCCAGAACCAGCAGAGGCCCTTCATAGCGTCCTTCTTCCAGGGTTCCCTGCACTGCATCTGCCTTCGATTCGTCTGGGGCGGCCGGATTGCCCGCCGCGTCCCGGCAGGAAAGAAGCAGGCGGAAATCTCCTTCCTCTTCTATGGTAAGACTGCCTGTCCATACGCCGTTTTCTGCCTTTTCCCAGAAAATCCGGGCCTCTGTCTCTTTTCCGCTTTCCGGAGAACTGCTATCCTCCCTTACCAGAACAGCCTCCAGATTGTCCGGTCTCAATGGCTCTCCCTCACCTGCCTCCGCAGGGATTCCGTATGTATCCTGTAACAGAATGCTCACTGTGATATTTCCCCTGTAATAAGAAACACAGTCCTGCTGCCAGCGTCCGACATCCGGGAGATCCTTTCCATCCCTCACGACTCTTTCTGCTTCCGTATAGGCTACGCCAAGCAGAGGGGCTTTATGATCCAGAATAAACGGTGTGCTGGCAAAAAGGCCCTCTTCTTCCTGTACTGTACCCGAAATCTCTGTTTCAGACTCTTCTGCCCTTCCGTCAGTCAGAGGATTTCCGGCCCGGTCCCGAAGCTCAAGACTGAGAGCGAGGACGCTCTCCTTTCCCTCTTCTCCTTCCAGCTCCAGCTCTGCCGTATGCTTTCTTCCCTCATGGAGCCAGCGGATTCTCCCGTCATTTCCCTGAAATTCTCCGTCCGCGCTGTCTTCTGCCAGATCCCGAATCTGAATCCTGAGCATATCTGTCCGCCAGTCTTCCTCTTCCTCAATCGAAAACCGTAATATCAGATCCGCCCCTTCCCTGTTCTGATACAGAGGGATGCTGCCGCCGTCCCATTCCACCTGCTGCACGCAGTTTCCCTCTGCCTCAAAGGAAAGAAGCTCCGGTCCTTTTCGGTCGAGAATCAGCGTCCCCGTCTGGAAAACTCCCTGCTCCGGATCCGTCATCCGGCCAAAGGAATCCTCCGCGGATACCAGCTGGTTTCCTGCCGCGTCCCGGTATACCGCCTCCACCTGATAGGAAACCTCCTGCCCCTCCTCATAGGGAAGCGTAATCTGCGCGGAGATCTCTTCATCCTCAAAACTTTCCCAGACGATCCAGTCTGCCGTCTCCTCCCTGCTCAGCCGCGCGCCGTCTTTCAATACAGACAGTTCCGGTCTTACAGGGTTTCCTTCCTCCGTCCTTTGACATTCATAAAAGGCTTCCGTAAAGATCAGCCGGATCTGCTCCTCTTCCCTGTCCCGGCTTCCATAATATTTCCGGGTTTCTTCCTCCATGGCAGCAGTATTGCATTCCGTCCGCACCGACGGAGCTGTCCTGTCCACCGCCAGAAGCCTGTCTCCTTCCAGGAGTACAGCTTCCGAGATGCCCGGCGTCCCGGCTTCGTCCCGGCCGGTGATTCCTGTAAGAAGCAGCCGGCCCGGTCCTCCTTCCTGTTCCAGCTTCAGGGAAACAATCTCATACTGCAGGCCGTTCAGGGAAGTCTCTCCCTCCGGCAGAGCAGTCCCTCTCTCCCCGCAGAAGCTGTATTCCACTGTTCCGATACCCTGGCCCTCCTTCCGGATATACAGCACAGCCTCCGTAAAACTTCGGGAAAACAGGGGCTCCTGATTTTCCGCTGCCTCCTCCGGGCTCTGTCCCTGTCCCGCAAAAAGCTCAGCGCCTGCCGCAGCCTCCTTTTCCTCCCAGGCCAGCTCTTTGTCCGCCGAGTAGAGCACCCGGATTTCTCCCATATCAGCCGCTGTCTGAGCCGCCTCAGTCTCTTCCGTCCCCATGCATAACAGCACTGACACCAGGAAGAACAGCGGAATTTTTCCTTTCAGCAATCCTTCCTATCCCCCTTTCTTTTCCCCATGCCGGGGAGAAACTCTGTGAACTCTTCCTCTGTCCGCTCTTCCCTTTTCCGCTCAGCTTCTTCTCCTGCCAGAAGCTCCGCAGCTCTGTCCGGATCAGCCTCCTTTTCCAGTCTTCGAATCTCCTTTTTCGCCTTCCGGCCTGTCAGATACTCCAGCGCTCTGCGGGTATCCGCCCGGAAAAACACCGCTGCCGCTCCCGCGGCGGACACCACCGCTCCCGCAAGACACAGCAGAAACAATCCATGGTAAAATTCAAGCTCTGTTAAAATCTCCTGCATTCAGCTTTCCTCCTGTTCAAACGCTGAATCCAGCACCCGCTCCGCCTGGCAGAGCGCCTGCCTCAGTTCCTCGATCTCCTTTTCCAGCAGCGGCTGTGTCCGGAAGCTTTCCTGGTCAAAATCCGAGTCCAGCCGCTTTTCTGCCTGCGCCAGCTGCTCCAGCATTTCCTCCTTTCCGACACCCGCGTCCCGAAATTCCCGGGCTCTTGACACGATCTGGCCTGCCAGCTCCGCATACATCACAAGAGCTGTCCGCTCATTATCTTCCTCCACCAGATCTCCTTCCGACAGAGCCTTCAAATCTTCCCAGTAGTCCCGGGCGCTCACAAAGGTATCCCCTGCCGCGTCTGTTTTTCCAATCCGGGCATAATAGCCCGCAATCAGGCAGAGGCGCCTTGCCCTCTCTTCCCGGTTCTTTTCCAGCTTTCCGGAATCTGCCGCAAGCTTCAGGTAAGCTGCCGCATTTTTCTTATTTTCCTTATCCTCATATTTGTAAAAATACGCAAGCCCCGCCTCGTAGGCAAAGCGGGCATAGCCCCTCTCATTTTCCCGGAACGAAGCTTCGCAGGTACGGCCGTTTTCTGTATATTGAATCAAAATCGAGCGCAGTCTGCTGCTTTCCTCCTCTGTCAGAAGCTCATCATCCAGAAATCCCTCCTCAAGAAGGCCGAGCCAGGCCTCCTCCCGGGAAGGCTTCAGCCGCACCGCCCTCACATAGTTTTCAATCTCCTCTTCCTTGTCCACAGAATTTCCGGCCGCCAGCAGATATGCCTCATAGCTGCTTCCACGCACATGGGCCTCCATGCCGAAAAACATGCCGGCTGCCGCTCCCAGAAAAAGAGTTCCCGCCAGCCAGGCCCCGAAGCGGCGCACCTTCACCGTCTGCGCTCTATGGTAAGCCCTGTCCTGCTCCTGGTAATGCTCCAGGGCATACAAAAGCTCTGCCGCAGTCTGATACCGCTCCTCTTTCCGCACTCTGGTACATCTGCCCACGACAGCTTCCAGCCCGGCGGAAAGAGTGGGATTACACTCCCTGAGCGGGCGCAGCCTGTGAGGGTTCTCTCCTGTCAGAAGCTGGAACATCATCACACCCAGGCAGTAAATATCCGTCCTGGCATCACTCTGCCCGGTTCCCTCATACTGCTCCGGCGCCGCGTACCCTCTGGTCCCAAGCAATACCGTATCCTGCATCCGCTCCGGCCTGTATTCTCTGGCTGCCCCGAAATCAATCAAGGCCACCGTTCCGTCCGGCCTCTCTATTACATTGGCAGGCTTCAAATCCCGGTAAATCACCGGCGGCTTTCTGCCGTGCAGATAGACAAACGCCCCGCAAAGCTGCTTTGCCCATTCCAGCACCTTCTCCTGGGGCTGAGGTCCCTGTTCCCGGAGCAGTGTATCCAGGGAAAGTCCTTCCACATAATCCATGACAATCAGAAGTGTCTCTCCATCCTCAATCACGTCTACAATGCTCGGAATGGAAGGATGGCGCAGTCTCTTCATCATTTCCATCTCCTGCCTGTCCAGAGCGGCCTTTACGCCGTCCTCCTCCTTCATCTCCTTGACAGCCCAGAATTTGTTCGCCTTCTCATTCATGGCCAGATAGACGACACTCATGCCGCCTCTGCCAATGACACTTAATATCCGGTACTTTCCGTCAAGGACAGAGCCTGTTTTCAGCACATCCGCGTCTCCCCCTTCCTGTCTGTATTTGATTGTCTTTTGTCTGGGATAAAATCCGGCGGAGAAATCCGCCTTCTGAAATTCTCACCGGCTGAACGGCCGGATGAATCGGTGAGGCTATCGTACTACAAAATTCCTGTTATTTCAAGCAGAACAGCCAAATTTAGACTTTTTTAAGATTTTACGCGGCTGATTTGCAGGAAGCCTGCTGGGGCGCGCAAACCAAAAACATCCGGCCGGAATATTCCGGCCGGACATCTTGTAATGACTCCTCATATAATCTTGTCAATTTCTTCTCAGCGCCTCAATCGGATTCAGCCGCGCGGCTTTCTTGGCCGGATAGATGCCGAAGAAGATGCCGACTCCGGAAGAGAACAGAGTGGCCAGCAGAATCGTACCCACACTGATATCCGGCGCGATGCCCAGCATGGGAAGGGAACAGATTCCATAGGCTCCCAGAAGACCCAGCACGATGCCGATGACGCCTCCAATGCAGGTGATGATGGCGGATTCCGCCAGGAACTGCATCATAATCGATCCTGTTCTCGCTCCCAGGGCCTTGCGGATTCCGATTTCCCGGGTCCGCTCGGTGACGGAAACCAGCATGATATTCATGACGCCGATTCCGCCTACCAGCAGGGCAATGGCGGCCACCAGGGCGATAAAGGCTGTAATCATATCCAGCACGCTTGT
>CALWAZ010000016.1 GCA_944375725.1 uncultured Merdimonas sp. | reverse complement strand
GTAAAAGAAGTTCTGGAGTCTTTACGTCCGGTTGTGGACGCAAATGAGGAGAAGTTCCGCAAGGAGGCTCTTCTGGAGCGTCTGGTTGAGCCGGAGCGCCAGATTAAGTTCCGTGTTCCGTGGGTGGATGACAAGGGACAGGCACATGTCAATACAGGATACCGTGTACAGTTCAACAGCGCAATCGGACCGTACAAGGGAGGACTTCGTCTTCATCCGTCTGTAAACCTTGGAATCATCAAGTTCCTGGGCTTTGAGCAGATCTTCAAGAATTCCCTGACCGGACTTCCCATCGGCGGAGGCAAGGGTGGTTCCGACTTTGATCCGAAGGGCAAATCTGACAGAGAGGTAATGGCATTCTGCCAGAGCTTCATGACAGAGCTGTATCGTCATATCGGAGAGAATACAGACGTACCGGCCGGTGATATCGGAACAGGCGCAAGAGAGATCGGATACATGTACGGACAGTACAAGAGACTGACAGGACGCTATGAGGGCGTGCTGACCGGAAAGGGTCTCTCCTACGGCGGATCTCTTGCGAGAACCGAGGCTACCGGCTACGGACTCCTCTACCTGACCCAGGAGATGCTGAAGATGAACGGCATCGACATCGCAGGAAAGACAGCAGCAGTATCCGGTTCCGGAAACGTGGCTATCTACGCCATCGAAAAGGCACAGCAGCTGGGCGTAAAGGTTGTGACCTGCAGCGATTCCAACGGCTGGGTATACGATCCGGAAGGCATTGACGTGGCAGCTCTGAAGGAAATCAAAGAGGTGAAGAGAGCGCGTCTGACCGAGTACAAGAACTATCGTCCGAATTCCGAGTACCATGAGGGACGCGGCGTATGGAGCATCAAGGTAGATCTTGGTCTTCCCTGCGCTACCCAGAACGAGCTGCTTCTGGATGACGCAAAGCAGCTGGTAGAGAACGGATGCATCGCGGTAGCTGAGGGCGCGAACATGCCGACCACTCTGGAGGCTACCGAGTACCTGCAGCAGCATGGCGTTCTGTTTGCGCCGGGTAAGGCAGCAAACGCAGGCGGCGTGGCTACTTCTGCTCTTGAGATGTCCCAGAACAGCGAGCGTCTGAGCTGGACCTTCGAGGAGGTTGACGCGAAACTGCAGGGCATCATGGTAAACATCTGCCACAACATGGCTGACGCGGCAGAGCGTTACGGCTACGCGAAGAACTATGTGGTAGGAGCAAACATCGCAGGCTTTGAGAAGGTTGTGGACGCGATGCTGGCACAGGGTATCTGCTAATCCGAATAGAGCTATATGGAATGATGAAAAGAAAGGGGCCGTTGCAAAATAGATGAGTAATCATCTATGGAGCAATGGCTCCCTTTTTATTCCTGAAAACAGAAAACGGACCCCGAAGAGCCGGTAATCCATTTTTTGCGCGGCGGAAGAGGCTGCGCGGCGTAAAAAACACGCGGCTGAGGAATTTGCGCTCTCCTCTTTAATTTTCTTGCTTCCCATTCCGGAATCCACTATAATAAGTCCTGCGGGAACGCGTATAAATCAGCAGAAAGGAATACGAACGTGGAAGAGATTCGTTTGAATAAGGCTTTAAGTGAAGCCGGCGTATGCTCGCGCCGGGAGGCGGACAGACTGATAGAGGCAGGAAAGGTCCTGGTAGACGGCCGCCCTGCTGTGATGGGTATGAAGGTCCGGCCGGATCAGGAGATCCAGGTGGGAAAACAGGTGATTGGCGGAGAAAGGGAGGAACGGGTGCTTCTGGCTGTATACAAGCCTGAGGGAGTAATCTGTACAACAGACCGCAGGGAAAAGCGCAATATTGTGGACTATGTGGGTTATCCGGTACGGATTTTCCCTATTGGAAGACTGGACAAGGATTCAGAGGGCCTGATTCTGATGACCAATGACGGAAGTCTGGTTAACCGGATGATGCGCTCCTCCAACCGTCATGAAAAGGAGTATCTGGTTGCCGTAAATAAGCCGGTGACGGACGCTTTTCTGGAGCAGATGAGAAAGGGTGTGCGCATCCGCAAGGTGGAGAAGGGAGAAGTGCTCCTGGATACGGTGACAAGACCCTGCCAGGTGGAAAAACTGGGAAAGAAGAATTTCCGCATTATTCTGACCCAGGGGCTGAACCGGCAGATACGCCGGATGTGCGAGGCTCTGGGCTACCGGGTGGAAAATCTCAAGCGGGTCCGGGTCCTGAATATCGAGCTGAAGGGCATGAAGCCGGGAACCTGGCGGAAGGTGACGGACAGGGAAATGGCGGAGCTTCTGGATCTGATTAAGGATTCCAGGGAATAGATACCCGCTGTTTGGCCGGTGAAAGGGGCTTTTCCTCCCTTTCCCGGGAATAAAAATGAGGATAAAAATGGATATAAAAATGAATATGGAAGAAAAAAAGAAGAGAATGAAAGAACTCGTGGAGCTTCTGAACAGGGCCGGACGGGCCTATTATCAGGAAGCGGACGAGATTATGACCAACTATGAGTATGACGCCCTCTATGATGAGCTGGTCTGTCTGGAGAAGGAGACAGGAACTACTCTGGCCTCCAGCCCTACGGTCCATGTGGGCTATGAGGTCTTGAGCGAGCTTCCAAAGGAGCGCCATGAGCGGCCTATGCTGTCTCTGGACAAGACCAAGGATACGGAAGCCTTAAAAGAATGGATCGGACCCCACAGGACCCTTCTTTCCTGGAAGATGGACGGTCTTACGATTGTGCTGACCTACCGGGACGGGGAACTGTTTAAGGCGGTTACGAGAGGAAACGGCGAGGTGGGCGAGGTTATCACAAACAATGCCCGGGTGTTCCGCAATATCCCCCTTAAAATTCCGTTTCAGGGAGAGCTGGTTCTGCGGGGAGAGGCAGTGATTGGCTACAAGGAGTTTGAGCGGATCAACGAGGAGATTCCCGAGGCGGACGCCCGTTATAAGAATCCGAGAAATCTGTGCAGCGGCTCTGTGCGTCAGCTGAATAATGAGATTACCGCAAAGCGGAGTGTGCACTTCTTTGCCTTTTCCCTGGTCCGGGCGGACGGCGTGGATTTTGAGAACTCCCATGAGAAGGAATTCCTGTGGCTGAAGGAGCAGGGCTTTGAGGTGGTTGAGTACAAGGTGGTGACTGCGGATACTCTGGATGAAGCTATTCAGTGGTTTTCCTCTCATATTGAAAAGAATGAGTATCCTTCCGATGGCCTGGTGGCCCTTTACGATGACATTGCTTATGGCCGGTCTCTGGGACAGACTGCCAAGTTTCCCCGGGATTCCATGGCCTTTAAATGGGCGGACGAGATTCGTGAGACCGTCTTAAAGGAAATCGAGTGGAGCCCTTCCCGGACGGGGCTTATCAATCCGGCGGCTGTCTTTGAGCCGGTGGAGCTGGAGGGAACTACGGTCAGCCGGGCTTCAGTCCACAATATCAGCATTATGCGGAGCCTGGAGCTGGGCGTGGGAGATACCATCGAGGTCTACAAGGCCAACATGATCATTCCCCAGATTGCGGACAACAAGACCCGCAGCGGCGTGCGGGACATTCCGGAGAAATGTCCGGTCTGCGGCGGCGCCACGGAGATTCGGAAGATCAATGACGTGGAATCCCTTTACTGTACGAATCCGGACTGCCAGGCGAAAAAAATCAAGTCCTTTACGCTGTTTGTGAGCCGGGACGCCCTGAATATTGAAGGGCTTTCGGAAGCCACCCTGGAAAAATTCATTGCCAGAGGCTTTATCCATGAGTTTGCGGATATCTTCCGCCTGGACCGGTACCGGGACGAGATTGTGGAGATGGAGGGCTTTGGGGAGAAGTCCTATGAGAATCTGATGGCAAGTATCCAAAGGGCCAGAAATACGACTCTGGCGAAGGTGATTTACAGCCTGGGTATTCCCAATATCGGCCTGTCCGGCGCAAAGCTGATCTGCCGGCAGTTTGAGGATGATGTGGAGAAAGTGCTGGCCGCGGACGAGGAGGAGCTGGCCTCCATAGACGGTGTGGGTCCTGTCATCGCTTCCAGCTTTACCGGATATTTCGCGGATGGGGAGAAAAAGGAAAAATTTTTCCGACTGCTTTCTGAGCTGACTCTGGAGAAGGAGGAGACAGCCGGGGTACAGGATCTGAAGGGAAAGGTCTTTGTGGTGACCGGCAGTCTGAATCATTTTGCGAACCGGAATGAGTTGAAGGAGCTGATTGAAAAGCGGGGCGGAAAGGTCACGGGCAGCGTGACGGGAAAGACGGATTATCTGACCAACAACGATACGGCTTCGTCTACCACAAAAAAAAAAAAAGCCAGGGAGATTGGCATCCCGGTGATTTCTGAAGAGGAGTTTCTGAAATTATGAATACGGAACAGAAGATAGTGTTTTTCGACGTGGATGGCACGATTTACCAGATAGGCCGGGGCATGCCTGAAAGCACCCGGAAAGCCATTGCGAAGCTGAAGGAAAACGGCCACATTCCGGTTATGTGCACGGGAAGACCGAAGCCGTCTGTCTTTCCGGAGGTGCTGGAGCCGGATTTTCCCGGCATGATCTGCGGCGCGGGCACATATATTGAATATGAAGGGCGTATTTTGAGGAATGTCCTGATTTCCAATGAGCTTTTGATGCAGCAGGTTCCCCGTCTGGAAAAGATCGGATGCTGTGTGGTTCTGGAAGGGCCCGAGTATTTGAGCTGCAGGCCGGACCGGGAGACCAGAGAACTGTTTTCCATCGTGGACCGGCTGGAAAGAGAATATCCGGAGCGCTTAAAGGAGATGGATCTTCTGACGGACCGGGCCTGCAAGCTGACAGCGAAAATACCGGACATGGCAGCTTTTGAAAGACTTGTGCCGGAGCTTGAGAGAGCCTTTGAGCTGGCGCGCTATGAGCGCATGCCCTATGTGGAAATGATGCCGAAGGGGATCTCCAAGGCGGATGGAATCCGCATTCTTCTGGAAGAACTTGACATTCCTCTCTGCAATACTTATGCATTTGGGGATGGACCAAACGACCTGGAAATGTTACAATATGTACAGTACGGAACGGCGGTGGGCAATGCGGAAGAGAGCGTCCTCCGGGCTGCGAAATACAGGACCGAAGGAATGTGGGAGGATGGCGTGGCCCGCGCGCTGGAAAGGTACGGACTGATCTGAGACGCCGGCAGACAGCAGAGCATTGAAAGGCTGGAGGGAGCCGGAAGGATCTGGATTGGAAAAGGAGGAGAAGGGTATGGATAACAGGTTATATGAGCTTATGAACTGGCCCCGCATTGAGGCGCTTGTCTACTCGGAGGAGGACGAGCCCCAGGAAATTCTGGGTCCCCATAAGGTGGACGGCGGGATTCTGATTCAGGCTTTTCTGCCCACAGCGGTGAAGATGACGGCTGTGATCCGGGGGTCAGGAAAGGAATATGAGATGGAACTGGCCGACGAAGGCGGATTTTTCGCGGCGCTGCTGCCGGGGAAGACGGTTCCGGAATATTTTTTCCGCGTAGAGTATGACAACGGGGTGGTTCAGGAGCTTGAGGACGCCTACCGTTTTCAGCCGAAGGTATTTACCCAGAAGGATCTGGACAAGTTTCAGGCGGGTATTCATTATACCATATATGAAAAAATGGGCGCCCATCCCATGATTATCAAGGGCGTGAAAGGCACCTATTTTTCCGTATGGGCGCCAAACGCGTGCCGTGTCAGCGTGGTCGGAGATTTCAATCTCTGGGACGGACGGCGCCATCCCATGCGCCGGATCGAGGAGGCGGGAATTTTTGAGCTTTTTATTCCCGGTATTGAGCCCGGTGCCTGCTATAAATATGAAATCAAGACAAAGGGAGGCCTTCCCATGCTGAAGGCAGATCCCTATGCCAACGAGGCCGAGCTGCGGCCCCATACCGCTTCCGTGGTCACGGATCTGTCCGGTTTTGCGTGGACCGACAGCAGCTGGATGGAGAAGAGAAAGAAGACGGATTATAAGAAAGAGCCGCTTCTGATTTATGAAGTGCATCTGGGCTCCTGGAAGAAGCCGGAAGCGGAGGAGCCGGAGGATGAGCCGGTTACCGCTGAGGCAGCGGAGGCAGAACAGAAAGCCGCTGAAGAGAAAACAGCGGAGCCGGTCCGGGAGTTTTACAATTACCGGGAAATCGCGCCCATGCTGGCGGATTATGTAAAAGACATGGGCTATACCCATGTGGAGCTGATGCCGATTATGGAGCACCCCCTGGATGAGTCCTGGGGGTATCAGGTGACCGGCTATTATGCGCCCACATCCCGTTACGGCACTCCCAAGGATTTTATGTATTTTATGGATTACATGCACAGCCAGGGAATCGGCGTGATTCTGGACTGGGTTCCGGCCCATTTCCCCAGAGACGCCTTCGGACTGGCGGCCTTTGACGGGACCTGCCTGTATGAGCATCTGGATCCGCGCAAGGGAAGCCATCCCCACTGGGGCACGCTGATCTACAATTACGGGCGGCCGCAGGTGAAGAATTTCCTGATTGCGAACGCTCTGTACTGGACGGAAGTATACCACGCGGATGGAATCCGCATGGACGCGGTGGCTTCCATGCTTTATCTGGATTACGGAAAAAATGACGGAGAGTGGGTGCCGAATATCTATGGCGGAAAGGAAAATCTGGAGGCTATTGAGTTTCTGAAGCATCTGAACTCGATTTATAAGAAACGGAAAGACGGAGCCCTTCTGATTGCGGAGGAGTCTACGGCCTGGCCGAAGGTGACAGGACCGGTGGAGGAAGACGGGCTGGGCTTTGACTTCAAATGGAACATGGGCTGGATGAACGATTTCCTGGGCTATATGCATTATGATCCGGTGTTCCGTTCCTGGCACCATGGGGAACTGACCTTCAGCATGATCTATGCCTACAGTGAGAATTTTATCCTGAGCCTTTCCCACGATGAGGTGGTTCACGGCAAGGGCACGCTGGTAGGAAAGATGCCGGGGGACCGGGATTCAAAGCTGGATAATCTGCGGGCCGCCTACGGCTTTATGATGATGCATCCCGGAAAGAAGCTGCTGTTCATGGGACAGGAATTTGCCACCTTTGATGAGTGGAATGAGAAGCAGAGCCTGGAATGGGATCTTCTGCAGTACCAGGATCATGGAAACATGCGGGAGTACGTGAAGGCGCTGAATCATTTCTGTCTGGAGCATCCGGCCCTCTACCAGCTGGATCACGATCCGGACGGCTTTACCTGGATCAACAATATCTCAGCCAACGAGAATATGCTGGTATTTACCCGCCAGTCCAAGAAGCCGGAGGAGACCCTTCTGGTGGTCTGCAACTTCTCGCCGCTGGTTTATGAGAAGCATAAGATTGGAGTTCCCTTTGAGGGAAGCTATAAAGAGATTTTCAACAGTGACAGCGAGATCTTCGGCGGCTCTGATGTGCGCAACAGACGGGCGAAGCGCTCAAAGAAATCAGAGTGTGACGGAAGAGAGGATTCCATCGAGATCACAGTGCCGCCCATGGGCGTTGCCGTATTCTCCTGCACGGCCCAGAAAGCCCCGGTAAAGGAGAAGGCGAAAACCCCGGGAAAGCCGTCGGCAAAAGCAGAACCGGTGAAGAATACGAAAGCTGCGAAGGCGGAGAAGAAGGCAGAGGAGCCGAAAAAGGCTGCAGAGAAGAAAGGACGCGGTAAGAAAGCATGAGGTATCTGACTGCCACAGCCTCGGAGATATCCGAGAACCTGCAGACAGAGCTGAACCAGGTGACGGAACAGATCAGCAAGACCCAGGAATATATGGATCAGTACCTGCCCGCTGTGGTCAGCTTCGGCCTCCGGCTGCTGTTTGCGGTGATTGTTTTTCTGGCCGGCTCCAGGCTCATAAAGATTTTGAGAAAGATTATCCGCCGTTCAATGGAGCGGGCCGGAGCGGATGTGGGAGTCATGCAGTTCCTGGATTCGCTTCTGAAGGTGATTTTCTATTTTGTGCTGATTATGCTCATCGCTTCCGGCTTCGGAGTAGACACCACCTCCGTGATGGCGCTGGTGGGATCGGCAGGGCTGACCGCGGGACTTGCGTTCCAGGGCAGCCTGTCCAATTTCGCGGGAGGCGTGCTGCTGCTCCTGATTAAGCCCTTCAAGGTGGGAGACTATATTATCTATGTGGCAGACAACCTGGAGGGGACTGTGACAGAGGTGCAGATGTTTTACACTACGCTGCTGACCGCGGATAACCGGAGAGTGGTGATCCCTAACGGTGTTCTCTCCAACAACAGCCTGGTCAATGTGACGGCCCAGGACCGGCGCCGCCTGGATATCGATGTGGGAATCGGCTACGATTCGGATTTGAAGCTGGCAAAAGAGCTCTGTGAAAAGCTTCTGAACGGGGAGGAAAAGATTCTGAAGGAGCAGGAGCATCTGGTGGTGGTGGACAGCCTGGCAGACAGCGCTGTTATGCTGAAGCTGCGGTTCTGGGTGCGTCCGGAGGATTACTGGACCATGAAGTGGAAGGTCACAGAGGACGTGAAGCTTTTGTTTGACGAGCATGGAATTGAGATACCGTTTAATCAGATGGATGTGAATATCCGGCAGTAAGAGGATGGCGTTCTGTGGAGATTTAAGGCCTTTGAGGGGACCTGAATTCCGGGGACGCCATTTTTTGAGCGTCAGCGGCAAGGAAACGGAAAAAAACGGGATAAGGGAGGACACAAGGTTGAATCAAATATTGCTTTTGGAAGATGATGAAGCGCTGGGGCGGGGAATCCGCATGGCACTTGAGACGCCGGACTGCGCGGTTACGCACTGCGGCACGGTGCGCCAGGCAGAAGAGCTTCTGCGGGGGACCGGTTTTCAGCTGCTGATTCTGGACATCAATCTGCCTGACGGCAGCGGACTGGAGCTGCTGCGGACCCTGCGCCAGAGCGGAAACCGCACGCCTGCGATTCTGCTTACAGCCAATGATCTGGAGCTGGATGAGGTCACCGGTCTGGAGGCCGGAGCGGACGACTATATTACCAAGCCCTTCTCTCTGGCCGTGCTGCGGGCGCGGGTAAATGCCCAGCTGCGGCGTTCCGCTCCGGCCAAATCCGGCCGGCTGGAGCTGGACGGCTTTATCTTTGATTTCTCCCATCTGGAATTTTTGAAAAACGGGACGCCCATCGAGCTGTCCAAAACCGAGCAGCGTCTGCTGCGCCTGCTGGTGGAGAACCGGGGCCGTACTCTTCCCCGGAACCTGCTGCTGGAAAAGGTATGGGACGGAGGCGAATTTGTGGATGAAAACGCTCTGTCCGTGGCGGTCCGGCGGCTCCGCGCCAAGCTGGGAAACGCTCCCATCAAAACCGTATACGGAGTAGGTTATGTCTGGGAGGTGGGACGATGAACGCCCTGGCTCTGTGCGCTTTTGCGCTGGCAGTCGTGGGAGCAGGCTTTGGCGTCTGGCAGTGGGCGTCCAGGCGGCGCACGCTCCGGAAGCTGAATCGGATGCTGGACCGGGCCATCGCCGGCGGTTTTGTGGAGGATACATTCAATGAGACAGAGCTGTCCGCTCTGGAGGGCAGACTGGCCCGTTTCCTCCAGGGCTCTTCTGCTGCCCGGAAAAGCATAGAGGGGGAGCAGAAGGCGGTAAAGTCCCTGATTGCCGATATCTCCCATCAGACCCGCACGCCCATCGCCAATCTGCTGCTCTATGCCTCGCTTCTGTCTGAGAGCGGCCTGTCTCCGCAGCAGCAGGAGCTGGCTCAGTCTCTCATGGTTCAGGGAGAGAAACTGTCTTTCCTGATTCAGGCGCTGGTGAAAGCTTCCCGTCTGGAAGCGGGTATCGTGGCGCCGGTTCCGGCTCCAAGTCCCGTGAGCCCGCTGCTGGAGGGAGCCGCGGAGCAGGAGGAACGGGCGGCACAGCTCAAGCAAATCACACTTACCGCCGAGCCCATCCAGGGCAGCGCCGCCTTTGATCCCCGCTGGACGGGCGAGGCCCTTGGCAATGTGGTAAATAACGCTGTAAAATATACCCCCGCCGGCGGAACCGTAACCATCTCTGCCCAGATGCTGGATTCTTTCTGCCGGGTGGATGTGGCGGATACCGGCCCGGGCATTCCGGAAAGCGAGCAGGCCGAAATCTTCAACCGCTTTTTCCGGGGAAAGGATTCGCATGGGGCGGAAGGGCTGGGCCTTGGGCTTTATCTGGCCCGGGAGATTCTGGCCAGACAGGGAGGCTACATCCGGGTATCTTCCCCGCCCGGAAAGGGATGCGTATTTTCTCTGTATCTGCCAAGAGAAACTGCCGGGAGAAAAGAGGCCTGAATGGATGAAGGGAAGAATCTTTCCATTCTGTTAGATTTGAGAAAGGGCCTGGAAAGGTTGTTGTGATAAAGTCTGTATTGTCGAAAGACAGTGCAGACTTTTTCTTGGAGGTATTTGATTATGACGATTTTGGAAACCAGAGATCTGAAAAAATATTATGGCGGCGGAGACACGCTGGTGAAGGCCCTGGACGGGGTAAATTTAAGCGTAGAGGACGGAGAGTTTGTGGCTATCGTAGGCACATCGGGCTCCGGAAAATCCACCCTGCTCCACATGCTGGGCGGACTGGACCGGCCCACCTCCGGTTCTGTCACCGTAGGCGGAAAGAATATTTTCTCCTTAAAGGACGAGGCCCTGACCATCTTCCGCCGTCGGAAGATCGGCTTTGTGTTCCAGAGCTACAACCTGGTGCCGGTTCTGACCGTGTGGGAAAACATTGTCCTTCCCATCCAGCTGGACGGCGGCAGAATCGATAAGCCCTATGTCCGTGAGGTCATCGATGCCCTGGGAATCGAGAAGAAACTGAACAATCTTCCCAGCCAGCTCTCCGGCGGCCAGCAGCAGCGGGTGGCCATCGCCCGGGCTCTGGCTACAAAGCCCGCCATTCTCCTGGCCGACGAGCCTACCGGCAACCTGGACAGCCGCACCAGCCAGGACGTGCTGTCTCTGATGAAGGTGACCGGCCGGAAATTTGCCCAGACCATGGTCATGATTACCCATAACGAAGAAATCGCCCAGCTGGCCGACCGGATCGTCCGGATTGAGGACGGCCGGATCGTGGAACGGTAAGGGGGTGGAGCAGATGAAGGTCAAAAACAGCAAATGCATCCGGCGCCTGGCCTGGAAGAGTCTGCAGGCCAGCCGTACCCGGAATCTGATCGCAGTGGCGGCGATTGCTCTGACGGCGGTGCTTTTCACCAGTCTGTTTACCATCGCGCTCTCCATCAACGAGGGCTTCCAGCAGTCCAATTTCCGCCAGGTGGGAGGCTGGTCCCACGGCGGCTTCAAATATCTGACCGAGCAGCAGTTTGAGGAGCTGAAAACCGATCCCCTGATCAAGTCCTGGGGCCTGCGGCGTTTCCTCGGCATGCCTACAGAAGTTCCTTTCAACAAATCTCATGTGGAAATCAGTTACTCGGACGCCAACGAAGCCCACTGGATGTACTGCGACCCGGTGGAAGGCGCCCTGCCCCAGGAGGGCACAAACCAGGCTGCCACAGACACCCATGTGCTGGAGCTGCTGGGAATCGAACCGGAAATCGGGGCGGAGTTTTCCATTACCTTTGACGTGGATGGACATACCACCACCCAGACCTTCACCCTTTGCGGCTGGTGGGAATACGACGAGGCCATCGTGGCAAATCATATCCTGATTCCGGAAAGCCGCGTAAATGAAATTCTCTCGGAGTGCGGCGTGGACCCGAATGCTCCCTCTAACGGCATGACCGGCACCTGGAACATGGACGTGATGCTGAAAAGCGGCTCCCGGCACATCGAGCGGGATCTGAATCAGATTCTGTCTGACCACGGGTATCAGAGCGAGACTCAGGGAGACAACTATATCGACATCGGCGTCAACTGGGGTTACACCGGAGCCCGGCTGTCTGACAGCATCGATCCCTCTGTGGTAATAGCCATTGCCGCCATGGCTCTGCTTATCATTTTTACCGGCTACCTGATCATCTACAATGTGTTCCAGATTTCCGTAGCCGGAGACATCCGTTTTTACGGCCTTTTAAAGACTATCGGCACGACGCCCCGGCAGCTGCGGAGGATTATCCGGCTCCAGGCGCTTGTCTTAAGCGCCGCCGGCATCCCTGCCGGTCTGGTCATCGGCTGGTTCATCGGCGGACAGCTGACGCCCGTGATCGTGTCCCGGCTGGACGGCGTGATGCCGCTCACCTCTGTAAGCCCTCTGATTTTTATTATCGCGGCTCTGTTCGCCCTGTTCACGGTGCTGCTGTCCTGCCGGCGTCCCGGACGGATGGCGGCAAAGGTCTCCCCGGTGGAGGCGGTGCGGTACACGGAAGGGCAGATGAAAACCCGGACAAAAGGCCGCAGGGCGCGCAAGGTCAATCCGTTTACGATGGCCTGGGCCAATCTGGGGCGGAACAAAGGCAAAACAACTGTGACCATACTCTCCCTTTCCCTGGCCGTGGTGCTGCTCACCGTAACCGTAAACTTCACCGGCGGCTTTGATATGGACAAATACGTGTCCAGTTTCACCGCCAGCGACTTTATCGTGGCAAACGCCGCCAAATTCCAGACCGGCACTCTCATATTCGCCGACGATATGGGCGTTCCCCAGTCAGCCATGGACGAGGTTCGGGCTCAGGGCGGCATCACCGGTGAGGGCGTGGTGTACGGCCAGACCTCCCAGGCGCTGGAGTATATCACAGAGGACTATTTCCGCCAGATCCATGAGCATTTTTACAGTCCGGAGCAGATGGACAATCTGATCCGCCTGACAGACCGGAATGAGGAGGGCCTGCTGGCTGCTGATACACAGCTTTCCGGCATGAGCGCCTTCGCTCTCGACCATCTGACCGTGCTGGAAGGAGACCTTTCCTCTCTCTATGAGCCGGGCAGCCGGACCATCGCCGCCGTGTACAGCGAAGACGACTACGGCAATGCCGACATGGACAGCCACTGGGCGAGGCTTGGCGACACCGTCACGCTCCGGTATGTGGAAGAGACAGAATGCTATGACCCGGACACCGGGGAGGTCTACGGAGACTATGAGGATGTTCCGGATGGAGCCAATTATGTGACGCGTCCCGTGAAGTACCGGGACGTGGAATACACAGTGGCTGCTCTGGTGACCGTACCCTCAGCCTTAAGCTACCGCTACTACGGCTCAGACGAATTTATTCTGAATGATCAGACCTTTGTCCAGGATACGGGTACAGACAGCATTATGTACTATGCCTTCGATACCACCGATGAAGCAAACGGAGCCATGGAAGCATTTCTCGCAGATTACACGGAAAACGTTAATCCGGAACTGGATTATGAGAGTAAAGCTACCTATGCAGGCGAATTTGAGAGTATGCGCTCCATGTTTCTGCTGCTGGGCGGAGCCTTAAGCTTCATTGTAGGGCTGGTGGGCGTGCTGAACTTCTTCAACGCTGTTCTTACCGGTATCATTTCCCGCCGGAGGGAGCTGGCCGTACTCCAGGCCGTAGGTATGACTGGCAGACAGCTGCGCGCCATGCTGGCCTTTGAGGGACTGCTGTACGCGCTGGGCGCCGCAGGACTGGCGCTGCTTCTGACTGTGGTTCTGGGGCCGGTGGCCTTCCGGGCGGTTGAGGGACTGTTCTGGTTCTTTACCTACCATCTGGATCTGACCCCGTTCCTGCTGGTGTTCCCTCTGTTCGCGCTGCTTGGGGTGGGAATACCCATCCTGACAAGCCGGGCATCTGAACGGCATACCGTAGTGGAACGGCTGCGGGAGGATTAAAAGAGCTGACACATCAGCATTGAGAGGGCGGTTTTGCTTTTTGCAAAGCCGCCCTTTGCTGTGTCCTTTGACTGCTGATGGGAAACTGGCGTCCGGGGCTGCCTTTGGAAGATATCTGGAACCGGGAATATTGTCTTTACTTGTATTTTGCATAAAACAATACAAGCTGACGGCAGAAGTCTGGAGACGGTATCTCAAGATTTCCCCAATAAAGTTTTTGAAAGCTATTGACAGCTTGTGCAAACTGTTGTATAAGTAAATTGTAAAACTGAAATTCAGAGCAAATCAGCAGAAAAGTATTCGAAACTTCAGGATACAGGTTCGGCGGAAACGCAGAAAAATATAAATACAAGTTTCGAATAAAACAATACAAGTTTAAACAGAGAACAGGCAGGCGTCGGATGAACGGAATGGCGAAATATCAGGTGATTGCCGATTGGCTGGAGCAGAAAATTGCAGAGGGCTCTTATCAGCCGGGAGACAAGCTGCCGTCGGAGCAGTCCTTAAGGGAACAGTTTGACGTGAGCCGCCAGACCGTCCGCAGGGCTCTGGAGGTCCTGGAGGAGAAAGGCCTTACTTACGGGCAGCAGGGCAGCGGCACCTTTGTGACGGACCCGGAAGCGCAGGAGCAGGGAAAGAGCAGAAGGATCGCTGTAGTGACCACCTATGTGGACAATTACATATTTCCGAAGATTATCCAGGGCATAGAACAGGTTCTTTCAGCGGAAGGCTTTCAGGTACAGATTTCCTTCACCAACAACCGGATTCAGAAGGAAGAGGAGATTCTTGAGAGCCTGCTGGAGCAGGAGCTGAGGGGGCTGATCATCGAGGCCGTGAAGAGCGCTCTGCCGAATCCGAATCTTCCCCTGTATCAGAAGCTTCTGGACAAGGGAATTCCGATTCTGTTTCTGAACAGCGGCTATCCGGAGCTGGACTGTCCGGTGGTGGCGTTAAATGACAGAGAGGCCGGCCGGTGCACGGCACGGTATCTGCTGAAGATGGGCCACAGGGAAATCGGCGGTCTGCTGAAATCCGATGACGGCCAGGGACTGCGCCGTTATCAGGGCTTCCTTTCGGAGCTTCGGTCAGCAGGGGTTCCCATGGATGACAACCGGTTTGTCTGGTACGATACCGGAGACACCGGCCATTTTGACCGGATGGAACAGCGGATTCTGGAGCGGCTTTCGGGCTGCAGCGCCGTCTTCTGCTACAATGACGGGGCGGCGGTGGAGCTGATAGAGCTGCTGAAGAGAAACCGCATACGGGTTCCCGGGGATCTGTCCGTCATCAGTGTGGACGATACAGACCTGGCTGCGTATGGAGATGTGGGACTGACCTCCGTGCATCATCCGAAGGAAAAGCTGGGAGAAAAGGCGGCAGAGCTGCTGCTGTCCATGATACTCCGCCGGGGAGGCGGAAAGGCGGGAGCCCGGGAAGGATATGAATTTGATGTGTGGCTGGCAGAACGGGAATCTGTCAGGCGCTGCGCTGGCAGCGGAACACTTTCATCAAAATAGAAACAAGGAACACTTTGAAAGCAGACAATGGAGGTAAAAAAGCAATGAAAAACTACAAGTTCTGGTTTGCGACCGGATCACAGGATCTGTACGGAGATGAATGCCTGGAGCATGTGGCAGAGCATTCCAAAAAGATCGTGGAGTACCTGAATCAGTCAGGCCTGCTCCCCTATGAGGTGGTGTGGAAGCCGACGCTCATTACCAATGAGCTGATCCGCAGGACCTTCAATGAGGCAAACGCGGATGAGGAGTGCGCGGGCGTCATCACCTGGATGCATACCTTCTCCCCGGCAAAGTCCTGGATTCTGGGACTGCAGGAGTACAGAAAGCCTCTGCTTCATCTGCACACCCAGTTCAATGTGGAGATCCCCTACGATACCATTGACATGGATTTCATGAACGAAAACCAGTCAGCCCACGGAGATCGGGAGTTCGGCCATATTGTGACCCGTATGGGCATCGAGCGCAAGGTGATCGTAGGACACTGGATGGATGAGAAGGTCATCCGGCGTATCGCCTCCTGGATGCGCACGGCTGTGGGCATCATGGAGAGCAGCCATATCCGCGTGGTGCGTGTGGCTGACAACATGCGGAATGTGGCCGTGACAGAGGGAGACAAGGTAGAGGCGCAGATCAAGTTCGGCTGGGAAATCGACGCTTATCCGGTGAACGAGATTGCGGAGTATGTACAGGATGTATCCCAGGCGGATATCGACACTCTGGTGGAGGAATATTACAGCAAATATGATATTCTCCTGGAGGGCCGCGACGAGAAGGAATTCCGCGATCATGTGGCTGTGCAGGCCGGCATTGAGATCGGCTTCGAGCGCTTCCTGAAGGAGAAGAACTATCAGGCGATAGTGACACACTTTGGAGATCTGGGCGCCTTAAAGCAGCTTCCGGGCCTTGCGATTCAGCGCCTGATGGAAAAGGGCTACGGCTTCGGCGGAGAGGGAGACTGGAAGACAGCCGCCATGGTACGCCTGATGAAGGTGATGACAGAAGGCATGAAGGACGCCAAGGGAACCTCTTTCATGGAAGACTATACCTACAATCTGGTTCCCGGCAAGGAAGGCATTCTGGAGGCTCATATGCTGGAGGTATGCCCGTCTATCGCGGACGGTCCCATCGGCATTAAGGTACAGCCTTTAAGTATGGGAGACAGAGAGGATCCGGCCCGTCTGGTATTCACGTCCAAGACCGGCCCGGCCATTGCCGCGTCCCTGGTGGATCTGGGAACCCGATTCCGCCTGATTATCAACAATGTGGACTGCAAAAAGCCGGAGAAGCCCATGCCGAAGCTTCCGGTGGCTACCGCGTTCTGGACACCTCAGCCCGATCTGGCGACCGGAGCCGAGAGCTGGATTCTCGCGGGAGGAGCCCATCATACGGCGTTCACCTACGACCTGACGGCAGAGCAGCTGGGAGACTGGGCAGCTGCCATGGGCATTGAGGTAGTATATATTGACAAGGATACCACGATCCGCGGACTGAAGAATGAGCTCCGCTGGAACGCGGCGGTATTCCGTTAAGAGCCGGAAAGTGAAGGAGGGTTTTACGAAAATGAGTACAGCAAAAGAACAGATTTTAAACGGACAGACAGTCCTTGGCATTGAGCTTGGCTCCACGAGAATCAAGGCGGTCCTGATTGATGAAAGCTGCAGGCCGATCGCTTCCGGAAGCTATGACTGGGAAAACCAGCTGGAAAACGGAATCTGGACCTACGCGCTGGATGAGGTCTGGAAAGGCCTTCAGGGAAGCTACGCGGCCCTGAAAGAGGATGTAAAGCAGAAATACGGCGTAACCCTGACCAGGCTGGGAGCCATGGGAATCAGCGCCATGATGCACGGATATCTGGTATTTGATAAGGATGACAGGCAGCTGGTGCCCTTCCGTACCTGGAGAAATACCATTACGGGCCAGGCGTCCCAGGAGCTGACTGAGCTGTTTCAGTTCAACATTCCCCAGCGCTGGAGCATTGCCCATCTGTATCAGGCAATTCTGAATCAGGAAGAGCATGTGCCGGAGATCAGCTTTATGACCACGCTGGCAGGCTATATCCACTGGCAGCTGACCGGGGAGAAGAATATGGGAGTCGGAGAGGCTTCCGGTATGTTCCCCATTGATTCAGCCACAGGCCAGTTTGATGAGAGAATGCTGGATCAGTTCCAGGAACTGACAGCGCCCAAGGGCTATCCCTGGAAGATCCGCGAGATTCTGCCCAAGGTGCAGACAGCCGGAGAGCAGGCAGGCGTCCTTACGGAGAAGGGAGCGAAGCTTCTGGATCCCACCGGAGAGCTGGAAGCCGGAACGCCCTTATGCCCGCCGGAAGGCGACGCGGGAACCGGTATGGCGGCTACAAACAGTGTGCGGCCCAGAACCGGAAACGTGTCAGCGGGTACTTCCGTATTTGCCATGATCGTGCTGGAGCGCGGACTGAAAAAAGTACATCCCGAGCTTGATATGGTGACGACGCCGGACGGCAGCCCGGTGGCCATGGTGCACTGCAATAACTGCACCTCTGACCTGAATGCCTGGGTGGGCCTTTTCAAGGAGTTCGCGGAGAGCTTCGGCGTGGAAGTGGACATGAATAAGCTGTTCGGCACCCTTTACAACAAAGCGCTGGAGGGAGATCCGGACTGCGGCGGCCTTCTGGCATACAATTACTTCTCCGGTGAGCACATCACAGGCTTCGAGGAAGGCCGGCCCATGTTTGTCCGCACGCCGGAGGCGCGGTTTAATCTGGCAAACTTCATGCGGGTACATCTGTTTACGGCGCTGGGCGCTCTGAAGACCGGCCTGGACATTCTTTTCAAGGAAGAAGGAGTGGAAGCTGACGAGGTCCTTGGACACGGAGGACTGTTTAAGACCAAAGGCGTGGGACAGAAAATTATGGCGGCAGCCATGGATGTTCCCGTAACCGTCATGGAGACGGCGGGAGAGGGCGGCGCCTGGGGCATTGCGCTTCTGGCCTCTTACATGAAGAACAAAGGAGCAGAGGAGACTCTTGCCGCTTATCTCTCCGATCATGTATTCGCGGGTGAAAAGGGAGAGACGATCCGGCCGGATGAGTCAGATGTAAAGGGCTTTGACACCTTCCTCGCGCGCTACACGGAAGGCCTTGCCATCGAGCGGGCGGCAGTGGAGCATCTGAGGTAAGGGAAGAATATAGTTGTCTATGGTAACCTTGAGGAAAGAGGATGCCGCTTTTGGCGGTATCTTCTTTTTCCGCATAAGGGAACTGTGGATATGACAGAGAAAATCTCTGCCATGGGCAGAAAAACAGGGAGTACAATTTATGCTGAAAGTGTTTTTGGTGGAAGACGAAGTTGTGATGCGCGAGGGCATCAAAAACAATATCAACTGGGAGCAGGAGGGCTTTTCCTTTGTGGGAGAGGCCAGCGACGGAGAGCTGGCCTACCCGCTGATACAGAAGACCCAGCCGGATATTTTGATTACAGATATTAAGATGCCCTTTATGGACGGGCTGGAGCTTTCCCGGCTGGTAAAGCAGGAGTTTCCGGATATCAAGATCATCATCCTGAGCGGCTACGACGAATTTGATTACGCCAAAGAGGCGATCAGCATCGGGATTACGGACTATCTGGTGAAGCCTATTTCAGGCGCGCAGCTTCTGGAGGCTGTGAAGAAGGTCGGAAAAAAGGTGGAAGAGGAACAGCAGCAGAAAAAGTTCCTGGAGACCTTTGAGAAGGAGCGGATGGAAAACACCCAGCTGGCGCGGCAGAACTTTTTCAGAAACCTTGTGTCTGGCCAGAAGCAGGTATCCGCCCTTCTCAAGGAGGGAAAGGAAGCCGGCTTTGATCTGGCCGCCAAGCGCTACAATATTATTCTGTTTCAGGTCTTTGCGGAGGATGGGGTAGAGGGCTACTCAGAGGAATTGAACGCGGCCACCCGGGCCATCGAGGAAATGACGGAGCAGAGACCGGAGGTTCTGATGGTGGAGCTGGGCGTGGAAGGCTGGGCGTTTGTGCTGAAGGAAGGGGAGGATCAGTCTCTTTCCGAGATAGAGGACAGGCTTGTGGAGAGCCTGAAATCTGTGCTGTCCCAGTCCCGGAGCCTGACCTATTTCGGAGGCGTGGGGGAGCCGGCAGAGCGCCTGAGTGAAATGAACCGCTGCTTTGAGGAAGCCAGCCGCGCTTTCGCGCTCCGGTATCTTGTAAAACGGAATCAGATTGTCCGAAGCACCGAAGCGCTTCCGGGCGGCTCGGATGAGGATATGGCTTTAAGCACCCTGAGCGCGGGCAGACTGGACCGGAGAGTCGTGGAAAGCTTTCTGAAAACCGGACTGAAAAGCGAGGCTACCCATTTTGTGGAAGAGTATTTCGCAAGCCTGGGAGAAAAAAATATCAAGTCTCTGATGTTCCGCCAGTATGTGACCATGGATACTTATTTCGCGGCGGCGGGAATGCTGGAAAAGCTGGGCTGCGAGCCTGGCATCCTGGTAGAGCGCTGCGGGGATTTTCAGAAGCAGCCGGACGTCTTTTCTTCCGTGGAGTCCACGGAACAGTATCTGAAAAAGGTCCTGGAGACGGCCATAGAGCTTCGGGAGGGCATGTCCCGCAAGAAGTACAGTTCCCTTCTGAAAAATGCCAGAGACTACATAGAGCAGAACTTTGACAATGAGGACATTTCCCTGAATACGGTGGCGGCTTCCGTAAACTTAAGTCCCAATCATTTCAGCACGATTTTCAGCCAGGAAACGGGGCAGACCTTTATCGAATACTTGACCCATGTACGGATGGAGAAGGCAAAAGAGCTGCTCCGGGGCACAACGATGAAGACGGCGGAAATCGCATTTGCGGTAGGCTATAAGGATCCGCACTATTTCAGTTATCTGTTTAAAAAGACACAGGAATGTACGCCCAGGGAGTTCCGCTCAAGGGTGTAGCGCAGGCGTCCGGCGGGAAAACCGTGCCGTGCTTTCCGTATCCGGACAAAAGGAGAAGGTATGTGGAAAAAGGAAGCGTCGATCAAGAACCGTCTGAATATGCTTCTTATGGTCTGTCTGATTCCGCTGACGGTCTTGATCCTTTATCTGGTATTTATTATGCAGCGGTTTTCAGACCGCTACGATGAAGTGGTGGAAAATATTACAAAGGCCAATGCCTACAATATAGATTTCAAGGAAGATCTGGATTATCTCATGTATATCATTGTGGCCAATTCGGAGCGGGCGGATGAGCTGATTGACACGGAAGAGCCCCAGCGCCTTATAGAGGACGCCCGGCATGTATTTCAGGGCCTGTATGAGTCGGCGGATGTGGAGTACGCGAAGCAGAGGCTGCAGAGGATTCTGAAATGTCTGGATACTCTCGAGGTCCGCGTGGAAGAAATCCAGGAGGATGCCAAGACCAGCGGCTCCTATGATATCAATATGGAGCGCCTGGATCTGGATATCCGGGTGCTGACCGAGCTGATTCAGGAGCAGATCCAGGAATACATATACTATGAGACCACGAATCTGGAGGCGCTCAGAGAGGGGATCCGCGCGGATGTGGATCAGACAGTCCGGATGGCCAGCATTGTGTTTCTGATGATTCTGATCAGCGCGTTTCTGATCAGCCAGAAGCTGATGCAGAGTATCATGGTACCCATCGGCCGGCTCTGCGAGGTGACCAGAAAGGCGGCCGGAGGAGATTTTACGGTGCGGGCGGAGGCAGACAACAGCGCGGAGCTGGCGGTGCTGAATTCCAGCTTCAACTCCATGGTTGAAAAGATCGGAAATCTGGTGGAGGATATCCGGGTGGAGCAGCTGAACCTCCGGGCCACAGAGCTGAAGCTTCTCCAGGCGCAGATTAATCCCCATTTTCTGTATAATACGCTGGATACGATTATCTGGCTGGCGGAGGCCGGCCGGAAGGATGAAGTGGTGATGATGGTCACGACGCTGTCCGATTTTTTCCGGACGACCCTGAGCAAGGGAAGAGATTATATTTCCGTGAAGGAAGAGGAAGCCCATATCCGCAGCTATCTGCAGATTCAGCAGTTCCGTTACCGGGATATTCTGGAGTACGCCATTGAAATACCGGAGGAGCTTTATGAATATCAGATACTGAAGCTGACCCTGCAGCCTCTGGTGGAAAACGCCCTGTACCACGGCATCAAGAATAAGCGGGGGCTGGGCCATATCCGGGTCACCGGAGAGAAAAAGGAAGAAAAGCTGGTCTTCCGGGTATGGGATGACGGCAGAGGCATGGAGCCGGAGCGGCTGGAGAAGGTCCGGCAGCTGATGGAGGGCAGGGCTGAGGTGGACAGAAGCGATCCCTCGGGCTTCGGACTGTTCAATGTGGCCCAGAGGCTTAAGCTGAATTATGGAGCCGAATACGGAATATCTGTAGAGAGTGTGTACGGAGAATGGACGGAATTTATGATTGTGATTCCGGCGGTTCGGGACAGAACGTAAAAAAACGAACTTTTTCAAAAAAAAATCAAACTTTGTTCACAGTCTGTTCAAAAATCAGTAAAAAATTATACTTAATTCAAAAGGATGTCCGTATCAATCTTTCCCTTTGTAAGGTAATATTAGACCATAGCCAAGAGAGATTGGCAAGAATACATAGGGAGGTTTCAATAATGAAAAGAAAAATCGTGAGCGTATTGATTTGCGCTGCAATGGCAGCTACGATGATCGCAGGCTGCGGCGGCGGATCAAAGGATGCGGCAACCACTACTACAGAGGAAACTGCAGCAGATGAAACTGCGGCGGACGACGCTGCGGCTGCAGATGACGCGGCAGCTGATGACACAGCAGCCAGCGGAGAGACTCTGACCATCGGTTTCGCGCAGGTAGGACATGAGTCTGACTGGCGTACCGCTTCCACACAGTCCTGCCAGGATGTATTCAGCGCTGAGAACGGATACGACCTTCAGTTCGTAGACTGCGACAATGATTCCGCTGTACAGCTTGAGGCAGTTCGTGGATTCATCGAGCAGGATGTAGACTACATCATCATCGACCCCATCGTTTCCACAGGATGGGATACTGTTCTGACAGAGTGCCAGGATGCCGGAATTCCGGTAATCGTTATCGACCGTACCATTGATGACTCTGACAAGTACGCAGCATGGGTTGGTTCTGACTTCAAGACCGAGGGTCTTGCATGCGGCGAGTGGCTGAAAGCATATGCTGACGCTAAGGGCATCACAGACCTGAACATCCTTGTAATCGAGGGAACCACAGGTGCATCCGCAACTATCGGACGTACAGAAGGCTTCAATGAGATTGCTGAGAGAGAAGGCTGGAACATCCTGGATTCTCAGACCGGTGACTTCACTCAGGAAGGCGGACAGCAGGTTATGGAGTCCTACTGCAAGTCTTATGAGGGACAGTTCAATGTAGTTATCTGCCAGAACGATAACGAGGCATTCGGCGCTATGGATGCCATGACAGCAGCAGGCGTAAGCTACGGCGTAGACGGCGATGTTATCATCGTTTCCTTCGACGCTGCAAGAACCGCTCTTCAGTACTGCCTGGACGGCGACCTGAACGCTGTATTCGAGTGCAACCCGCTGGCTGCTCCGATGGTAGAGGAAATCATCAAGGGTCTGGAAGCAGGCGAGGAAGTTGAGACAGAGGTATACGTAGAGGAGAGCTGCTTCGCACATGATGATACAGTTCCGTCTATCTCTGTAAACGGAGTAGACACACCGATGACCGTTCTGACACAGGATATCATCGACGCTCGTGCATACTAAGCTGAATCTGACACAGAAGATACAAAAAGCTTTGCATAAGACAGATTAGAAGCTGGCAAGGAGGGGAGACTCGAAAGTCGGGTCTCCCCTTCCTAAATGAAAGGGTGTAATTATGGACAATAACGTAGTATTGACCATGCGCGGAATCTGTATGACCTTCCCTGGCGTAAAGGCTCTGGATCATGTGGACTTTACCCTCCGCAAGGGTGAGATTCACGCCCTGATGGGGGAGAACGGTGCAGGAAAATCGACTTTGATCAAATGTCTGACCGGTATCAACGCATTTGAGGCGGGAGAAATCCGCGTGGATGGAATTGATGGTCCCGTGGTAAACCATTCCACACTGGACGCTCAGAAAAAAGGAATCTCCACGGTGTATCAGGAAGTAAACCTCTGTCCGAATCTGAGTGTGGCAGAGAATCTGTTTATCGGCCGTGAGCCGAAAACAAAAATCGGAACAATAGACTGGAAAACGATGGTAAAAAGATCCCAGAAAATCGTACAGGATCTTGACATGGATATAGACGTAACTCAGAATCTGGAAGAATATTCCCTGGCTCTTCAGCAGATGATCGCCATTGCCCGCGCGGTGGATATGGACTGCAAGGTTCTGATTCTCGATGAGCCTACCTCCTCTCTGGATGACAACGAGGTGGAAAAGCTGTTCAAGCTTATGAACCAGCTGAAAGCAAAGGGCGTGGGAATCATCTTCGTAACCCATTTCCTGGAGCAGGTATACGCGGTCTGCGACCGGATTACCGTTCTGCGTGACGGCCAGCTGGTAGGGGAGTATCCCATCGAGGATCTGCCCAGAGTGAAGCTGGTAGCGGCTATGATGGGTAAGGATTTCGATGATCTGGCTTCCATCAAGTCTGACGAGTCCCCGGTATTCTCCGATGAGGATATCCTGATTGACGCGGAAGGCATGAGCCACAAGGGAACGATCAAGCCCTTCAACCTTCAGGTTCACAAGGGAGAGGTGGTCGGCCTGACCGGACTTCTGGGCTCCGGACGAAGCGAACTGGCCCGTGTTATTTACGGCGCGGATAAGAATCAGACCGGTACCCTGAAGGTAAAGGGAAAAGAAGTAAAGATCAATGCTCCCATCGATGCCATGAAGCTTGGCATGGGACTTCTGCCGGACGACAGAAAGGCAGAGGGTATCATCGGAGATTTGTCTGTACGTGAGAACATTATCCTGGCTCTTCAGGCCAAGAGAGGCATGTTCCGTCTGCTTCCCATGAGCAAGCAGATTGAGCTGGCAGACAAGTACATAGATATGCTGCAGATTAAGACGGCCAGCCGTGAGACACTGATCAAACAGCTGTCCGGAGGAAATCAGCAGAAGGTAATTCTGGGGCGCTGGCTTGCGACAGATCCGGATTTCCTGATTCTCGACGAGCCGACCCGTGGTATTGATATCGGAACCAAGACAGAGATTCAGAAGCTGGTGCTGAAGCTGGCAAAGGAAGGAAAAGGCATCATCTTCATTTCCTCCGAGATCGAGGAAATGCTTCGTACCTGTACGAAGATGGCTGTCCTGCGTGATGGTATGAAGGTCGGAGAGATTACAGAGAGTCTGTCTCAGGAGACGGTGATGAAGGCAATCGCAGGAGGTGACAAGTAATGAGCAAGTTTAAGAAAATCACGGGAAAACAGCTGTTCCTTCCTATTTTCTGTATGTTTCTGGTCATGGCGGCCAACATCATTTACGATGTGGCTTCCGGAAACTTTGCGCTGAACTTTTTTACAATTTCCGTTCGAAACGGCGTGTTGTACGGACGTCTGATTGATATCCTGAACCGTGGAAGCGAGATCGCGATCCTGGCTATCGGAATGACGCTGGTTGTATCTGCTTCCGCAGGAACTGATATTTCCGTAGGTTCCGTCATGTCTCTGGCAGCTTCCTTCTGCTGTATGCTGCTGGCAGGCTATGGCGTATCCTCCACGACAGATCTGGCGGTTCCGCTTGCGGTAGGCGTAATCGGCGGTATCCTGATGGGCTGCCTCTGCGGCGCTTTCAACGGTACGCTGGTAGCTTATCTGAATGTACAGCCCATGGTGGCCACGCTGATTCTGTTTTCGGCGGCCAGAGCCATCGGACTTCTTCTGTGCAACAACCTGATTGTATATGTACGGAATGACTCCTTTAAATTCTTCGGAGGATATCTGGGATTTATCCCGACACCGATTATCATTGCCGCGGTCTGCGTGGTTGTGATGGCTCTGCTTTTGAAAAAGACAGCCCTCGGCCTGTATGTACAGAGCGTCGGCATCAATAAGAAGGCGTCCCGCATCGCAGGACTGAATTCTTCCAGGATCATTTTTGTATGCTATCTGGTATGCGGACTGATGGCAGGAATCGCCGGAATCGTGGCTTCCTCCCGTATCAGCTCCGCGGACTCCAACAATATCGGTCTGAACTATGAGATGGATGCCATCCTGGCCGTAGCTCTTGGCGGAAACAGCCTGGGCGGCGGAAAGTTCAGCCTGGCAGGTTCCATTATCGGCGCTTACACGATTCAGGCTATTACGACGACGCTGTACGCGCTGGGTGTTTCCACAGATGTGGCTCCCGTATTCAAGGCCATCATCGTTATCATCATCGTAACGATTCAGGCTCCGCCGTTTAAGGCTTATATGAAGCGCAGAGCGGCAAGAAAAGCTCTGGCTAAAGGAGGTGCCGCAGTATGAAAAAGAAGAAGATAAACAGCAATACACTGCTTTTGATTATCACAATCGTTCTGTTTGTTGTTATGTATGCGGCAGGCTGTATCGTGTACGCAGGCAAGGGCTTTACCCATTTACAGACATTTTTGAATGTATTGATTAACAATGCGGGGCTTCTCTGTGTGGCCTGCGGCATGACCTGTATCATGCTCACCGGCGGTATTGATATTTCCGTAGGCGCCCTGATCGCCATGGACTGTATGTTCCTGGCAGTAGGCATGGAGCGCTGGGGGATGAGCGCGCCGCTGCTGTGCCTGCTGGTACTGCTGATTGGCCTGGTATTTGGCCTGGTACAGGGCTTCTGCGTAGGATATCTGGAGATTCAGCCCTTCATTGTAACCATGGCAGGCATGTTCTTCGCCCGTGGTATGACAGCGGTGATCAGTACGGACCAGGTGTCCATCAGCACCAATCAGTTCTTTGTAAATCTGGCGAACTTTAAGCTGGAGCTTCCGTTTGGCTCTTATGTGAACAGCAAGGGCGTAGAACAGATTCCGTTTATCCGTATTACGGTTATCATCGCTCTGATTGTGCTGATTGCCATTTTCCTGATGCTCCGTTATACCAAATTCGGCCGCAGCCTTTACGCGGTAGGCGGAAACGAAATCTCCGCTACCATGATGGGTCTGGATGTGAAGAAGACCAAGCTGAAAGCTTACATGCTTTCCTCCTTTATCTGCTCTATCGGCGGTATCTGCTATTGTCTGAATACCATGTCAGGCAGCGTGCAGCAGGCCCTCGGACTTGAGATGGACGCCATCTCTTCTGCGGTTATCGGCGGAACGCTTCTGACCGGCGGTGTGGGAAATGTCATCGGCTCCTTCTTCGGAGTACTGATCAACGGTACCATTTCCACCCTGGTTAAGACCAATGGAAAGCTCTTAAGCTCCTGGTCAAACATCGCGGTGGCGGCTCTGCTCTGCTTCTTCATCGTACTGCAGAGTATCTTTGCCAAGATTAAGGAAAGCAAGAAATAAGCAAATCCAAACAGTAAAATACAGAGGCTGCCGCCTGAAATGGCGGCGGTTTCTGGTGTAAAAGAGGTTTGTTGTCATGAGAAAACTGGTTGTGGTCGTTGGACTTCTGTTCTGTGTGCTGCTGTGGGTTTCCAGCTGCTCCACAGGAAGAGTGGAAAACGGGGAAATTCCCGGCGAAGAGCTTTTACATGAGGATGACGCGCTGGCGGTTGAGGACGATGAGACGATTGTGGTGGGTTTTGCCCAGGTCGGTTCTGAGTCAGACTGGCGCCTGGCCAATACACAGTCCTTTGAAAATACCTTTACGGAAGAAAACGGCTACTACCTGATTTTTGAGGATGGACAGCAGAAGCAGGAAAACCAGATAAAAGCAGTCCGGAATTTTATCCTCCAGGAGGTAGACTATATCATTCTGGATCCCATTGTGGAGACAGGATGGGAAGGGGTACTGAAAGAGGCACGGGACGCGGGAATCCCTGTAATTGTGGCAGACCGGCAGGTGGATGTGGCGGATGAGAGCCTTTATACCTGCTGGGTAGGCAGCGATTTTGTGAAGGAAGGACGCCGGGCAGGAGAATGGCTGGCGGATTACCTGGGAAAGCAGGGGCGCGGCCGGGAGGTCATCAATATTGTCACACTGCAGGGAACGCTGGATTCCTCAGCCCAGATAGGCAGAACGGACGGTTTTGCCGATGTGCTGGAAGAGCATGATAACTGGGTGATGCTGGACCGTGAGACGGCTGATTTCACCCAGGCCAAGGGACAGGAGGTTATGGAAGGCTTCCTGAACCGTTATTCGGACATTGACGTGGTGATCTGTGAAAATGACAATATGGCTTTCGGAGCCATAGACGCCATTCAGGCGGCAGGCAGAACCTGCGGGCCGGATGGAGATATGATTATCATTTCCTTCGACGCGGTGAGCGCGGCCCTTCAGGCAATGCAGAATGGGGAAATCAACGCGGCGTTTGAGTGCAATCCGCAGCTTGGCCCTATCGTTTCGGATATTATCGAAAAGCTTGAGCGGGGAGAAGAAGTGGAAAAGGTTCAGTATGTGGAAGAAACCTATTTTGACACTACCATGAATCTGGAAGAACTGCTGAAGGAACGAACCTATTAAAGAAAACAGCATTATAAATAGCAGGAGGAATAAGAAAATGAGCAATATCCCAGTAGTAAAAGCGGGTATCGTAGCGGTAAGCCGGGACTGCTTCCCGGAATCCCTTTCCGTAAACCGCAGAAAAGCCCTTGTGGAGGCGTATGATAAGAAATATGACGCGGCTGACATCTATGAATGTCCGGTCTGCATCGTGGAGAGCGAGATCCATATGGTTCAGGCTCTGGAGGATATCAAAAAGGCAGGCTGCAACGCTCTGGTTGTGTACCTTGGAAACTTCGGACCGGAGATTTCCGAGACTCTGCTCGCAAAGCATTTTGACGGACCGGTGATGTTCGTGGCAGCGGCGGAGGAGACCGGCAAAGACCTGGTACAGGGACGCGGCGACGCGTACTGCGGTATGCTGAACGCCAGCTACAACCTGAAGCTGCGCGGCGTAAAGGCATATATTCCCGAGTATCCGGTGGGAACCGCAGAGGAGTGCGCGGACATGATTCATGACTTCATTCCGATTGCCCGGGCTCTGGTGGGACTGTCCAGCCTGAAGATCATCAGCTTCGGACCGAGACCCTTAAACTTCCTGGCCTGCAACGCGCCCATTCAGCAGCTGTACAACCTGGGCGTGGAGATCGAGGAGAATTCTGAGCTTGACCTGTTTGAAGCCTTCAATAAGCATGCGGGCGATCCGAGAATCCCGGATGTGGTAAAGGATATGGAAAAAGAGCTTGGTGAGGGCAACAAGAAGCCCCAGATCCTGGAGAAGCTGGCGCAGTATGAGCTGACCCTCCTTGACTGGGTGGAAGAGCACAAGGGATACCGCAAGTATGTGACCATCGCAGGAAAGTGCTGGCCTGCGTTCCAGACCCAGTTTGGCTTTGTTCCCTGTTATGTGAACAGCCGTCTGGCCGGACGGGGCATCCCGGTAGCCTGCGAGGTGGATATCTACGGAGCTTTAAGCGAGTTCATCGGAACCTGCGTAAGCGGCGACGCGGTAACCCTGCTTGATATCAACAATACAGTTCCTGCGGATCTGTTTAACGAGGACATCGCAGGAAAATTCCCCTATACCCAGAAGGATACCTTTATGGGCTTCCACTGCGGCAATACAAACTCCGGAAAGCTGACCTCCTGCTCCATGAAGTATCAGCTGATCATGGCGAGAAGCCTGCCGGAAGAGGTAACCCAGGGAACTCTGGAGGGAGACATTGTGCCGGGAGACATCACCTTCTACCGTCTCCAGAGCACCGCGGACTGCAAGCTCCGCGCTTATGTGGCAGAAGGCGAGATCCTGCCGGTAGCCACACGGTCCTTCGGCTCCATCGGAGTCTTCGCGATTCCGGAGATGGGACGTTTCTACCGCCATGTGCTGATTGAGGAAAACTTCCCCCATCACGGAGCGGTAGCCTTCGGCCATTACGGAAAGGCTCTCTTTGAGGTATTCAAGTACCTGGGTGTACAGCCGGAGAAGATTGGCTTCAACCGTCCCAAGGGAATGATGTACCCCACGGAGAATCCGTTTGCGTAAAGATTTGAAATACCCCTGTGTGAAATGAATGAAAAATACTGAGTGAAAGACAGCCGGTGATGGTTTGGGAGAGCCATTGCCGGCTGTCTTTCTGCGCGCCCCTGATTAGTCAGAAATGGTGGGAAAGAGCTGTTAAAAAGCCGTTACTATTCGCAGTCCTGATTCAGACAGGGAAACAGATGCTTACGTGCCAGCACGATACATCTGTTTCCCTGTCTGAATCGGCTGTGAATAGTAACGAAAAGTCAGAAAACCGGAAGACTGCGGTATTTTATGCTTGACTTTTTGATTAAGAATAACTATAATAAATTTAGAATAATTCTAAAAGGTGTGACGCTTATGACAAAATACGAAATGCAGATTTACGAGATTGTCGATAAGCTTACGGGCCATCTGACCGCGGATCAGATTTTTTCGGAGCTGAAAAAGAGTTACCCTTCCGTCTCACTGGCTACCGTATACAACAACCTGAACAAGCTGTGTGAGGCAGACATGATCCGCCGGGTATCCATGGAGGGGTCGCCGGATCGGTACGACCGGATCGCAAAGCACGATCATCTGGTATGCAGAAAATGCGGAAAGCTTACAGACATCTGTTTTGAGGACCTGACGGCGTCCCTGAAAAAGCAGCTGGGAGAGGACTTCTTAGCCTATGACCTGAAGGTTTATTATATCTGTCCGGAGTGCCGCAGGAAAACGCAGGCGGCATCCATATAGATCACTGACAGAGAAAAAGCATCAGAAAGGAGAATGCGAATGAGATATGTCTGTTCTGTATGCGGGTATATCTACGATGAGGCGGGAGAGAAGCAGGTCTTTTCCGAGCTTCCCGATTCATGGCGGTGCCCCGTATGCAAGGCGGCCAAGGCTGTGTTTGCCCCGGAAAAAAGGGCGGATGAGCCAAAGGCTGCTCCGGCTCCGGTGCCGGCTGCAGAACCGGTTTCCGGAGAGGAAGATTCGGAGAAGCTCTCCGTGGGAGAGCTGTCTGCCCTCTGTTCCAATCTGGCCCGGGGCTGTGAGAAGCAGTATAAGGAGGAAGAGGCTTCCCTGTTCCGTGAGCTTGCGGAGTATTTCGCGGCTGTGATGCCCGCGGTTCCCGAGGCGGATATGGACAGCCTGGCCGCCCTGATTCAGGGGGATCTGGATAAGGGCTATCTGGCGGTGAACGCGGCCGCGGATGCTGCGGGCGACCGGGGCACAAAGCGGGTCTGCGTCTGGGGAGAAAAGGTGACGAACATGCTGAACTCCCTGCTGGTCCAGTACCGGCAGGAGGGAGAAGCCTTCCTGGCGGATACGGAGATCTGGGTCTGCACAGTCTGCGGCTTTGTCTATGTGGGAGACAAGCCCCCTGAGATCTGTCCGGTATGCAAGGTTCCGGCCTGGAAATTTGAAAAAATCGAAGGGAGGGATTCTGCATGAAAAAGATTGCCGTGAGAAACCTGCGGCTGTGCACTAAGGACTGCCTCTGTCTCTACGTCTGTCCCGTGGGAGCCACAGATACGGAAAACAGCATCATTGACGTGGACAAGTGCCTGGGCTGCGGCACCTGCGCGGCTGCCTGTCCAAGCGCCGCCATTTCCATGGTACCGGTGGAATATCCGCCCCAGCAGAAAAAGGGAGAGAAGGTGCTGGCTGCGTCGTATGCTCTGGCAAAGAGCAAGGCAAAGCAGGAAAGAATGGCCCGGCAGCTGGCTGGCGGGGCAAAAGAGGATGGCCTGTACCGTCTGATGACCGCGGTGTCCAAATCCGTCCGCCTGGTCAATGAGGACCTGCTGCGGGAGTCCGGCTATATGCTTCCCCAGAGCGCGGAGACCCATAAGCTTTTAAAGGAGCTGATCGCGGATCCGCCCACAGCGGAATTTCCTGCGGAGGCCGCAAAAAAGCTGCTGGCTCTGATTCCCTGCAATGAAAATGAGACAGCAGAAACCAAAAAAGAAGAAAAGGAAGAGAGAAAGGAAGAAAAAAATATGAGTAAATACGCTGGAACACAGACAGAAAAGAACCTGGAGGCTGCTTTTGCCGGAGAATCCCAGGCGCGCAACAAGTATACATATTTTGCGTCCGTAGCCAAGAAGGAAGGCTATGAGCAGATCGCGGCGCTGTTCCTGAAGACGGCAGACAATGAGAAAGAGCACGCAAAGATGTGGTTCAAGGAAATGAACGGCATCGGTGATACCGCGGCAAACCTGCTTGCCGCCGCAGAGGGCGAAAACTACGAGTGGACCGATATGTACGAAGGCTTTGCGAAGACCGCAGAGGAAGAGGGCTTCCCGGAGCTGGCCGCGAAATTCCGTCTCGTAGCTGCCATTGAGAAACACCATGAGGAGCGTTACCGCGCCCTGCTTCACAATGTGGAGATGGCCGAGGTATTCGCAAAGAGCGAAGTAAAGGTATGGGAGTGCCGCAACTGCGGACATATCATTGTGGGAACCTCCGCGCCGGAAATCTGCCCCACCTGCGCCCATCCCCAGAGCTATTTTGAGGTACACGCAGAGAATTACTAAGGCGGCAGCCTGAGATAAAGGGTATGGAAGCATAAGAAGAATAAAAGCAGGAGGCAGGGCTGATGAAAAAGGTCCTGCTTTCTGTTTTTGGATAGATACAGCATTTCTGTGTGTTGATATCCAAAAAATGATGTTATCATGGACAGATACTGCTCTTTTGCCTCAATATCAACGGTAGATTGGTATATAGAGAGGAAAAGTAACCTGCTATGTCCAAAATCAGTTCCATTGTTGGACATCTGCGATACGTTTTCTTCTATATGTACAATGAGGGGGCTGCATAAAGGGATCTCCGGGAAATTATTGCTGCCGCACGCAGAAATTGGATGGCGGGTTATAGATTGTTTTGCATATACCCAAAACGCTGACTGGTGCAGAAATACTTGCCATACTTTCCTTTTTCCGCTATAATTGAACAAACACCCGCGCAGATCTGGGCGGGATTCCTGTGGCCTTTTCAGGATTTAGGGCCGGGAGAGAGAAGAAAATGAGGAGGTAAGGCAATGAAAAAAGATGACAAAAACGTAGATGATAAGGTTCAGAAGCTGGTCGAGTACAGCATGAAGTCCGGAAAGATCGATGTGGATCTCTACGCGGAATATGATGTGAAGAGGGGCCTTCGTGATTCCTCCGGTAAAGGTGTTCTGACAGGACTGACAGAGATTTCGGATGTAGTATCCTTTGGATATATAGATGGAGAAAAGGTGCCGATTGACGGCGAACTGTATTATCAGGGCGTAAATGTGGAGGATCTGGTGCGCGGAGAGGCGAACCGGCGGTTTGCCTTTGAGGAGACCACCTATCTGCTTCTGTTCGGCAAGCTTCCCACAAAGGCGCAGCTTCGGGAATTCATCGATATTCTCGGGGTTTACCGGGAGCTTCCGGATACCTTTGTGCGGGATGTGATCATGAAGGCGCCCAGCTCCAATATGATGAACACCCTTCAGAAATGCGTGCTTACCATGTATTCCTATGACCCGAAGGCGGAAGATATTTCCGTGGGAAATGTGCTGCGGCAGTCCCTGCAGCTGATTGCCCAGTTCCCGCTGTATTCCGTATATGGTTATCATGCGTACCGCCATTATCATCTGGACAAGAGTCTGATTATCCGCAATCCGAAGCCGGAGCTGTCTACTGCGGAAAACATTCTGCGTCTTCTGCGCAAGGACGGACAGTACACAGAGCTGGAGGCCAAGGTGCTGGATGTGGCTCTGGTGCTTCACGCGGAGCATGGCGGCGGAAACAATTCCACCTTTACGACTCATGTGGTATCCTCCACAGGCACGGATACCTATTCCGCGGTAGCGGCTTCCCTGGGCTCTCTGAAGGGACCCAAGCACGGCGGCGCGAATCTGAAGGTACAGGAAATGTTTGCGGATATCAAGGAGCATGTGGCAAACTGGAGGGATGAGACCCAGATTCAGACTTATCTGGAGAAAATTCTTCATAAGGAAGTCTTTGACCATGCGGGCCTGATTTATGGAATGGGCCATGCGGTCTATACGGAGTCCGATCCCCGTGCCGTGATTTTGAAGGAGTACGCGAGAAGGCTGTCTGAGGAAAAGGGCATGGAGGAAGAGTTTGAGCTGTACGAGAGAGTGGAGCGGATTGCGGGTGAATGCCTGATGTCCGGCCGCAGGCTCTTAAAGCCTGTATGCGCCAATGTGGACTTCTACAGCGGGTTTGTGTACAGCATGCTGAATCTTCCCAATGAGCTGTTTACACCGATTTTTGCCATGTCCCGTATCGCGGGATGGAGCGCCCACCGCATTGAGGAGCTGGTGAACGCGGGAAAGATCATCCGTCCGGCTTACAAGTATGTGGGACATCATGTTCCTTATGTGGATCTGAACGACAGAGAATAGGAACTGGCGCGGTAAATCGTATGGAGGACTCGGCCGGGGCGGGAAAGCCCCGGCCGTTTTTGAAAGCGCGGAAAAAGAGGCCGGAACAGATAGCATAAATCCCCGGGCTTCTGCATTACATGTTAGTAATTGCAGTAAGATAGAAGAGGGATTTTATGAAGAAAATTCTGGCCTTTCTGCTGGCTCTTTCTTTGTGCGTGCCGTTTCCCGGGCTGAAGACCCTGGCTTCTGACTCGGAAGAAGAGACTGCAAAGGAGCAGATGCTGGCTGAGGAGGATACGGCGCAG
Organism: uncultured Merdimonas sp.; assembly: GCA_944375725.1. Classification (GTDB taxonomy): domain Bacteria; phylum Bacillota; class Clostridia; order Lachnospirales; family Lachnospiraceae; genus Laedolimicola. Next base: position 41,359 of record CALWAZ010000016.1, on the reverse strand, counting down.
ACACCTGCGGAAGGGGAAACTACAGGGGAAGAGGCTGCGGGAGAACAGACCGCGGGCGCGGAGACCTCCGCGGAAGACTCGCTGGGCATCACAGCTCCCTCGGCCATTTTGATGGAAGCGTCCACGGGGACGGTGGTGCTGGAGAAAAATCCCCACGAGAAGCTTCCGCCTGCCAGCGTCACGAAGATTATGACGCTTCTTCTGATCTTTGACGCCCTGTCCCAGGGGAAAATCCGGCTGGAGGATTCGGTGACTACTTCGGCTTATGCGGCGTCCATGGGAGGCTCCCAGGTGTTTCTGGAGGAAGGGGAAACCCAGAGCGTAGATACCATGATCAAGTGCATTGCCGTAGCTTCCGCCAATGACGCGTCGGTGGCCATGGCGGAGCATATTGCCGGAACGGAGAGCCTGTTTGTGGATATGATGAACGAAAGAGCGAAGGAGCTGGGAATGAATGACACCCATTTTGTCAACTGCTGCGGTCTGGATACGGACGGACATCTGACCTCGGCCTATGCCATTGCCCTGATGTCCCGGGAGCTTATCACAAAATATCCCCAGATTCACACCTACTCCACTATCTGGATGGAAAATATCACCCATACCACAAAGCGGGGAACGGAAGAATTCGGCCTGACCAATACCAACAAGCTGATCCGGCAGTATCCCTACGCGACAGGATTGAAGACCGGATCCACCAGCAAGGCAAAATACTGTGTCTCTGCCACGGCGGAGAAGGACGGCATTGAGCTGATCGCTGTGGTTATGGCAGCGCCCGATCCGGCGGGCCGTTTTGCGGATGCCACGGCCCTTCTGAATTACGGATACGCCAAATGCAGCCTGTATCAGGATCTGGAGGAACAGCCCTTAGTCACAGTTCCTGTCCGGGGCGGCGTGCAGGACCAGGTGGCAGGTGAATATGACGGAACCTTTTCCTACCTGAGCACCACGGGAGAAGACCTTACATCGGTGGAGAAAAAATGGTACGCGGTGGAAGAGCTGGAGGCTCCGGTGGAAAAGGGACAGGAAATCGGAAAGCTGTCCTATACTCTGAATGGGAAAGAGATCGGAAGCATTTCGATTCTGGCCGCGGACGCGGTGGAAAAGGCAGGCTATGGACATTACCTGGGGAGAGCCTTTCGGTATCTGCTGCTGTGACAGCGGTCTGGAAGAGCCGGAGACGGACGCAGGACAGAGCCCCAGGGGAATATTTGCATGGAAGACCGGAATGTGATAAATTATAGGATAGCAGACCGGACTTTTACAGAGATAAAGGAGGATTACCATGAACTTTCTGATTTTGGATGTGGGAACTTCAAGTATGCGGGGGATTTTGTTCCGGGAAGACGGAACAATGCTTCATACAGTACAGAAGGAATATCAGGTTATTACACTGGAGCATGGCTGGGTAGAACAGGATCCGCTGGATTTTAAAAACAGCATGACTCAGATTGTCAAAGAATCCGCGCAGTTCGCGGCGCAGGAGGAGGAGAGCATTGACGCGGTGGCCATTACCTCCCAGCGTTCTTCCGTGATTCCCGTGGACCGGGAGGGAAATCATCTGGGAAATGCCCAGATGTGGCAGGATAAGCGGACCGTGCCCCTCTGCCAGGCCATGGAGGAGCATCACCGGGAGATTTTTGAGCTCTGCGGTTCCCGGGTGAATCCGGTATTTTCCGGCGCCAAGATGAAATGGATGCGGCAGAATCAGCCGGAACTCTATGAAAAGGCCTATAAGCTGACCGTGATTCCGGATTATCTGGTATACCATATGACCGGGAACTTCTGCACGGATTATACATACGGAAGCCGTTCTCTTCTGATGAATCTGAAGACCTGCCAGTGGGATAAAAGGCTTCTGGAGCTGTTTGAGGTGGACGAGGAAAAGCTCTGTGAGCTGAAGGCTCCGGGCAGCATTATGGGATATACCACAAAAGAATTTTCTGAGCTTACGGGCCTTAAGGAAGGCGTGCCGGTCATCAGCGCGGGCGGAGATCAGCAGTGCGGCATGCTGGGCCAGGGCGTGGTAAGACAGGGGCAGGTTTCCCTGACTCTGGGAACGGGCGGCTTTCTGCTGACCACCTGTAAGGAGGTGCCGGAGAATCTGGACTGGGATGTGGTGTGCAACGCCTCCTCGGAAGCGGGAGCCTATATTCTGGAAGCCAGCATGCTGACCTGCACCTCTGCCATGGAGTGGTTTAAGCGGAACTTCTTCCGGGAGGAGCCGGATTTCTACGGAAAGCTCAACGACATTCTGACAGAGATTCCTGCCGGTTCCCACGGCTGCCTGGCTCTGCCCTATTTCCAGGGAAGATCCACGCCGGACTGGAACAGCGATGCCACAGCCCTGTTTTCCGGAATCACCCTGAACACTTCCAGGGAGGATATGCTGAAGGCGCTCCTTGAGAGCATCTGCATGGAAATCGGAAACAACATTGCTTCCTTTGAAAAGTATGTGCCTCTGGATAAGATCCTGATCAACGGCGGCCTGTCCAAGAGCGAAGCCTTTAACCGGATGCAGGCAGACATTTATGGAAAGCCTGTGGTGCGGATGGACAACGCGGAAAGCACAGCCATCGGCGCTCTGATGGTGGCCTCTGTGACTATGGGACAGTATGGAAATGTGGAAGAAGCCTTTGCCGGCATCCGCAAAAATGCGGGCGCGAAGGAGTACAAGGTACATGAGCAGGTTCACGCGGTTTACAGGGAACTGCGCGCGCAGATGAACGATCTTTACAACCGCATGAAGTAATGCCTTTGCCTTGCAATCCCAGGAAAAGTATGGTACGCTATTCGCATGTCTGATTTTAGAATTTTTGAATATGAAGTAAATACGGCGAAACTGCCGGATGGAGCGGAAGGTCCGGTGTTCTGCATGCTGGCGGATCTGCACAGCCACAGCTACGGGGAGGATAATTCCCGTCTGGCGCGTGCGGTGCTGGCCCAGAAACCGGACGCGGTGCTCGTGGCAGGCGACCTTCTTACAGGCCGCCTGGGCGAGTCGTTCCTTCCGGCAGTATCTTTGCTGCGGCAGCTGCGCTCAGAAGGGCTGCCGGTTTATTATGGAAACGGAAATCATGAGTACCGGATGCGTCTTCATCCGGAGCTCTACGGAAACATGTATGCGGAATACGCGGAGGCTCTCCGGGAACTGGGAATCGTTCCGCTGGAAAATGAGAAGGCTGCCTTCCAGGCGAAAGGCCTTTCCATGGTAATCTACGGATTTGAGCTGGAAGAATTTTATTATCAGAAATTCTGCTGGGCCAATTTTCAGGAAGAGGAGCTGGAAAGAATCCTGGGGAAACCGGACGAGGAGCATTATAATATTCTGCTTGCCCATAATCCGGTATATTTTCATGCCTATGCGGAATGGGGAGCCGATCTGACGGTGTCCGGCCATCTGCATGGAGGGATCATCCGGATTCCCGGCATCGGAGGCGTGATTACGCCTCAGGCACGACTGTTTCCCAGATATGACGCGGGCCATTTCCGGTGGAAGGGACGGGATCTGGTGGTAAGCAGAGGTCTTGGCACCCATACCATCAATCTGCGTATTTTTAATCCGCCGGAGCTGTCTGTGATACGTCTGAAGGGAGAATGAACGGAGCATGAATGTGGGAATTCCTGTGAAGCTGCCTGCGTTTGAAGGTCCCCTGGATCTTCTGCTGCATCTGATAGAGAGCAATAAAATCGATATTTATGATATTCCGATTGTGATGATTACCGATCAGTATATGGAATATATCCAGGCCATGGAGAAAAAGGATCTGAATGTGATGAGCGAGTTCCTGGTCATGGCTGCCACGCTGCTGGAAATCAAGGCAAAGATGCTGCTTCCGGCGGAGGTGGATGAGGAAGGCGAGGAGATCGATCCGAGAGCGGATCTGGTGGAGCGCCTTCTGGAGTACAAGCTTTACAAGTATATGGCTGCCCAGCTGAAGGAGCGGCAGAACCAGGCGGGCCAGTCCCTTTACCGGGAGGCGGATATTCCCCGGGAAGTGGCTTCCTATATCGAGCCGGTGGATCTGGACAAGCTGGTCGGAGATCTGACTCTTGCGAAGCTGGATGAAATCTTCCAGTCGGTACTGCGCAGATCCGCGGACAAGATCGACCCGGTGCGCAGCGGCTTCGGTGAGATTGAGATGGAAGAGGTGAGCCTGGAGGAACGGATCTCCTATGTGGAAGAGACAGTGAAGACGAAGACCCGCACCAGCTTCCGAAAGCTGCTGGAAGGAAAAAAGCGCAGGGGAAAAATGCAGGTGATTGTGACTTTTCTGGCTGTGCTGGAGCTGATGAAGACCGGAAAGCTGAAGGTTAAACAGGATGAGACCTTTGGAGAGATTTATATAGAGGCGGGAGATGCTCCCCCAGGGGAAAACGCGCGGGAACCGGGGACGGCGGATCAGGCGCGGGAAGACGAGGAATAGACGGTGGAAGAAAAGAGAACGGAAGCTGCCATACGGGCAGCGGTGGAAGCCATTTTATTTGCGGCGGGAGATTCGGTGGAAACCTCCCGGCTTGCCCAGGCGCTGGAGCTGGACACAAAAGAGATGGAGGATATTCTGCGGCGCATGGAGCTGCGTTATGAGGAGGAAGACCGGGGAATCCGTCTTGCGGAGCTGGAGGATTCCTGGCAGCTGTGCACGAAAAAGGAGCATTATGAGGAACTGATCCGGGTGGTAAAGCAGCCGAAGAAATATGTGCTGACGGAGGTGCTGCTGGAGACTCTGTCCATCGTTGCTTACAAGCAGCCGGTGACAAAGCTGGAGATCGAGAAGATCCGCGGGGTAAAAAGCGATCATGCGGTCAATAAGCTGGTGGAGTACGGGCTGATCGAGGAGAAAGGCCGGCTGGACGCTCCGGGACGGCCGATTCTGTTCGGTACCACGGAGGATTTTCTGCGGAGCTTCGGAGTCAGCTCCATCGAAGAGCTTCCCAAGGCGTCTCCGGAAAAAATGGAGGATATCCGGGAGGAAGTGGCAGAGGAAGTCGGGGAGGCGCTCGGGCCGGAGGAGGACAGAGAAAACTCCGTTCCGGAGGAAGCGGCCGTCCCGGAACAAGCCGGAGAGACGCCCGAACCGGAAGAGTGGGATGAGCGGGAGCCTGAGGATTCGGAAGAACAGGAATAAGACAGGAGAAAAGACACAGTCAGGATGGAGATCCTGGCTGTTTTTTTGCTGCCGGGAAATTTTACCTTTCCGCGGCCAGAAAAGCTTCGGAGAGATATCCGCCTGCGGGGAACAGAAAATGTTGATTTTTGTGTTGGATTTATAATATTTATATTGACTTATGTTGATATAATGGTATAATGAAACTAGAAATCAAGGGGAAATCAAAGCAAAACACAACAAACAGTACTTATTTTGGGAGGGATTGAACGATGAATCTGGCAGAAGCAAAGGAATACGCAAAGAAAAACATCCACAACCGGCCTCAGACCACAGGGCGTCTGGCGGGAAAAATTGCGGTCGTCACAGGAGGGGCTCAGGGCTTCGGACTGGGAATCGCGGCTGAGATGTACCGCGAGGGAGCCAGCGTGGTTCTGGCGGATCTTCATGACGCCCAGGCCCAGGAGGCGGCCAAAGGGCTTGGGGAACGGGCCATCGGCCTGAAGGTGGACGTGTCTGACGCGGCTTCCATGGAAGCCATGATCTGCGCGGCAGTGGAGCATTTCGGCGGCATCGACATCTTTGTGTCAAACGCAGGCGTGCTGAAGGCAGGCAGTCTGGATGACCTGACTCCGGAGGCATTTACCTTTGTCACCAAGGTGAATTACATAGGGTATTTCAACGCGGCAAAATATGCTTCCGCGATTATGAAGGCCCAGCATGAAGCAGATGAGAGTCTTTGGTTTGATATTATCCAGATCAATTCCAAATCCGGTCTGGAGGGCTCCAGAAACAACAGCGCCTACGCAGGCGGAAAATTCGGCGGCATCGGCCTGACCCAGAGCTTCGCGCTGGAGCTGGTAGGCTGGAATATCAAGGTCAATTCCATCTGCCCCGGCAACTTTTATGATGGACCTCTCTGGTCTGATCCGGAGAAGGGACTGTTTGTGCAGTATCTGAACGCGGGCAAGGTGCCGGGAGCGAAGACCGTACAGGATGTGAAGGATTACTATCTGGCCAAGTCCCCCATTCACAGAGGGTGCACACCGAAGGATGTGGCAAAAGCTCTGTTCTACGCGGTAGAGCAGGAGTTTGAGACAGGACAGGCGATTCCGGTGACCGGCGGACAGACCATGCTGAACTAGGAGGAGTTTATGGATAAATTCGTAGAGCGGCAGGAAGTTCTGAGGCTTCTGAACGCGCCTGCTCCTGAAGAACGGCTTGCCAATCTGGCCATTCTCATCGGCAGCGAAAAGGAGCATCCTGAGGTAAAGCCTCAGTACGCCAATAATCATATCCATACCATTTATTCCTTCTCGCCTTATTCTCCCACGGCAGCAGTCTACTGTGCCAGGGATGAGGGGCTTCAGACCGCGGGGATTATGGATCATGACAGCATCGCGGGAGCTGTGGAATTCCGCAAAGCAGGAAAAATCGCGGGAATCGGCACCACCTGCGGCATGGAATGCCGGGTGGATCTTTCGGCCACGCGCATGGCAGGCAGAAAGCTGAACAATCCGGATCAGGCCGGGATCTGTTATATGGCAGTCCACAGTATTCCCCAGTCCGGTTTTGCCCGGATGGATGAAGTCTTCAGACCCTTAAGGGAAAAGCGGAATGAGCGGAACAGGAGAATGACAGAAAATATCAACCAGATTATGGAGCCGTTCGGAATCACGCTGGATTTTGATACGGATGTGATTCCCATTTCCCAGTATGAAAACGGCGGTTCCATCACCGAGCGCCATCTGATGTGCGCTCTGAGCCGGAAAATTCTGGACCGGGCAGGAAGAGAGGGCTGCGTAGAGTTTGTGGAGAAGAAGCTGGGCATCGCCCTGAATGAAAAAAACAGGGAGCGCCTTTCGGATCCGGAAAATCCCCATCTGATTTATGATCTGCTGGGCGTGATGAAGGCAGAGCTGGTGGGCAGGATCTATGTGCCGGCCACAGAAGAATGCATGCCTTTCGCGGATTTGGTGAAGCTGGCGGATGAGGTGGGAGCTATTCTGTGCTATCCCTACCTGGGCGATGTGACGGATTCCGTGACCGGAGACAAAAAGGCAGCGAAATTTGAGGATGATTTTCTGGATGAGCTGTTTGAAATGCTGAAGGAAGAGGGCGTGCACGGTGTGACCTATATGCCGGCCCGCAATACAAGGGAGCAGCTGACACGGCTGCAGAAGCTGTGCCGGGAATACGGCATGATAGAGATCTCCGGCGAGGATGTGAATTCCTCCCGGCAGAGTATGATCTGTCCCCAGCTTGCGGATCCTCAGTTCCGTCATCTGGTGGACGCGGCATGGAAGCTTGTGGAACGTGAAAAATAGAAATAAAAAATCTCTATCAGGGAAGGATTATCAGGAAAGGAGAAAATAAATGAAAACAAAGGCACTGAGACTGTACGGCAAAGAGGATCTGCGTCTGGAGGAGTTCGAGCTTCCGGAGCTGAAGGACGATGAGATTCTGGCAAAGGTGGTATCTGACAGTATCTGCATGTCCTCCTATAAGGCGGCCATTCAGGGAGCGGATCATAAGCGCGTACCCAATGACGTGGCGGAGCATCCCACGATCATCGGCCATGAATTCTGCGGCGAGCTGGTGAAGGTAGGAGCCAAATGGGCGGATGAGTTCAGGGCAGGAGAAAAATTTTCCATTCAGCCGGCGCTGAATTATAAGGGAAGCCTGGCTGCTCCGGGATATTCCTATCAGTATATCGGCGGTGACGCCACCTATGTGATTATCCCCAATGAGGTAATGGAGATGGGATGCCTGCTTCATTACTCCGGCGAGAGCTATTTCGGCGGCTCTCTGACAGAGCCTCTGTCCTGTGTGGCAGGAACCTTCCACGCCATGTATCATGCTACCAGAGGAAAATATGAGCATGACATGGGAATCCGTGAGGGCGGAAAGATGGCGATTCTGGCAGGCGTAGGCCCCATGGGACTGGCAGCCATCGACTATATCATTCACTGTGACAGAAGGCCGTCTCTTCTGATCGTGACCGATATTGATGACGCGAGACTGGCCCGCGCGGAGAAACTGCTTTCCCCGGCTGAGGCAGAGAAGAATGGCATTAAGCTGGTATATGCCAATACCGGCAAGGTAGAAAACGATCATGAATTTATGATGAACTTCACAGATGGAACCGGCTATGACGATGTGCTGGTATTCGCTCCGGTGGCTCCGGTGGTGGAGCTGGCCGACAGTATTCTGGCCCAGGACGGCTGCCTGAATTTCTTCGCAGGCCCCTCCAACCCGGAGTTTTCCGCAAAGTTTAACTTCTATAATGTACATTACTCCGGAACCCATGTGGTGGGAACCTCCGGCGGAAACACCGAGGACATGAAGGAATGCCTCCGCATGATCGGAGAAAAGAAGCTGGATCCGGCTATTCTGGTGACCCATATCGGCGGTCTGGATGTGGCGAGAGAGACCACGCTGAATCTGCCCCATGTACCGGGCGGAAAGAAGCTGATTTATACCCATATTTCCCTGCCGCTGACGGCAATCGCGGATTTTGAGGAAAAGGGAAAGACAGATCCCATGTTCGCGAAGCTGGCGGAGCTGGTGGCAGAGACCAATGGTCTGTGGAACGCCAAGGCAGAGAAGTATCTGCTGGAGAACGCTCCGGCGATCTGAGCGCAGGCGGAAGACGGATATGAATGTGCTGGAACAGCTGCTTGGAAACCGGATACTGGTCTGCGCGGTGGCGGGCTGGTTCGTGGCCCAGCTGCTGAAAACCATTATCCATGTACTGGTGACGGGAAAATTTGATCCGGAGCGCCTGACCGGCTCCGGCGGAATGCCCAGCTCTCATTCCTCCACGGTATGCGCCATGGCCGCGGCCGCAGGCCAGATCTACGGGCTTGGCTCCTTTGAGTTTGCGGTGACGGTGATATTGGCCATCATTGTGATGCATGACGCCATGGGCGTGCGCCTGGAGACAGGAAAACAGGCCAAGCTGATCAATGAGATTGTGGAAACCTTCAAGACCATGAACGGAAAGACGCTGGCGGAGGAGAAGCTGAAGGAATTTGTGGGACATACGCCTCTGCAGGTGTTGATGGGAGCGCTTCTGGGCATCCTCATCGGCCTGCTTCTGGTCTGAACAGACGGAGGAGGAGGGTCCCGCAGGCCGGTATGTGAAAAAGAGAAACGGCAGATAGAAAAGATAAAGAAAAAAGACAGAAGGGCACGGTCCGTAAAAGCAGCGGGCCGTGTCTTTCTGCGCATAAAAGAAGAAACTTTCGGAGATGCTATTGATACGAATTCTCAATAAGACGGCTTGAATACAGGGGATTTCTGTGGTAAGATAACACCATGAAAGTTAGACGAAGCTAACTTAAAGGAAGGAATCCTGCGGCGGATTCTTTTTCAAAACAGACAGGTTAGTAAAAACTAACTTAAAGTATCTTCTTACGGCACCACCGGCCAGTGATTCGGCCTGTGCGGAATCATTTGATTTTTCTAAAAAAGAGAGGAAAGACGCGTATGAGTATTGTGATTATCGGAGGACATGACCGAATGGTCCGCCAGTACCATGACATCTGCAAGGCTTACAAATGTAAGGCAAAGGTCTTTACCCAGATGACGGGAGACTTGAAGAAACAGATAGGAAAGCCGGATCTGTTTGTGCTGTTTACGAATACGGTATCCCATAAGATGGTAAAGTGCGCTCTGGACGAGGCCAGAAAAAACAATATCGAAGTTGTCCGTTGCCATACCAGCAGCCAGGCGGCTCTGGAAGAGATCCTGGGGAGCTACTGCTGATGGACGGCGCGCGGGAAAAGCTGGAAAGACTGCTTGCGAATCACTGCGCCCCTGTTCTGTGCAGAAAGAAGACGGCAAACCTGGTGGCGGCCGGACAGGAGCTTGCGGCGTATCTGCCCGAGGTGCTGGATGGCAGTGGGATCTCCTGGACAAAGCTCTGCAGCTGCAGAAAATACTGCCATCTCCTTTTTTACGACAGAGAGCGGCTGGAAAGCTATCTGAATCGGGAAGAGCACCGGAGATTTCTGCAGGCCTGCGGATATGGAGACAGAAAGCTTCCGGAACAGCTTCTTCTTTTGGCGCAGCGTTACGAAAAATATCAGAAAAAAGGCGGAGAATTTCCGCACGAAATCGGGCTTTTTCTGGAATATCCATTGGAAGATATCGAAGGTTTTATTCTGCATCAGGGAAAGGACGCCCTGGAATGCGGATACTGGAAAGTGTATGGAAATGTAGAAAGGGCGCGGGAAATATTCCGGCTCTATGACAGCCTCCGCCAGACCCTGACTGCTCTGGTAGCAGCAGGATTCAGCCTGAAGGAGAGCGCCGCGGAAGCGGCCGGATGATATGATTTATATGATTTACGCTGGAAAGCCTCAAGGCTTTTTATAAAGAAAAGACATATTAAAACATGAAAAAAGAATGCAGGAGGAAAGAAATGAAAGTAGTATATTGGAGCAGCACAGGAAATACAGAAAGAATGGCCCAGATGCTGGGCGGGGAAATCGAAAAGCTGGGCGGCAGCGTAGAAGTGAAAGAGGTTTCTGCCGTATCTCCTTCCGAACTGGAGAATGAGACGGTATTTGCCCTTGGATGCTCTGCCATGGGAGACGAAGAGCTGGATGAGGGAGAAATGGAGCCCTTTGTACAGGAGGTAGAAAAATTTGCTTCCGGAAAGAAAATCGGACTTTTCGGTTCCTATGACTGGGGCGATGGAGAGTGGATGCGTAAGTGGGAAGCCCGCATGAAGGAAGCGGGAGCCGACGTGGCCGGAACTGTCATTGCCAATAATGAACCGGGAGATGAGGATCAGGAAAATCTGGCCGTGCTTGCGAAAGCTCTCCTGAGCTGAAAAAAGAGAATACAGGAGAAGCATAAAAAAGGAAAATAGTTCTTGACAACTAACTGAAGTTAGAATATACTTACTCATGTGGCAGGAGATAAATGAAAAAGGTTATCAATATCAATAAAAACCACAATAGTGACGATACTTCAGAAAAGAGGTTTTTTTATGCCGCTTACAATGGCTTCTATCGGAGAAAAATGTACGATTCGCAGAATCGGAGGAAGCGAGGAGACCAGGAGATTTCTGGGAAATCTGGGCTTTGTTGCAGGAGCAGAGATTACCGTACTGTCCGCGTTCGACGGGAATGTGATTGTGGACATCAAGGATTCACGGGTTGCCATCAATGCTGATATGGCGCGGCACATCCTGATATGACAGCAGTATCAAGAGGTGTACGCTCTATATAGAATGCGCGGCAAAACCGTAAAGGCCTGCAGGCGTTTTTCATGCCGCGCATAAAAGGTCAAGAAGGAAAGGAGAAAGCCGTTATGACATTGGGTGATGCAAAGGTAGGCAGTACTGTTGTTGTAACAAAGATAGATGGAGACAGTGCCTATAAGCGCCGTATCATGGATATGGGAATCACAAAGGGCAGTGAGCTCTATATCAGAAAAGTGGCGCCGCTGGGTGATCCGGTTGAGATTACGGTCCGCGGATATGAATTATCCGTAAGAAAGAACGACGCGCAGTGCGTACAGGTAAAATGAGGAGGTAGAAAAAATGGCAATCAGGATTGCTCTTGCCGGAAATCCGAACTGCGGAAAGACGACAATGTTCAATGCCCTGACCGGAGCCAATCAGTATGTTGGAAACTGGCCGGGAGTTACAGTGGAAAAGAAGGAAGGCAAAGTAAAGAGTAAAAAGGCAAAAGGAGAGGAGGTTACGGTGACAGACCTTCCGGGCATCTATTCTCTTTCTCCTTACACGCTGGAGGAGGTAGTCAGCCGGGATTATGTGCTCAATGAACACCCCGATGTGATCATCGATCTGGTGGATGCCACCAACATAGAAAGAAACCTGTATCTGACCACGCAGCTTATCGAGACGGGCGTACCGGTAGTCATTGCGCTGAATATGGCGGACTTGATTGAAAAAAGAGGAATGAAGATCGATACGAAGCGTCTGTCCATGCTGCTGGGCTGCCCCATTGTGGAGACCTCCGCTCTGAAGCAGACCGGCCTTACAGAGCTTATCGATGAAGCCGTAAAGGTGGCGAAAAAGAAAGAAGCAAAGCTTCCGGGCGAGATTTTTTCCAGGGAAATGGAGACAGCGGTTTCAGAGGTAAAGAAACTGCTCCCGGATACCATCACGGAGGATAAGAAAAGATGGTACGCGGTCAAGTTTTTGGAAAATGACAGCAGGGTAACGGAAAATCTGAAGCTCTCGGCCTCTGCCGCGTCAGCAGTGGAAGAGATCCGGAAAAAGATTGAAAAAGACCACGATGACGATATGGAAAGCATCGTGACAGATGAGCGGTACAAATACATACAGCAGCTGGTAAAGACAACGGTTCAGAAAGGAAAAGAAAAGCTGACGGCTTCCGACAAGATTGACCGGATTGTCACTAACCGGATTCTGGGTATCCCGATTTTTATTGTCGTCATGTGGCTGGTCTATTACGTATCTGTCACCACGGTGGGAACCTGGATGACAGACTGGACCAATGATGTGTTTGTGGTAGCTATTCAGGACGCGGTCAGCGGCTTCCTTGGAAATATCGGTGCCGGCACTCTGGTCACAGGACTTGTAGTAGACGGTATTATCGGAGGCCTGGGCGCGGTGCTGGGCTTCGTGCCGCAGATGGCAGTGCTGTTTTTGTTCCTGTCTATTCTGGAAGACTGCGGCTATATGGTCCGCATTGCTTTTGTCATGGATCGTGTGTTCCGCCATTTCGGACTGTCAGGCAAGAGCTTCATACCGCTTCTGATTTCCTCCGGATGCGGAATTCCCGGAATTATGGCCTCCAGAACCATTGAGCAGGACAATGACAGGCGTCTGACGATCATGACGGCCACCTTCATTCCCTGCGGCGCGAAGCTGCCGGTCATCTCTCTGATGGGCGGCGTGATCGCGGGCGAAGTGGCAGGCTACACGGAAAGCTCCTTTATCGCGCCTTTGATGTACTTCATCGGTATTGTGGCAGTGCTTGTATCGGCGATTATTTTAAAGAAGACGAAGCCCTTTTCCGGCAAGCCGGCTCCCTTTGTCATGGAGCTTCCCCAGTATCATATCCCCCAGGCGAAGACGGTTCTTCTGCACGTATGGGAGAGACTGAAAGGCTTTATTGTCAAGGCGGGAACCATTTTGTTCCTTGCGTGTGTGGTGATGTGGTTCTTAAGCGGCTTTGGTTTCGCGGACGGCGGTTTTGGAATGGTAGAGGACAGCGCGGACAGCCTGCTGGCGGCTATCGGAGGCGCTATCGCGGTGATTTTCCGTCCCTTAGGCTTTGGCGAATGGCAGCCGGTGGCTGCGTCTCTGTCCGGATTTACAGCCAAGGAAGCGATAGTGTCCACCATGGGCGTGCTGGCAAATGTAAGCGGCGATGTGGAAGACGCGGTGAATGTGGCAGGCGGCGTGGCAGCCTGGTTCCCCACCACCATGGCAGCTTTCTCTTTCCTGCTGTTTAATCTGCTTGATTCTCCCTGTCTGGCGGCTATTGCGACCATGGCGCAGCAGATGCAGTCCAGAAAGTGGTTCTGGTTTGCGATTCTGTTCCAGAATGTGTTTGCTTATGTGGTTTCGCTTACTGTATACCAGCTTGGTACGTTCGCGATGACCGGTGCCTTTACTGCCGGCACAGCAGTTGGAATTATCTTTGCAGTGGTTCTGCTGTTCCTGCTGTTCCGTCCGGACCCGTACAAGGATCAGAAAACGTATTCCAGGCGTTCTGTTCAGGCCGTGTAACAGGATGATGTACAGCCGGATGCTTCAGAGGGTATCCGGCTGTATGGATTTGCAGGAGAAAGGCCTGGGACAGATTTTTAATATCAGAAGGAAGGTGTCTGCGTAATGGCTGATTTGATTATCATGGCATTGATTATCGGTTACTGTATATTTGTGATTTACAGAATTTACAGGGATAAAAAAGAAGGAAAGTCTGTCGGCTGCGGCGGCTGTACAGGCTGCGGCTCCTGTGGAAGCTGCGCCTCATGCGGAGCGCGCCGGGCGGACTCCTCCGGAAAATGAAAGGCGGATCAAAGATGGGAGATTCCACAGGTTCCATGTTTTACGGACTGGGAGCGTTCCTGCTGATTTATCTTGCGGGGGCTTCGATTTATCAGATTTATCTGTGGGTTAAGAAACACAGAGAGCGCAAAAAGATGAAAGAGGAAGAGTAAAGAGTAAAGAGGGATAGTCATGGTTGATGCGGTAATTTTGCTTATCGTTGTGATACTGCTGATTTTCGCGGCCAAAGGAGCGCTGAAGCATTTTAAAGGGGAGGGCCCCTGCTGCGGCGGAGGCTCCGGTTCCGGCGGTTCACCGGTCAGGAAGACACTGGACGGCCCGGTAATCGGACGGCGGACTCTTAAGATCTCGGGAATGCACTGTCAGAACTGCGCCGATCGTGTGGCGGCGGCCCTGAACAGTCTTGAGGGAGTGTCTGCAGAGGTCAGTCTGAAAGACGGATCCGCGGAGGTCTCTTATGACCGGGCCGTAGATGAGATCGATATGAGACGCGCGGTAAAGGGCGCGGGCTATGAAGTCGTAAGTATTACCTGAGGCAGCTGCGGCGCATAAGCCAGAAGCCTCCGCGGGAAAAATACCTGCCGGGTTTGAAATTGTGAAACGGCATGTTATAATGATAGAAAGGAAAATCAGAGCATGAGTCAGGAAATGATTATCAGCCGGTTGAAGGAACAGGGATTCCGGATTACGAGACAGAGGAAACTGATCATCAGCGCCATACTGGAACATGACTGTTCCTGCTGTAAGGAGATATATTATCAGGTCCGCGAAAAGGATCCGACAGTGGGAATCGCCACGGTATACCGGATGATCAAAACTCTGGAAGAGGCAGGTGTCATTGACCGGCGCAATATGTATCGGATTGGAGACACAAAGGAGGTCTGACATGACAGATGCGGTAGTCATACTGCTTGTGGCCGCGGCAGTGTTTTTCGGTATTCGTTCTATCATCCGCGGGAAAAAGCAGGGAAAATCTTCCTGCGGTCTTGGCTGCGCGGGCTGCAGCGGATGCAGCGGAAAAGATGAAAAAGGGTCTGCCGGGAAATAGACAGCTTCAAGCAGGGGGCAGGCGTGGCTTATGCGGGTCACGCCTGCCCCCTGCTTCTTTCGCTCAGCACAGGGGAAGCCGTTCCCGGACCAGCTCGATGGCTTCTTTTCCTGTCATATGCTCCACAGTCATTTCCAGCATGCACAGAGGCTTCCATTCCCGCCGGATGGCCTCATCCCGGTCACCGGCGCTGCTTTCGGGAGCGTATTTCAGAGCCAGCTTTTCAATGGCAGCCCTTTTTTCGGCTTCATTTTCCAGAATCCGGATTCTTCCAAAGACAATGACGCTGCGGAAATAGGTGGTATATTCCTCAGAAACTATCTGGTCCTGATCGATGACACAGAAGGAAGCTTTGGAATTCCTTCTGACAGCGTCCAGCTTGTGGCCGCTTCTGGCGCAGTGAAAATACAGCTTTCCGTTTTCGTATATATAACTGATGGGTACACCATAGGGGTAACCGTCATCTCCTGCCAGCGAAAGCACGCCGGACGTTCCTTTTTTCAGCACAGCCTCTGCGTCTGCCTGGGGCAGTTTCTGCTTTTTCCTTCTCATTTCCCGAAACATGAATTTCATACCTCCCGAATCCGCCCGCGGCGGATGATTCATGGGCTGATTATAAAAAAGATTCTCCGAAAAGTCAATGGAAGCATCCGCTGCCTTCCCGCTTCTATTTGTGCCTGTGCGGGAATAAAATAAAAGGAAATCAGGTACAGGTCGTGTTGAAGTGAAAAAAATATGCCGTATTCTGCTTATGACAGTTCTTACTTTCAGTCTTTCCCTGCAGTCTCGCGCCCAGACAGAGACGGAAGCTTCCAAGACACCTCTTGAGCTTGGCCAGCTATACGCCCAGTCCGCAGTCCTGATGGACGCGGATTCCGGGCGTATTCTGTTTGAAAAGAACGGATATGAAAAACGCCCTATGGCCAGCACCACCAAGATTATGACGCTGATCGTCACGCTGGAAAATGCCAATCTGGATGAGATTGTGACAGTATCAGAGTATGCGGCCGGCATGCCGGATGTGCAGCTTGGCATCCGGGCAGGCGAGCAGTACCGGCTGGAGGATCTGCTCTATTCCCTGATGCTGGAATCTCACAATGATTCTGCTGTGGCCATCGCGGAGCATGTGGGCGGTTCGGTGGAGGGCTTTGCGGCCATGATGAACGCCAAGGCAAGGGACATCGGCTGCTATGACACCTATTACATCACGCCTAACGGTCTGGATGCGGAAGATGAGAACGGCGTCCATTCCACGACGGCGGCGGATCTGGCCCGCGTCATGCGCTACTGTATCTGCCAGTCCCCGAAGAAGGATGAGTTTCTGAAAATTACCCGGACCAATGCCTACAGCTTCGGAGATGTGGAGGGGCTGCGGAATTTTACCGTGGGAAATAAAAACGCTTTTCTGAGTATGATGGAGGGAGCGCTTTCGGGGAAAACAGGTTTTACAAATAATGCGGGTTACTGTTATGTGGGAGCGCTGGAGCGGGACGGCAGAACCTTTATCGTATCCCTTCTGGCCTGCGGCTGGCCAAATAACCGCAGCTACAAGTGGAGTGATACCAGAAAACTTATGAGTTACGGGCTGGAGCATTACCAGTATCAGAATGTATGGCAGGATGTGATGCTGGGAAGCCTTCCGGTAGAAAACGGGATTCCGGAAAGCGGAGATCTGCAGGATGAAGCATACACGGGACTGAGGCTGGCGTCCGAAGAGGAGGATCTGAAGCTTCTGCTGGCAGAAAGGGAAGAGATTCAGGTAAAAACAGAGCTTTCGGAAAGCCTTACGGCTCCGGTAGAGCCGGGAATGGTGGTAGGCAGCATCTGTTATTATCTGAATGGAACCGCGGTGAAGGCCTATCCTATAGAAGCGGTGGACCCGGTGGAAAAGCTGACTCTGGGCTGGTGTCTTTTACGGACGGCTGAGAAGTTTTTCATATGACGGCGGTTGAATATCTGGAGTTCTTTTGAAGCTGCGGCAGAAAAAAATACAAATTTATAACCGGTGGGGAGGCTTGTGGAGACAGAGGGAAGATGCTAGGATGGTATCACCCGGTTTACAAAAAACGTTTTAGCGTTACAGGAGGAAAAGAAAGATGAAAAGTACCAGGAAAATTCTGGCGCTGCTGCTGTGCCTGGCCATGTCCGGCGGACTGCTGGCCGGCTGCGGAAAAGGAGACGGAAAAACAGCGGATAGCTCCGACGGCGCTTCCCATACAGAACAGAGCAAAAACATAGTCATCGGAACCGGACAGAGCTGCGGCTCTCTGGATCCGCTCCAGAGCTATGACGGCTGGTATACGGTCCGTTTCGGCATCGGCCAGACACTGACGAAGCTGAACGATGATTTTTCCGTGTCCGGCTGGCTGGCGGAGGACGATTATACAGTCAATGAGGACAATACAGTCTGGACCTTTACCATACGGGAGAATGCTGCCTTTTCCAATGGGACCAGGCTGACCGCGGAGCTGGCAAAGGCTTCTCTGGAATACGTGTTTGAAAACGGAACCAGAGGAGCGGAGTATTTTACCCCGGCTTCCATTGAGGCAGAGGGCCAGACACTCACAATCACGACGGAAAAACCGGAGCCGATTCTTCCGAACAAGCTGGCGGATCCCTATTTTACCATCATTGATACGACAGTGGATCTGAGCAGTATGGCGGACGAAGGGCCCGTGGGCACAGGCCCCTTTGTGGTGAAGTCTTTCGATCCGGTCACAAAGGAAACCGTAGTGGTGAAAAATGAAAACTACTGGGGCGGAGAGGTGCTGGCGGATCAGATCACCTTTCTCTATACAGAGGATCAGTCCACGCTGACCATGGGGCTTCAGTCCGGCGATTTTGACGCCGTGTATAATGTGAGCATGACCAGTATCAGGGATTTTGAAAATAATGAGGATTTTACCATAGTAAGGACAGCCAGCGGGCGGACCGCCCACGGTTTCATGAACCAGAACGGGGCGCTGGGCGACGAGACGCTCCGCCAGGCAGTGATGCGTTATCTCAACAAAGCGTCTTACTGCGCGGATCTCCTGAATGGAGAATATGTGGTTGGAAAGACTCTTCTGACCTCCGCTTCTGCCTACGGCTATGAGGAGCTGACGGATATAAACGCCTACGACCCGGAAGGAGCGGAGCGGCTTCTGGACGAAGCCGGCTATGCGGATATCGACGGAGACGGATTTCGGGAGACTCCTGATGGGGAGAAGATCAACCTGCGGTTTGTGTATTATACCGGACGCCCCGAGCAGCAGATTCTGGTGGAGGCCACCCAGCTGGAGCTGGCAAGGCTTGGCATCCGGGTGACGCCGGAGGTCCATGACACCCAGACGGTGATTGATATGCTGGGAAGCGGAGACTACGACATGCTCTGCATGAGTATCAACGCTCTGAACTGCGGGGATCCGGAAAATCATATGACTACTTATTTCAAGACAGGCGGCAGCTACAATTCCTTCGGATATTCCAGCGAGGCGTTTGACGCGGTGATGGACGAGCTGACGGTGACAGCGGATCCGGACCGGCGGGTCCAGCTGGTGAAGGAGGCAGAGCAGATCCTGATGGATGACAGTGTCTGTATCTATTACTGTTATCCGGTGATGAATTTTGTGACGAAGAGCAATGTGAGCGGAATCACAAGCACGCCTGCAGACTTTTACTGGGTAAGTGAAAATACGGATATTCAGGTTTCCTAATCCGATCTGTCCAAAAAGACAGCTTGACATTTCCTGCCCGAGTAGATATGATAAAAAAGAAAATTTCAGAAGATTTGCTGGTTTCAGACCAGCCGTTGCAAGTTCCGAAAGGATTCATAGAGAAACCGGTGAGATTCCGGTACGATCCCGTCACTGTATTAGGGAGCTTCGGAGCAGAATGCCACTGGGCGCGCCGCTTTCCGGCAGAAATGGAAGGCCGGAAGGCGGCGCCCGCCCGGGAAGGCGTTCCGAGGCGTTGAGCTTAAGTCAGGAGAACTGCTTGCGACAGATTCAGGTGTGATTCTTACGGAGGATGAGAAGCAGCTTTTTTTGTGCGGAGATATCAGAATATTCTGCGGCATTCTGTGGCAGGAACCTTCTATACCTGCTGTTCCCGTGAGTTTTGCTTTAAAATTTTGAAAGGGGAAGAGAACGGATGAAAAAGAGCGATCTGTTAAAAAGATTACTTCAGATCGTCATTGTGCTGTTCGGAATCAGTTTTGTGACCTTTGGGCTGACCTATATGGCTCCCGGAGATCCGGTGCGGGCCATGTACGCGGCCAGCGGAACGATTCCTGCCGAGGAGATCCTGGATCAGACCAGGGAAGCGCTGGGACTGAATGAGCCCTTCCTGACCCAGTATCTGCATTGGCTGTCGAACTGCCTTCATGGCGATTTCGGGACATCCTATTCCCTGAACAGGCCGGTGGCGGATCTTCTGCTTGCCAGGCTCTGGCCTACGCTGAAGCTGTCCCTGTCCTCCCTGGCGCTGATGCTGCTGGTATCGGTTCCTCTGGGAATTCTCTCAGCGGTCCGAAAGGGAGGCGTCAGCGACTACATTGTCCGGGGGCTGACATTTCTGGGAGTGTCTCTGCCGAATTTCTGGGTGGGGCTGATCCTGCTGTATGTGTTCGGCGTAAAGCTGGGCGTGGTGCCTGTGGTATCGTCCGGGCAGGGCTTTGACCGGCTGATTCTGCCGGCGGTTACGCTGGCCTTTGCCATGATGGGAAAATACACCCGGCAGGTGCGCACGGCATTCCTGGAAGAACTGAACCAGGATTATGTGACCGGCGCCCGCTGCAGAGGCATCAAGGAGAGCGTGATTCTCTGGCGGCATGTGCTTCCAAATGCCATTCTGCCGCTGATTACCATGCTGGGCCTGTCTCTGGGCTCCCTGCTTGGCGGGACAGCAGTGGTGGAAGTGATCTTTTCCTATCCGGGCCTGGGAAGCCTGGCTGTGGACGCGATTACTTCCATGGATTACTCTCTGATTCAGGGCTATGTGCTGTGGGTCGCCCTGATTTATATGGTGCTGAATCTGCTGGTGGATCTGTCCTACAGCCTTCTGGATCCCAGAATCAAGAAAGGGGGCAGATAGAATCATGGAAAAGCTGAAAAGGTTTGTGCGGAAAAATCCGGCTTTTACCGTGTTTTTTCTTCTGGCTCTGTGTGTGATTGGAGCGGCGGTCTTTGCGCCGGCCCTGGTTACTCATGACCCATACGAGGCGGTTCTTGCCGACGCGGTCCAGCCGCCTGGTCCAGAGCACTGGTTCGGCACGGACCGGATGGGACGGGATCTTTTTTCCCGGGTGATTTACGGCGCCAGAACCTCTCTGTCGGCTTCTCTGGCCCTCGTGTGCATCATCATGACGGCGGGAACCATTCTGGGAATTCTGGCCGGGTGGTTCGGCGGAATTCTGGACGCGGTGATCATGCGGATTTCTGATATGATGATTTCCTTTCCAGGCATGGTGCTGGCGCTGGCTGTGGCGGGAATCCTGGGAGCCAGCATGAAAAACGCGGTGCTTGCCATCGCGGTGGTGAGCTGGACCAAATATGCCCGGCTGGCCCGCAGCCTGGTGCTGAAAATCCGGGAGCGGGATTATATAGCGGCGGCCAGAGTCACAGGTTCCAGAACCTCACACATTCTCTGGAGTTATCTGCTGCCCAATGTCCTCCCCACAATACTGATTACGGGAGCTACGGATATCGGAAGCATGATGATGGAGATAGCGGCCCTGTCCTTTCTGGGCTTTGGAGCCCAGGCTCCCACAGCGGAGTGGGGGCTGATGCTGAATGAGGGCAGAGCTTATATGACGGCGGCCCCCTGGCTGATGGTGTTCCCGGGGCTGGCTATTTTTATTACAGTAGTGGTGTTTAACCTGCTGGGAGACAGCCTGCGGGATGTGCTGGATCCGAGAGAGGAGCGGCAGGAGCCCGGCTTGGGGCGAAAGGAGAACGAATGAGACAGATGAAGAAAATCACGGCGGTTTTGCTGGCAGGCGCGCTGGCGGCGGGGCTTGCGGCCTGTGGAGGAAGTCCGGAGGATTCCGGAAAGAACGGGACGGTTTCCGGAAGCGGCGGAGCTCATCTGAATTTCAGCTGCTACAGCTATTCCAATTCCATGGATCCGATCACAAATGTAAATTCCAGCTGGTGCTTTGTCCGGTACGGGGTAGGAGAGTGCCTGTTCCGTTTTGACGAAAATGTGAACGTGGAAAACGCTCTCTGCGATTCCTATGAGACAGAGGACTATACCACCTGGGTGCTTCATATCCGGGAGGGCGTAAAATTTTCCAACGGAAACCCGGTGACGCCCACTGTGGTAAAGGAATCTCTGGAGCGGCTCTATCAGGCGGAAGCCGATAAAACAGGAAACTCCACCCCTTCCCAGTACGTAACCTTCGCTTCCATCGAGGCGGATGATCAGGCCGGGACCGTGACCCTGGTGTGCAGCAGCCAGACCGTGGGACTGCCTGGAATTCTGGCGTATCCCTGGTATGGAATTGTGGATACCGGCGTAATCGACAGTGAGGTTATCGGAACCGGCCCCTACCGGGTGGCGGACGTACAGGAAAATTCTTCCATAGAACTGGTGAAAAATGAATATTACTGGGATGGAGAGGTGCCCTATGATTCCATCACCATTTACCTGACGGAGGACAGCTCTACCAAAGCCATGGCCTTAAAGAGCGGGGACGTGGATCTGGTGGAAAACATCACCACACCCAGCGATCTGGCGGAGCTGGAAGCAGATCCCCAGTATTACGTGTCCAAGACAGCCGGAGTCCGTCTTGGAAATTCCTATTTCAATTTTCACGGGGTTCTGGGCAATGACGCGCTGCGCCAGGCCATACTCTGCGCCATTGACGATGAGACTATGTGCAATGTAACAGTAGGCGGCATGTATACGCCGGGCTGCTCGGTGCTGCCTTCTTCGCTGCCCTATGGCAGTGAGCAGCTTACGGATGCCTATTCCTATGATCCGGAGAGAGCCGTTCAGATTCTGGATGAAGCCGGCATCACAGATACGGACGGGGATGGATACCGGGAGCTTGACGGACAGAATATCCATCTGAATTATCTGGCGTACAGCAGCAGAAACCTGGATGAATTTGCCCAGGCGGTGGCGATTTCTCTGGAAGCAGTGGGCATCGGCTGTACTGTGACGGTGCAGGATTATGATACGGCCCTGGCAAATCAGAGCGCGGGTGATTTTGATTTGATCACTTCCAATGCTATCGTGGTGCCCACAGGGGATCCGACAGGATTTCTGGGCAACTTCTATTCCGGTAATTCGGACACCTACGGATATTATGTGAATGAGGAGTATGACGCCCTTTACGAACAGCTTCTGGGATCGACGGATGAGGAAGAACGGCTGGGGCTGATCATCGAAATGCAGCAGATCCTGATAGATGACGCGGCCACGCTGGTACACGGCTATTACAACAGCACCTTCGCAAGCCGGGCGGACGTGGTGGCAGGAGCAGAGATTACGCCGATGGATTACTACTGGATTACCACGGACATCAGACCGGCGGAGTAGAGAGACGCAGGAGGAGAAGAGCGGATGCTGAGCATGCGGAACGTTTCAGTTACATATGGAAATAATCCGGTTCCGGCGGTGGAGAATTTCAGCCTGGAGATGAAACAGGGGGAGATTGTCAGCATCGTGGGCGAGAGCCGCAGCGGGAAGACGACCGTCATCCGGGCCGTGCTGGGCTGTCTGCCCGGCGGCGGGTATGTGAGCCGGGGAGAGATTTCCTTTGAGGGCCGGCCTGTGTCCGGGTTTGGGAGGGAAGAGTGGCGGCGCCTGCGCGGAACGGAGATTTCCATGATTTTTCAGGACTCCGGCGCCATGCTCAATCCGGTGCGCAGAATCGGCTCCCAGTATGTGGAATACATCCGCACCCATGAGAAAATGGGCAGAAGGGCGGCCTGGGAGAGAGGGGCGCGGATGCTGGAGCAGATGCGGCTCCCCGACGGGGAACATATTATGAGAAGCTATCCTTTCCAGCTTTCCGGAGGACAGAGACAGCGGGTGGGCATCGCCATGGCTATGACCTTTCAGCCGAAGCTGCTTCTGGCGGATGAGCCTACCAGCGCCCTGGATGTGACGACCCAGGCGCAGATTGTCCGTCAGATGCTGAAGCTGCGGGAGGAGTATCATACAGGAATTATCATGGTGACCCACAATCTGGGAGAGGCAGCCTATATGGCGGACCGGATTCTGGTCATGAAGGAAGGGCATATTGTAGACGCGGGGACGCGGGAGCAGATTCTGGCCCATCCTTCCAGCGCCTATACCAGGAACCTGCTGGACAGCGTTCCTGCCTTGGGAGGTTATCGATTTGTCTGATACACGGGAACTGATTCTGGAAGCAAAGCATGTTACAAAGAGATATCCGGCTTCCGGAGGCCGGACACTGACGGCCTGCCGGGACGTAAGCCTGAATTTTTACCGGGGAAAGACTCTGGGTATCGTGGGCGAGAGCGGCTGCGGAAAGAGCACCTTCCTGCGCATGGTGGCTTCTCTGGAAAAACCGGATGAGGGAGAGATTCTTTACCGGGGCCAGGATCTGGCCAGGCTGAAGGGGGAAAAGCTCCGGCAGCACAGGCAGAAGATTCAGATGGTCTTTCAGGACCCGGCTGCGGCTTTCAGTCCGAAGATGAAGGTGATGGATATTATCTGTGAGCCGCTTCTGAATTTCAAACGCATCAAACGGAGCGAAAAGGAAGCGGCGGCCAGAAAATTTCTGGAGATGGTGGAACTCCCGGGGGAGTTTGCCCTGCGCTATCCCCACCATATGAGCGGCGGCCAGAGGCAGCGCATCGGAATCGCCCGGGCGCTCACCCTGGAGCCGGAGCTGATTCTCTGCGATGAGGCCACCTCCTCGCTGGATGTGTCTGTGCAGAAGACCATCATCGAGCTTCTGGTGAAGCTTCAGAGAGAAAAGCAGATCGCCTATGGCTTTGTCTGTCACGATGTGGCCCTGGTGCAGTCCCTGGCCCATCAGGTGGCTGTCATGTATCTGGGAAGTGTGATGGAGATTCTTCCCGGGGATCAGGCGGCCTCCGGCTGTGTGCATCCCTATACAAAGGCCCTGATTGGCTCCGTATTTGATCTGCATATGGATTTTCAGAAACCCATAGAAAGTATGGATGACGAGGCGCCCAGTCCCTTTGACATGCCCCCTGGCTGTCCCTTTCAGAGCCGCTGTCCCCAGTGTATGGAGATCTGCCGCAGGGAGCGCCCGGCTCTGAAGGAGATCGGGGAGGGGCATCTGGCGGCCTGCCATCTGACAGCACAGGGAGAGACAGAATGAGCACAGAAATTTTAAATACGCGGAAGGGAGAAAAGCAGTCCGGTTTCCTGAAGGTGCCGGGCTGCGGCTATGAGCTGCCCGTGACAGTCGTCCGGGGAGACGGAGAAAAGACGGCCCTGATCACGGCCGGAATCCACAGCGCGGAGTATGTGGGAATTCAGGCGGCCATTGAGCTGGCTGAGGAACTGCGGCCGGAGGAGGTTTCCGGGAGGGTCATTGTGGCTCCTCTGATAAATGTAAGCGGCTTTGCCCGGCGGACCATGAGCATGGTATACGAGGACGGGAAAAATCTGAACCGGGAGTTTCCGGGGAACCCGGAAGGCACGGCGGCGGATCAGATCTGCCATGCCATTGTCTCAGAGCTTTTTCCGGAGGCGGACTATTATGTGGATCTGCATTCCGGGGATGGATATGAGGAAATGTGCAGCTATGTATATTATGTGGGGGCTGCCGAAGCTGAGATACGCAGGCAGTCCCTGGAGATGGCCCGGCAGGTGGAAGCCGGATACCTGGTGGAATCCGGATGTACCACAGGCGGAGCCTATAATTATGCCAGTATGACGGGAATCCCGAGCGTCCTGATCGAGCGGGGCGGAAGAGGGCTCTGGAACAGGGAAGAGGTAGAGCTGGATAAAAGAGATGTCCGGAGGATTCTGGCGCGTCTGGGAATTCTGAGAAGAAGCGATATTCCGGAAAACCCGGTAAAAGAACAGCTCGTATTTCACAGGGTGGTATATGAGCACGCGCCGGAGGGCGGCTGCTGGTACCCGGCGTTCCGGGCCGGAGAATGGTTCCGCAAAGGAGAAGCGCTTGGGGAGATCCGGGATTATTTTGGAAAACCGGTATTTGTGTGCAGGGCTGAAGAGGATGGAATGATTCTGTATCAGACGGTCAGTCTGACGGTGGTAAAGGGCGGGCCCATGGTGGCTTATGGCGTGTGCCCGGACCAGCTCAGATACGGGTTCCCGGGGAGGATTTGAAAGAATCCCCGGGAATTTTATCCCCCTGGGAGGCTTGCGGGGCTTTTGAAGCCTGTGCTATACTCCTTTCTGGTGAAAAGGGAAAGGGAGAACTGTGCCTGAGGCAGGGCCTTTCCCGAAAAAATAAAACGGATGGAGACAGATTATGGGCAGAATACTTGGAAGGATACAGGCATACTGGACAAACCGGGCGGAGGGATATTCCCAGGTCAATCAGGAGGAGCTGGCAGGAGAGCAGAAGAACCGCTGGCTGGCCGTTCTGAAGGAGGAGTTCCCCAGGCGGGATCCGAAGGAAATCCAGGTGCTGGATATCGGAACAGGCCCGGGCTTTTTCGCGATTATCCTGGCCCGCGCCGGCTATCAGGTGACTGCCGTGGACTATACAGAAGAAATGCTGCGGAAGGCCAGAGAAAACGCAGGCCCTTACGCGGACTGGATCCGCTGGATGCGCATGGACGCTCAGAAACTGGAGATGGCGGATGAGCAGTTTGATGTGGTGGTGTCCCGGAATCTGACCTGGAATCTGGAGGATCCGGACGCGGCTTACCGGGAGTGGCGCAGAGTATTGAAAAAAGGCGGGCTTCTCCTGAATTTTGACGCAAACTGGTACGCCCATCTTTTTGACCGGACAAAGCGGGAGGAATACGAAGAGGACCGCCGGAATGTGCAGAATCTTCAGCTGGAGGATCATTATATCGGCACAGATATTGATGAGATGGAGCGGATAGCGAGAGAGGTGCCTTTAAGCCCCATACAGCGTCCGGCCTGGGATGTGCAGACACTGAAGAAGGCAGGGTTTCACCAGATAGATACCGATGAAGCTGTGTGGAAACGGGTCTGGAGCGACGTGGAAAAGATCAATTACGCTTCTACGCCCATGTTTCTGGTAAAGGCAGTAAAATAGAACAGATAGAACAGAAGGACAGCGGAAAGATGGAAGCAGTAAAGGAAAGAGTGTCCTCCTATTGGACGAAACGGAGCGCGGATTTCGCGAAGCTCCGGGAGGAAGAGCTGGAAAGTGAAATGGCGGATTTATGGCTTGCGGAGATAGAACCCCAGCTCCCGGAAGGGAAAGGCTTACGCATTCTGGACGTGGGCACCGGAAGCGGATTTTTCGCGGTGCTGCTTGCGGAAAGAGGCCATATGCTCACAGGCATCGATCTGACGCCCGCGATGATAGAGGAAGCGGGAAAGCTGGCCGCGGAGAACCGGGTGCAGGTGGATTTCCGGGTGATGGACGCGGAAAGCCTGGATTTTCCCGATGGCTCCTTTGACGCGGTGGTATCCCGGAATCTGACCTGGACCCTGCCCCATCCGGAGCAGGCTTACCGGGAATGGCTGCGGGTGCTGAGGTCCGGCGGAGTTCTTTTGAACTTTGACGCGGACTATGGCATGGAACGGTTTGCCGAGGAGGAGAAGCTTCCGGAAAACCATGCCCACCGCCAGATGAGCTGCAGCCAGCTGGAGGAATGCGACGCGATCAAGGATGAGCTGGCGATCAGCGGGAAACGCCGTCCGGCCTGGGACGAGGAGGTGCTCCGCAGTCTGGGCTGTACATCGGTGGAGACAGACACCGGTGTGTCAGGACGGGTATACAAAAAAGACAGTGTCTTTTATAATCCGACGCCTCTGTTTCGGATCAGGGCGCGCAAAAAATGAAAAGACAGGGAGATTTGACAAAGGGCCCCATAGGACGGCAGCTGCTTCTTTTTGCTCTGCCGCTTCTGGGGGCCAGTTTTATTCAGCAGCTCTATAATATGGTAGATCTGCTGTTTGTGGGAAATCTGCTGGGAAAGGAAGCCACAGCGGCTGTGGGAGCCAGCTCCCTTCTGGCGGGCTGTATGGTGGGATTCTTCACCGGACTCTCCGTGGGAACCGGAGTCGTGATTTCCCTGGCAGTGGGACAGGACAATAAGGAAAAGATACAGGCTGTGATTCATACGGCAGCAGGCGTCTCTCTGGCAGGGGGAATCCTTTTTACAGCGGCGGGGCTTCTGCTGTCCCGGCAGATTCTGCTCTGGATGCGCACGCCGGAGGAAATTCTGGACGAGGCTCTGGTCTATGTCCGGATTTATCTTCTGAGTATGCTGCCCCTGTTCCTGTACAACATGAATTCGGGCATTATCCGGGCCAGAGGAGACTCCAGGACTCCCATGCTGTTTCAGCTTCTGGGAGCAGGGCTGAATATTCTCTTTGACTGGGTCAGCATGCGGTACTGGGGCATGGGCGTGGCCGGGGCTGCCTGGGCTACCTTCGGCTCCCAGCTGGCGGCGGCAGTCTGCTCGGTGCTGTATCTGGCGGGCCGGAAGGATGAGTATCATCTGAGCCTGAGACGGATCCGGATCTCCGGGAAAGTCTTTCGGGAAGTGCTCCGGATAGGAGTGCCGGCGGGGCTTCAGAATCTGGTCATCACTCTTTCCAATGTATTTGTGCAGACAGCGGTCAACGGGCTGGGCGTGAATGTGATAGCGGCCTTTACCGCCTATTTTAAGGTGGAGCTGATTCTTTACCTTCCCATCGTGGCCTTCGGGCAGGCGGCAACCACATTCGCGGGACAGAATCTGGGGGCCGGCAGGGTGGAGCGGCTGAAAAAGGGCGTGAAAACCTGCATCAGGATGGGAATTCTGTACGCGGTTTTCATGGCAGCGGCGCTGCTGGTATTTGGGAACTATGCGTTTCTGCTTTTCTCCCGGGATCCGGAGGTGGTTCAGACCGGCCTGCGCATTATCCGGGTCACATTCCCCTTTTACTGGCTGTATGTGATTCTGGAGGTTCACGCGGACGCTCTCAGGGGAATTGGAAAGTCGGTTCCGCCTATGGCAGCCGTCCTGCTGTGCATGTGCGTGTTCCGCACAGTGCTTCTGGCAGTTTTCACGGGAATCTGGGACAATGTGGAAGCTGTGGCGGCGGTCTATCCTTCAGCCTGGCTGGCGGCGGCGCTGTCTCTGACCCTCTGCTGGAGAAAAGACTTGCAAACGCTGGAGAAATTCGGTATGATAAATAGCAAATGTGAGATAAACCCGGAACCCTCCCGTGGAAGAAAGCGGGAATGGTTCCGTAAAGAAAACAAAAATATGGAGGAATGAGTATTATGAAGAAATTTGTGAAGAAACTGACTGCTCTGGCTCTGACGCTCACAGCGGCTTTGGCGCTTACAGCCTGCGGAGGAGGAAGCAAGGGACTCCAGATCGGCGTTCCCAACGACACGACCAATGAGGCAAGAGCGCTGATGCTTCTGCAGGAGCTGGGTTATCTGACTCTTAAAGAGGATGCCGGAATCACGGCGACTGTTTCCGATATTACAGAGAACCCCTATAATCTTACTTTCAAAGAGGTGGAGGCCGCGCAGCTGCCCAACGTGCTTCAGGATATGGATTACGCGGTGATCAATTCCAACTATGCCATCGACGCGGGCTTAAATCCCATGGAGGATGCTCTGGCTCTGGAAGGCTCCTATTCCGCATACAAGAACGTGCTTGTAGTAAAGGAAGGCAATGAAAACAATGACAATATCAAAGCCCTGAAGGCGGCTCTGGAGAGCCAGCAGGTGGCTGATTTCATCAATGAGGAGTACGGCGGATCTGTTGTAAGCACAGTGGAAAATCCCACCGACGGCTTTGATTCTTCTGTAGACTATGACGCGCTGGCAGGCACAACCATTACGGTGGCAGCCTCCCCGGCTCCCCACGCGGAGATCCTTCAGGTGGCAAAGGAGATTCTGGCAGAGAAAAATATTACGCTGGACATTATGGAGTTCACAGATTACATCCAGCCCAATAATGTGGTAGAGTCCGGAGAAGTGGATGCCAACTACTTCCAGCATCAGCCCTATCTGGATGATTTTAACGCAGAGAACGGAACCCACCTGGTATCCGTGGCGGCGATTCATGTGGAGCCCATGGGAATCTACGGAGGAAAGCAGACATCTCTGGATGCGATTACCGGGAACAACTAGACAGTAGACAGGAGAGGCGCGGGAATCTGTTCCGGCGCCTCTCTGTCCGGAGGAAGCTATGATTGAAATAAGAAATTTGTCCAAGGAATTTCAGACAGCGGACGGAACCGTGGAGGCTCTGAAAAATGTAAATCTGACCATTCAGGACGGTGATATCTATGGAATCATCGGCATGAGCGGAGCTGGAAAGAGTACGCTGGTCCGCTGCATCAATATGCTGGAGCGCCCCACGGAAGGACAGGTCCTCATAGACGGCCAGGACATCGGAGCTCTTTCCACATCGGAGCTTCGGAAGGTGCGCAGGGAGATTACCATGATTTTTCAGGGCTTCAACCTGCTGATGCAGCGCACCTGTCTGAAAAATATCTGTTTCCCGCTGGAGCTTGCGGGAGTAAACAAGGCAGACGCGAAAAAGAGAGCCATGGAGCTTCTGGAGGTAGTAGGGCTGCCTGACAAGGCGAACGCTTACCCGGCCCAGCTTTCCGGCGGCCAGCAGCAGAGAATCGCCATTGCCAGGGCTCTGGCCACCGATCCGAAGGTTCTGCTCTGCGACGAGGCCACCAGCGCGCTGGACCCGAAGACCACCCATTCCATTCTGGAGCTGATCCGGGATATCAACCACAGGCTTGGCATTTCTGTGATTATGATCACTCATCAGATGAGCGTGGTGGAAGAGATCTGCAGCCGTGTGGCGATTCTGGATGAGGGCCATGTGGTAGAGGAAGGCCTGGTCAGCGAGATCTTTTCCAGTCCCAAATCCAAGGCGGCCAAGCGTCTGGTCTTTCCGGAGGGAGCCGAGGAGATCCTGCTGGAGACAAAGGGAGAACGGCGGATCCGCGTGGTATTCAGCGGCGCTGTGGCTTCCAGAGAGCCTCTGATCGCCAAGATGGCCATGGAGGAACATATCGCGGCAAGCATCCTGGGCGCGTCCACAAGGAGTATCGGGGACAAGGCCTATGGAAATATGCTGCTTGGAATCAACGGGGATGATGACACGGTGCAGAGAGCCATGAATTACCTGCGCAGCATCCCTGACGTGCTGGTAGAGGAGGTGACGGACAATGCTTGATAAACTGCTGTCCCCGGAGACGATTGAGGAGACTCTGCGCATTGTGCAGAATGAATTTCCGCTGGCAATCTGGGAGACCCTGTATGTGACGGTGATCGCCACTGCGCTGGCTATCGTGATCGGCCTGCCCTTAGGCGTGCTTCTGGTGGCCGGAGAGAAAAACGGCGTGCTGCCTCTTCCCAGGCCTGTCATGCAGGTGCTGAATGTGGTGATCAACCTGCTGCGGTCCGTACCCTTCCTGATTCTGATGATTATGGTATTTCCGCTGGCAAGGCTGATTGTGGGCACGGCGGTAGGAACAGTGGCCTCCATTGTGCCTCTTGTGATTGCGGCCTTCCCCTTTGTAGCCCGTCTGGTGGAGAGCAGTCTCAGAGAGGTGAATCCCAATATCATAGAGATGGCCCAGAGCATGGGAGCTTCTCCCTTTCAGATTATCATGAAGGTAATGATTCCGGAGAGCGTGCCTTCTCTGCTCTCCAATTTTACGATTGCAATTACGACCATCCTGGGTTATTCTGCCATGAGCGGCATCATCGGCGGCGGCGGACTGGGAAAGATTGCCATCAATTACGGCTATTACCGGTATATGTATCTTGTGATGCTGCTGGCGGTGATCCTTCTGATTGTGCTGGTTCAGATTTTCCAGAGCGTGGGCACGCGGCTTTCTGTGAAATCGGACAAGCGGCTGAAGGGCAAATAATGAGTGGGAGATGGCCGTGTTTCTGCTCTTTTGCGGTCTGCAAAAAAAGGATTGACAGATATAGGAAAAAGAGTTAGTATAAAGAAAACATAAAGATTTGCATGGATGAGGAAGAGTAGCTGAAAGGGAGTTTCCAGCGAGCTGCCGTGGATGGAAGGGCAGTAATGAAGCTTCAGCGAAAATCACCTCGGAGCTTCCAGACTGAGAGGATGCGGGCATCCGCGTAGGTTTGGACGGTTGACAGCCGTTATTCCTGTTGCTCATTGTTGGATGAGAGTAGAGCGGCCATCGCGTATGGCAATAAGAGTGGTACCGCAGAGGTTTCAGCCTTTGTCTCTTGAACAGAGACAAAGGCTTTTTTGATCCTTCCGGCGGGACAGGATTCCAGAGCGGCTTTTCTTTCCTGGGAGAGGACTTCGGGCGCCCATGCGAATTTGAAAGCAAAGGAGAAGAGAGAATGAAAGTACTGAAAAAAATCACAGCTTTTGTCAGCCGCTACATGGCAGTCATTGTAATCCTGGTGGCAGCGCTTGCGCTTTTTGTGCCGTCATCGGTCAGCTTCCTTAAGACCAGCTACGTGAATCCGCTGCTTGGCATCGTTATGTTCGGTATGGGCCTGACCCTGAAGCCGAATGATTTTAAGGTGGTATTCAGCCGTCCGAAGGATGTTATCATTGGCTGTATTGCCCAGTTTACGGTCATGCCGCTGCTGGCGTTCCTTTTGACGAAGGTCTTTCAATTAAGCCCGGAACTTGCCATAGGCGTGATTCTGGTGGGAACCTGTCCCGGAGGCACCTCCTCCAACGTTATGACCTATCTGTCCAAAGGAGATGTGGCTCTTTCCGTAGGAATGACGGCCTGCTCCACGATTCTTGCCCCGTTCCTTACGCCGGCGCTGACCTATCTCTATGCGGGGCAGACCGTGGATGTGAACGTGTGGAGCATGTTCCTTTCCATCGTTCAGGTAGTGATTCTGCCGATCGTGCTGGGCTTTCTGATCAATCACTTCTTTAAGAAATTTACAGAAACGGTTGTAGAGATTCTGCCTCTCATCTCTACGCTTGCCATTGTGGCGATCGTGGCGGCGGTTGTATCCGCAAACTCCGCAAACCTGATGACCTCCGGCGCGCTGATTATTGTAGTCGTAATTCTGCACAATGTGCTGGGCTACCTGCTGGGTTATGTCATTGGAAAGGTGCTGAAGCTGGATGAAACCAAGTGCCGCGCTATTTCCATCGAGGTGGGCATGCAGAATTCCGGTCTGGCCACTTCGCTGGCGACAGTGCATTTCGCGCAGTATCCGCTGGCGACCATACCCGGAGCCGTGTTCAGCGTATGGCACAATGTGTCCGGCGCGATCCTGGCGAACTTCTTTGCGAGAACAGCAGATAAAAAATAAGAAGAATCAGACTATACAATAAATTTACGGAGACAGCGGCGGTTACCGGTTGACGGTAACCGCCGTTTGGTGTTAATATAAAGGCTGCGGGCAGAGTGTCTGGCATGATAAGCCATGCGGGCGCGGCTGTCTAATCTATGCGAAAAAAGGATGTGAAGAGTCCGTGGACGGGCGAGGTCGAAGTTGCAGCTTGAGACAGAATAGAATAGGCACAGGCATGGGCTCTTCCAAAAGAGATCCTTTCAGAATATAGGATTTCGGAGGAATATTTTGCCATGCCTGTTCCCTGTGTGAGGAGGAGATTGGCATGGCAATGGGAAATTATGATCGGGAGAAGCTGAACGAGCTTTTGGAAAGCCGTCAGTTTCGGAAGCTCCGCGAGACGATGGCCGAGATGAACGAGGTAGATATCGCGGAGTTTGTGGAGGAGCTGGAACCGGAGAAGAAGGTTCTGGTATTCCGGATGCTGCCCAAGGAACTGGCGGCAGATGTATTCTCGTTCCTGGAGGTGGAAGACCAGGAGCATATTATCAACAGCATTACCGACTACGAGCTGGGAAAGATCATTGAGGATCTGTATGTGGATGACGCGGTGGATATGCTGGAGGAGCTGCCGGCTATTGTGGTGAAGCGTGTGCTTCAGAATGCCACGCCGGAGACCAGAGATCTGATCAATCAGTTTCTTCAGTATCCGGAGAACAGCGCCGGAAGCATTATGACAGCCGAGTATATCGGCTTGAAGCGGAATATGACTGTGGAGCAGGCTTTCGCCTATATCCGGGAAAATGGTGTGGATAAGGAAACGATCTATACCTGTTTTGTGACAGACAGCAAGCGCTGCCTGCAGGGTGTCGTCACAGTCAAGGATCTGCTGATGAGTCCTTATAATACCATTATCAAGGACATTATGGATGAAAATGTGATCTACGCGGTTACGACCGAGGACCGGGAGGACGTGGTAGAGACATTCAATAAATACGACCTGCTTTGTCTGCCGGTGGTGGACCATGAGGACCGCCTGGTGGGAATTGTCACGGTGGATGACGCGGTGGAGGTCATGGAGCAGGAGGCCACGGAGGATTTTGAAAAGATGGCCGCCATGTTTCCCTCTGAGAAGCCCTATTTGAAGACAAGTGTGCTGGAGCTGACAAAGAACCGTCTGCCCTGGCTGCTGCTTCTGATGTTTGCCTCTGTGCTGACAGGGGCGATTCTGATGGACTATGAGAAGGCGATACAGATCATGCCCCTTCTGCTGAGCTTTATCCCCATGGTGATGGATACCAGCGGAAACTGCGGAAACCAGAGCAGCACCATGGTGATTCGTGGTATGGCGGTGGGTGATATTGAGCTGAAGGATGTGTTCCGGGTGGTATGGAAGGAATTCCGGGTAGGCATTCTATGCGGCCTTGTGCTTGCGGCCGCGAATTTTGTGCGGCTGATGCTGCAGTTTCCGGAGCGCCCGCTCTTGAGTCTTTCGGTAGTGATTTCTCTTCTGCTGGCGGTGGTTCTGGCGAAAATCATCGGCTGTCTTCTGCCGATGCTGGCGGAGAAAATGAAGCTGGATCCGGCCATTATGGCGGCTCCGCTGATTACGACAATCGTAGATGCCTGCAGTCTTCTGATCTTTTTCAGAGTGGCCTGCACGCTTCTTAAGATATAGGAGGAAAAAGAAATGATAGGTGACAAGAAGGTTCTGTTCAGCGGAATGCAGGCGACAGGAAACCTGACTCTGGGAAATTATCTGGGCGCCCTGAAAAACTGGGTGGCCTTAAGTGACGAATATGAGTGCTTTTACAGTGTGGTGGATATGCATTCCATCACCATCCGCCAGGATCCGGCGGTCCTGCGGAAGAGAGCAAGAGCGCTTTTGACTCTGTATATTGCGGCCGGTCTGGATCCGGAAAAGAACTGTATCTATTATCAGTCCCATGTATCCGGCCACGCGGAGCTTGCGTGGATTCTGGACTGCTTTACCTATATGGGAGAGCTGAACCGCATGACTCAGTTTAAGGATAAGGCGGCCAAGCACGCGGACAATATCAACGCCGGCCTGTTTACCTATCCGGTTCTGATGGCAGCCGATATTCTGCTGTATCAGGCGGATGTGGTGCCGGTAGGCATCGACCAGATGCAGCATCTGGAACTGACCCGCAATATTGCCCAGCGGTTCAACGGCATCTATGGCGATGTGTTTACAGTTCCGGAGGCTTATATCGGAAAGGTGGGCGCCAAGATCATGAGCCTGCAGGATCCCTCCAAGAAGATGTCCAAGTCCGATGAAAATCCCAACGGCAGCATTTATCTGATGGATGATCCGGACACAATTATGCGTAAATTCAAGCGCGCGGTGACGGATTCCGAGGGACAGATCCTGTACCGCGACGAGCAGCCGGGCATCAAGAATCTGATCAATATTTACTGTGCGTGCACAGGAAAAACTCCGGACGAGGTGGTCCGTGAGTTCGACGGCAGAGGATACGCGGAATTCAAGCCTGCGGTAGGCGAGGCAGTGGTATCTGTCTTAAAGCCCCTGCAGGATCGGGTGGCTGAGCTTTCCAAGGATAAGGCTTATATCGATTCCGTCATTAAGAACAATGCGGAGAAGGCTCAGTATGTATCCAACAAGACCCTGCGCAAGGTTCAGAAGAAGGTAGGCTTCCCGGAGAGAGTCCGGTAAGAGAGCCGGGAGAATGTTTCCTGCGGCGGAGCCGCAAAAAAGGAGCCTGGTCCGGGCGCGCAGGGGCGTCTGTGAAAGGAGCGGAAGACATGAAGAGCATAAAACCGGAAGAACTGAATAAAAACGTATTTACCATGATTGGAAAAGAGTGGCTTCTTGTCACAGCTGAGAAGGATGGCAGGGTCAACACCATGACGGCATCCTGGGGCGGTCTGGGAGTCATGTGGGGAAAGAATGTGGCCTTTATTGTGCTGCGTCCCCAGCGTTATACCAAGGAATTTGTGGATGCGGGAGAGACCTTTTCCCTGTCTGTGCTGGGCGAAAATTACCGGAAGACCTTAAGCTACCTTGGTTCCGTGTCCGGACGGAATGAGGATAAAGTGGCAAAGTCCGGCCTGACAGTGGAGCACGAGGATGGCACGCCGTATTTCGGAGAGGCGGAGACGGTGCTGGTATGCCGCAAGCTGTATGCCCAGCCCTACGATCCGGCCTGCTTCATCGATAAATCCTGCGAGGAGAGATGGTATCCGGAAAAGGATTACCATACCCTGTATATAGCGGAGATCGAGAAGGTGCTGGTACGGTAGTTCTGCGGATGCGGGAGCAGTGAAATTGAGAAAAGAGACTGGCTGTGTTTCAAAAAGAAATGCAGTCAGTTTTTTGCGTCCGGGAAACGGAGGACAGTTCTAGAAAGGGCGGCGTGGAATTATAGTTAAAAAGACAGCAATATTTTCCGAAGGACTGCGGAAAATAACAGAAAGGCAGAGAAGCGCGCGGCGGAAAGGAGCGTTTCGGGAAAGCCGGAGGAGTGTTGAACATGAAGAGCAGAACAGACAGAACGGAAGTATTTGAGACGATGCCCATTCCCCGGGCGGTAGGCAGGCAGATTATACCGGCCATAGCCAGCCAGATGATTGCCCTTGTCTATAATCTGGCCGATACGTATTTTGTGGGAATGCTGAATGATCCGAAGGAAACGGCAGCGGTCACAGTAGTCTATTCCTCCTTTGTGATGCTGACAGCCATCTCAAACCTGTTTGGCGTAGGAGGAGCCAGCGCCCTGTCCAGGGCGCTGGGAAAGAAGAGTCCGGAGAACGCAAAGGGAATCGCAGCCCTGTCCTTTTGGGGCGGCCTGGGCGCTGCGGTTCTGTTTTCCCTTCTGTTTCTGGCTTTCGCAGACCCCATACTGGTACTCTGCGGAGCGGAGCCGGAGATATTTGACACAGCTTACCGATACGCGCTGTGGGTGGTGGTCATAGGAGGACCGGGAACGATTCTGAATACGCTGCTGTCCAATCTGGTGCGGGCAGAGGGAAAGGCCGCGGCCGCCGCGGCCGGCGTGTCTCTGGGAGGGCTCCTGAACATTGTCCTGGATCCGTTTTTTGTGCTGCCCCGGTTTCTGGGCCTGGGCGCTGCGGGGGCCGGGATAGCCACCGCCTTTTCCAATCTGGCAGCCGCCCTGTATTTCCTGATTTATATTGTCTGGAAGCGGAAAAAGACCATGGTAAATATCAGCCCGGCCCGGCTTCGGCACGCAGGCCGGTATCTGAAAGCAATCCTCACCAGCGGCTTCCCCTCCGCTGTCCAGTACGCGCTGACAGTGGTGGCTATAGGGGCTCAGTCAAAATTTGTCTCCCGGTATACCACGGAGGCGGTGGCCGCTCTGGGAATTGTAAAGAAGCTGGATCAGCTTCCCCTGTATTTCTCCATCGGAGTATCCAATGGGCTGCTGCCTCTGCTGGCCTATAATTATTCCGCGGGAAACCAGGAGAGAAGAAGAGGGATCTTCCGTCTGGGCTGCGGTGTTTCTCTTGGATTTTCTCTGCTGTGTCTGGTGGTTTACGAGAGCCTTGCGCCCTGGCTTGTCACTCTTTTTATCAGCGATTCCGCCACAATCAGATACGGAGCGGGATTCTTAAGGTGTATGGTGACGGCCATGCCTATGATGTCGGTATGCTATCCCATGATCATTCAGTTTCAGGCCATGGGGAAATTTAAGGCATCCATGGTCTGTTCCGTGCTTCGGAAAGGGGTGCTGGATATTCCGCTGCTTTTTCTGATGAACAGCCTGTTCGGACTGTATGGCTGCATGTGGGTGCAGCCGATTGTGGATACGGTGTCTCTGGCGGCCGCGGGCTGCTTTTACCGGAACATGAGGAAGACGGAAGGAATTTGATTTCCGTCTTCTTTTTTTGTGACATTTCGCCTGTTTCCCCGGTATTATAGGTACAGGCCTGTAAGGAGGAACGATTCATGTCAAATGAAAACCGGCGGCAGATAGAAGCCCTCATTGAAAAATATGAGAAAACCGTATACAAGCTGGCTTATTCCTGCCTGCGCAGCAGGCAGGATGCCGATGATATTTACCAGGAGGTGTTCCTGCGCTATTTCCGGAGACAGCCGGAATTTACCAGTGAAGAACATGAGAAAGCCTGGTTTATCCGGACAACCATCAACTGCTGCAAGAATTTCTGCGTCTCTTCCTGGTTCCGGAGGACGGCTCCTCTGGAAGAAGGCGCGCTGGGGGAAGAGGCTGTCTATGTTCCGGAGGAACAGAGCGAGCTGTTTGCGGCTGTCATGGCCCTTCCGGCCAAATACCGGACGGTGATTCATCTGTTTTATTATGAGGGATATTCTGTCCGGGAAATCGCGGAGCTGACGGGAGAAAAGGTGACAACGGTTACGACGCGGCTGAACCGGGCCCGGACGAAGCTGAGGGATGCGCTGACAGAGGCGGAACCAGTCTGTGCCAGACTGCAGGGAACCATTGCCGGGAAAAATCAGATCAGCCAGGAGAACAGGAGGAGCATGCATGAGTATAAAAGAATATAAAAAAGCATTTTCCGGCATTGAGCCGGACAAAGAGGTGCGGGACGCGCTTGTGGAGCGGATTATGGAGGAAGAGCGGCAGAGCAGGAGGACAGAGAGAAGGAGGCTGCGCCCGGGCATTGCGGCGGCCTGCGCGGCAGTTATGGTGCTGTGCCTGTCAGCGACAGCTGCCGCTGCCTTTGATATCAATGAAATGTTTCAGGGCTTTTTCCGGCGGCAGGCGGCTTCCGGTGAGGCTGCGGGGACTGTGCCTCTGTCCCCGGATGACGCCTTTCTTGCCAGCGCGGGAAATGTGGTGTATGACGAAACGTCAGGTAATGGGCTGAAGCTGGCAGTACGGGGAACGGTCAGTGACGGAAATGTTCTTTATGCTGCCATTGACGTGGAGACGGAGGATGGCTCCGCCTTCAGTCCCAGACAGGAAGGCATTTTGAAATCCTACACCTTTGAGGAAGTCTGGCTGCAGGTGGAGGGCGGCGGAAGACAGCGCTGCTCCCTGGAACGGATCGATGACGGAAGTGAACAGGGCAGGGCGGTCTTTCTTCTGGCGGAAACCTGCGCTGCGGATTTAAATGGAAAGCAGGTGTCCCTGTCTCTTTCCAACCTGATGATGGGAACGAATGAAGTAGTCGATATGGGGATGGACAGAACCCTTGGAGAGCTGATGTCAGAATTTGATCCCCTGACGGAAAGCACTGTGGCGGAAAGCGGGCAGAGCGTGGAAACGGACGAAGATGGGAACGAGTCCTGCTGTCAGAATTTTATCGCCGCCCGGACAGACAAAAGAATCCGTTTTTCTGATACGTTCCCGGAGGCTGCTCTCTCGAATCTGGGAATCTGGACCGATGACGCGGGAAATGTGGACCTTCTGCTGAATCTGGAGCTTGGCGGGGAGCTGACGGACAGCCTTCTCGATCAGAAGCCTCTGCTTCTGGCAGACGCGCGGACCGGACAGGAGCTTTCCTCGTCCTGTACTTCCGAATCCATTGGGGAGGAATATGCAGAGTATCTGTTTCCGGGACTGGAAAATCAGAGCGATTTTGCGGATGAATACGGAAAAGAGGCTGCCGCGCGCCGTTACTGTTTTAACAATATCAGCGAAAATCGGCTGAAAAATGCCGTTTTGGCCATGGGAGGAGCCGGATCTTATGAGAATCTGGTTTCCGGAACCTGGGAGCTGGATTTTCCGGTAAACTACGAAGAAACCATGAAAACATGGGCATTTGACGGGGAAAATCAGGCTTCCGGACTGCCTGTGAAAAAAATTGCGGTTTCTCCGGTGTCCGCCCTGGTCGAATTTGACACTTTGTCGGATGAAACCCCGGTTCTGGAGAGCGCCGCATTGAATCTGAAAAATGGGGAGCAGATAAAAGCACAGGAGATACGGGAGGAAATGAACGATGGCAGCGCCGGAAAATGCAGGATTCTCTGGGAAAGCGTTGTAAATGTGGAAGAAATCGAGAGTATTTCCCTGAATGATTCCGTTATTTTCCTGTAAAAAACAGGTAAAAACAGATTGTGAAAAGAATATCAAACATCCGACAGTTTGTATGATTGTCGGATGTTTGAGCGTGCCATATAATGAACACATAGTAGATGAGGGACATCCCAAAGGGATTGTTAAAATATCTACAACAAAGATGGCTGTCCGAAAAGCACGGACGCAAAACGAAAGGAGATATTTCGAAATGGGATTCAAATCTGACATTGAAATTGCACAGGAAACAGAGATGCTGCCTATCACGGAAATCGCGAAAAAAGCGGGTATTGATGAGAAGTATCTGGAGCAGTACGGAAAGTACAAAGCAAAGATCGACTACAATCTGCTGAAGGAGACCAATGCTGAGGACGGCAAGCTGATTCTGGTAACGGCTATCAACCCGACTCCGGCAGGAGAAGGAAAGACTACCACATCCGTAGGACTGGCAGACGGACTGCAGAAGATCGGAAAGAAGGTTATGGTAGCTCTCCGTGAGCCGTCTCTGGGACCTGTATTCGGTGTAAAGGGAGGAGCTGCCGGCGGCGGATACGCGCAGGTAGTACCCATGGAGGACATCAATCTTCACTTTACCGGCGACTTCCATGCAATCGGAGCAGCCAACAACCTGCTGGCAGCCATGATTGACAACCATATCTTCCAGGGCAACGCTCTGAACATCGACCCGAGAAAGATTACCTGGAGAAGATGCGTGGACATGAATGACCGTCAGCTTCGTAACATCGTGGATGGCCTTGGCGGAAAGACCAACGGAATGCCCAGAGAGGACGGCTATGATATCACCGTAGCTTCCGAGATTATGGCGGTTCTGTGTCTGGCAAGCGATATCACAGACCTGAAGGAGAGACTGGCGAGAATCATCATCGGCTATACATACGGAAAAGCATCCGAGCAGAAGCCCGTAACAGCCGGCGATCTGAACGCACAGGGCGCTATGGCAGCTCTTTTGAAGGACGCTCTGAAGCCGAACCTGGTACAGACTCTGGAGCATACACCGGCTATCGTTCACGGAGGACCGTTCGCAAACATCGCTCATGGATGTAACTCCGTAACGGCTACCAAGATGGCTCTGAAGCTGGCTGACTACACCGTTACCGAGGCAGGCTTCGGCGCAGACCTGGGCGCTGAGAAGTTCCTGGACATCAAGTGCCGTATGGCAGGTCTGAAGCCGAACGCAGTAGTTATCGTAGCGACCGTTCGTGCTCTGAAGTACAACGGCGGCGTTCCGAAGGCTGACCTGAACAATGAGAACCTGGAGGCTCTGGAGAAGGGACTTCCGAACCTGCTGAAGCATGTAAGCAACATTACCAACGTATACAAGCTGCCCTGCGTAGTAGCTATCAATGAGTTCCCGACCGATACTCAGGCTGAGATCGACCTGGTAGAGAAGAAGTGCAAGGAGCTCGGCGTAAACGTAGTTCTGTCCCAGGTATGGGCAAAAGGCGGCGAAGGCGGCGTGAAGCTGGCTGAGGAAGTAGTTCGTCTCTGCGAGCAGCCGAACGACAACTTCACATTCTCCTATGAGCTTGAGGGAAGCATCGAGGATAAGCTGAATCAGATCGTACAGAAGATCTACGGCGGCAAGAGAGTAGTTCTCACAGCAAACGCTCAGAAGCAGGCGAAAGAGCTTGAGGCACTCGGATTCGGCAACTGCCCGATCTGCGTAGCTAAGACTCAGTACAGCCTGACAGATGATGAGAAGAAGCTGGGCGCGCCCACAGACTTTGAGGTAACGGTACGTAACCTGAAGATTTCCGCAGGCGCAGGCTT
>CALWAZ010000015.1 GCA_944375725.1 uncultured Merdimonas sp. | reverse complement strand
AAACAGCCGGAGGTACAGACTCCGGATTTTCTCAGACGGTCCCGGCGAAAGGAGAGAATGAAATGAGAGTAGCAGTAACCTATGAAAACGGAGAGGTATACCAGCATTTTGGCCATACGGAGCAGTTCAAGCTCTATGACGTGGAAGACGGGAAGGTCACAAAGGAGCAGGTCGTGGACACGAACGGCAGCGGACACGGCGCTCTGGCAGGTTTTCTGAAGGATATGCAGGTGGATACGCTGATCTGTGGAGGTATCGGCGCGGGAGCGCAGGAGGCCCTGGCGGAAGCAGGCATCCGG
Source organism: uncultured Merdimonas sp. (assembly GCA_944375725.1). Taxonomy (GTDB): domain Bacteria; phylum Bacillota; class Clostridia; order Lachnospirales; family Lachnospiraceae; genus Laedolimicola. The sequence goes on along the minus strand of CALWAZ010000015.1, from coordinate 17,556 downwards.
CTTTACGGCGGTGTGTCTGGAAACGCGGACGAGGCTGTAAAGGCCCTGGCAGCGGGAACTCTTTCTTACAATCCCAATGTGCAGTGCGGCCATCATGGAAATCATGAGCATGGGGAAGGACACAGCTGCGGCCACGGTCATGAGCATGGGCATGGAGAGCATGAATGCCGTCACGGGAATTGTGGACGTTAGGCAGTAATCTTTATCTGCTTTGACTGCTTTGTCTGTGCGGCGGAAGCGGCAGAAAACAGAGAGTATGGAATAGGGACAGGGCCAGATACCCGGCAGCTCAGATAGCTGCCGGATATCTGGCCCTGGGCTGTTTTTGTGAGATAAGCAGGAAAGGTTGAGAGTATTATCAGTGTATATCGAAATAAAAGGCTGTCAGGTCTATGTGGGAGAAATCTGCGGAAATACTCCGGAGGATGCCCGATTTTCTTATGCAGAATCGTATATGGAAAACCCAGAGACAGTACCGGTTTCACTCAGCCTGCCATTATTAAGGCTGGCCATGAAAAAATTTGATACCATGGTATCAGGGTTTGAAGAAGCGCTTCAAAAGGCAGCTTCCTTTTTGGAGAATCAGGGCTTTGCAAATGCGGAAGGGATTCGGAAAAGAATTCTTCAAAATGGAGGATTCTATTATCTGCTGCAGGAAAAAGGAACAGCAAAAGGCACGCCCCTGGAATATTGACTTTCCCTTTTGGGCCATTATATAATAGCGGTAATGCGGTGCTATAAACGGAGAAGCACGGCTGGCAATGATACTGACAGAAGCCTGCAAAGGGGAAAGGGAGAACACACACATGAAAAAATATGTAATGACTGCTTTATTTGGAATCCTTCTGACGGCGGCCGCGGGATGCGGCGGCACACAGGCTCAGGATGAGACGGCTGAAGAGGAGACAGCGGAAAATGAAACGGCAGAGGAGAAGACGGAAGAGGAAGCCGTCGGCAGTTTGTCTTCAGAAGCGAAAAGCGCTTACCATTCTGTTCTCTATGATGTCTATTTTAACCATCTGTTTCCGGATGGAAAGGATTATGGATTTCTGGAGGGCGCGGATGTCTCTGAAAATGAATTTGCTGTCTATGATGTAGATCGGGATGGCTCCCAGGAGCTTCTGATTTCCTATACGACGACAGAGGAAGCGGTGGAAGTCGTCTATGATTTTATCAGTGCCTTTGACGCGGTCCGTGAGGAATTTGTGGAATATCCGGGAACAGCTTTTTATGATAACGGCTATGTACAGGCAGTCTGGTCCGGAAACCGGGGACTGTCAGGAGAAAGCTTTCAGCCCTATACCTTATATCAGTATGACGCGGAAAGCGATGCCTACACAGCCGCCGCGCAGGTGGATGCCTGGGAGCGGTCTGTTTCTGAGACGGATTCTGAGGGAAATTCATTTCCGGATGATGTGGATGTGAGCGGAACAGGTATGGTGTATTACATTACTCCCGAGGGAGATAAGACCGGAGAACCGGTCGATCAGGCAGAATATGAGGAATGGGAGGCTTCCTGGAGGGGAGACGCGGAAGAGCTTGCGGTTCCCTGGATGAAGCTGACAGAGGAAAATATGGATCTTGTAAAAAAATAAAACAGATTTCAGGTTCCGGCAGGTTAATAGGAGGAAAACTAGATGAAAAAGATTTTGATAATCCAGGGCGGCGGCCGCCCGAAGGGAAATACAGCCCGGCTTGTGGAGAGCTTTGAAAAGGGAGCCAAGGAGGCCGGCCATGAGACGGAAGTGGTTTCTCTTCTGAAGCATGAGGTGAAGGGCTGTCTGGGCTGCAATGCCTGCCGGTATGGAAAACCCTGTATTCAGAAGGATGACTTCAACGGGCTGGTTCCGAAGATTAAGGAAGCAGATCTTCTGGTCTTTGCCTCGCCTCTGTATTTCTGGACGCTGTCGTCCCGGATCAAAGCGTTTATTGAGCGGTTTTACTGTATCGCGGAGGAGGATCCGAATCCGCCTCTTGGAAGATACGAAAGCTATCCGGTGAAGGACTGCGCCCTTTTGATGACTTCCGCCGACAATTTCTTTTGGACTTTTGAGCAGGCCGTGTCCTATTATCAGTTTGCCCTGGTAAACTATATCGGTTTTCATGACCGTGGCATGCTGCTGGCCGGAGGCTGCGGGGATACCAACGGAAAGCCTCAGATAGACAAGACAGACTGGCTTTCAAAGGCTTATGAATTTGGAAAGCATATCTATGACTGAGCGGGAAAGAGGAAAAGGCTATGTACCGGATATTCATTATTGAGGATGATCCCACACTGGCCCAGGCCATGAAGAAGCAGATAGAAGCCTGGGGGAATGAGGTGCGCTGTGTCAGCGATTTTCAGAATGTGATTCCGGCTTTTGCGGAATACGATCCCCATATGGTGCTTGTGGACATTATGCTTCCGTTTTTCAACGGATACCACTGGTGCAGCGAGATCCGGAAGATTTCGGAGGTCCCTGTTATTTTCATTTCCTCTGCCTCTGACAATATGAATATCGTCATGGCCATGAATATGGGCGGTGATGATTTTATCGCAAAGCCCATTGATCTGAATGTGATGATGGCGAAGATGCAGGCGCTGCTCCGGCGTACCTACGGCATGGGCAGCCGGGTCCCGGTGCTGGAGCACAGAGGCGCCGTCCTGAACCTGAACGATGCGTCGCTTCTGTATGAAGGGCGGAAAATTGAGCTTACAAAGAACGAGTTCCGGATTCTGCAGACCCTGATGGAGCACAGGGGAAAGGTGGTAAGCCGGGACACGCTGATGACAAAGCTCTGGCAGATGGATGTCTATGTGGAGGAAAATACGCTGACAGTCAATGTGAACCGGCTGCGGAAGAAGCTGGAGGCCGCAGGACTCCGCGATTTTATCACCACAAAGATAGGAAGCGGATATCTGGTAGAATAATTGTCTGCCGGGAGAAGGAGGAAGCTATGGGAGACAGAGAAAGCTGGCTTACGGTTCTCGGACATTATCTGCTTCGGTGCTGGAAGGCCATGGCGCTGTGTCTGGCATGTGTCTGTGTTTTTGCGCTGATCTTTTCCCTGTACGACCTGGAGACGGAAGCGGTGCTGTATGCGGGAGCCTTGTGTCTGCTCCTGCTTTTTCTTGTCCTGGCCGCAGGCTTTGTCCGGTGTCTGAGACATCACCGCAGATATGAAGAGGTTTTCCGGAGTCTGCCCCTGCTGCCGGAGGAGCTTCTGCCGGCAGGCACGGTGGAGGAAGCAGATCTGCAGAAGCTTTTCGCAGAGCTGGGACGCCGGATGGAAGCCGCGCTTACGGAATGGGAGAACCGAAGGCAGGAAAGCCTGGATTACTATACTGTCTGGGTGCATCAGATTAAGACACCGATCTCTGTCATGCGCATGACGCTGGAGAGTGAGGACACGGAAGAACACCGGGAGCTGTCTGCGGAGCTTTTCCGTATCGAGCAGTACGTGGAGATGGTTTTGAGCTATCTGCGGCTGGACAGTGATTCCTCGGATTATGTGTTCCAGGAGTACGAGCTGGACAGCATCATCCGGCAGGCTGTGCACAAATACGCGCCGCTTTTTGTACGGAAAAAGCTGAAGCTTTCCTGGAAACCCTCCGGGATCCGGGTGCTTACCGACGAGAAATGGCTGCTCTTTATTCTGGAGCAGATTCTCTCCAACAGTATCAAATACACTCCGGCAGGGACCGTTACGATTACGGCGGCTCCGGATAAGATCCTGAAAATCACGGATACGGGAATCGGAATCGCGCCGGAGGATCTGCCCCGGATTTTTGAAAAGGGCTTTACGGGGTACAACGGCAGAGCCGATAAGAAGTCCACGGGGCTTGGCCTGTATCTCTGCAAAAAGGCAGCCGGACGGCTTTCCCATCAAATCAGCGTCCAGTCGAAGCCCGGGAAAGGCACGACAGTCTCCATCGATCTGAATACAGAAAAACTGCGGACAGAATAACCTTTACAAAAGGATCTTACAAAAATGTCACATCAGAGGGCCGGAATGTCACCTGCTTCCATGGCGGTGTCCCGGTCTTTTCTGTTATGCTTTCCCTACAGACATACAAAAGGCGCCGGTCATGGAACGAAAACGTTCTGAAAGTCTCCGGCAGGGATCTGGCGCCGGCAGTGTGTCTAAAGGAAAGACAGGAGGTATGAAAAAATGGCAGTTTTGGAGGCAAAATGCCTGAAAAAGATTTATACGACCCGTTTTGGCGGGAATCAGGTGCAGGCTCTCGCAAATGTGTCCTTTTCCGTGGAAGAGGGGGAATATGTGGCGATTATGGGAGAGTCCGGATCCGGAAAGACTACGCTGCTCAATATTCTGGCGGCTCTTGACAGGCCCACAGCCGGCGAGGTGATTCTGGACGGAAGAAACCTGGCTTCTGTAAAGGAAAAGGAGATCTCGGCCTTCCGCCGGGATAATCTGGGGTTTGTATTTCAGGAGTTTAATCTGCTGGATACCTTTTCCATTCAGGACAATATCTTTCTTCCCCTGGTGCTGGCGGGAAAAAGCTATCGGGAAATGGCGGAGCGCCTGGAGCCTCTGGCCCGGAAGCTGCGGATTACTGATATTCTAAAGAAATATCCCTATGAGGTGTCCGGCGGACAGAAGCAGCGGGCGGCTGTGGCCAGGGCCCTGATTACAAAGCCGAAGCTTCTGCTGGCGGATGAGCCTACAGGGGCTCTGGATTCGAGAGTCACGGACAATCTGCTCCGGATTTTCAGCGAGGTTAACCGGGAGGGGCAGACGATTCTGATGGTGACCCACTCCACGAAGGCGGCCAGCCATGCGGGACGGGTGCTCTTTATCCGGGACGGACAGGTGTTCCATCAGATTTACCGGGGAGAGGCGACAGAAGAACAGCAGTTTCAGAAGATTTCCAATACGCTGACACTGCTTGCGGCAGGCGGTGAGCGTCATGCGTAGAGGGTTTTTTGCAAGGCTGGCCGCCGGAAATATCAAAAAGAACGGAAATACCTATCTTCCCTATATTCTGACCTGCATTGTGACAGTTATGCTTTATTACATCGTAAAGTCTCTTTCTCTGAATCCGGGGCTGCAGGAGATGGCCGGGGATCAGACGCTGATTTCTCTGATGGGGATGGGAGCGAAAATCATCGGCCTGTTTTCGCTGATTTTTCTGTTTTACACAAACAGTTTCCTTTTGAAGCGCAGGAAAAAGGAGTTTGGGATCTTTCACATTCTGGGACTGGGAAAACGCCATCTGGCAAAGACTTTAGCCTGGGAATCGCTGTATGTTTTTCTCATCAGTATGGCGGCCGGCCTGCTGTTTGGGATCGCTCTTGACAAGGCCATGTTCCTGGTGATCGCGAAGATTGTCCGCGCAGAGGTCTCTCTTGGCTTCTTTGTGTCCGGGAAAGCAGTCTGGAGCACGGTCCGGCTCTTTGCGGTAATTTTTCTGCTGATTTTCCTGAACGCGGTCCGGCAGATTCAGGTGGCGACGCCTGTGGGCCTTCTGCGGGACAGCCAGGCAGGAGAGCGGGAGCCGAAGACGAAATGGATCGCGGCATGCGCAGGCTTTCTCTGTGTGGGAACCGGATATTATCTGGCGATCACAACGAAGAACCCGATTACCTCTATCTATATCTTCTTCATAGCAGTAGTACTGGTGGTCGTGGGGACCTATCTTTTGTTCACGGCGGGAAGCATCGCTTTTCTGAAGCTTTTAAGAAGCAATAAGTCTTATTATTATAAAACGGGACACTTTATCAGCGTCTCCGGCATGATTTACCGTATGAAGCAGAATGCGGTGGGGCTTGCGAATATCTGTATTTTATCCACGATGGTGCTGGTCATGATTTCCGCCACAAGCTCCCTGATGATCGGAATCGACGATGTGGTAAATTCCCGGTATCCTTATGATTTTGTGGTTTATTCACGGGAAGATACGGAAGAAAAAAGCGATGAGCTGTATGAACAGGTACGGGAGCTGCAGCAGAAGGAAGGACTCTCTGTGACAAACGAAGTCCAGTATTCCTATCTGGTGTTTTCCGGCGTAAGGGAGGGAGAGACTTTCCGGGTATTGCGGGAGGGAGCCCTTTTGGACGCGGATAAGATTGTAAATCTGTACATTATCACGGCAGAAGAATACAACAGGGCTGCCGGAGCTGATGTTTCGCTCTCGGAAGGAGAAATCCTTCTCTATGACAGCTGGGGAGATTATGATGCTCCCTCTCTGAAGCTGTTTGACCGGGAATATCAGGTGAAAGCTGTGCTGGAAGACTTCCCGGGAAAGGGCCTTATGGCCGCCAATATCGCAAGCAGCTATTTTTTAGTTGTTCCCGGACAGCAGGAGATGGATGAGATCTATGCGGAACAAAAAGAAGCGCTGACGGATATTGCAAGTGAACCGGACAGCTTTTATGCCTTTGACACGGATGCGGATCAGGAAAAACAGAGGGAATTTTCAGAAGATCTGCTGGAGCTGCTGCAGAATGGGGAACTGAAAGGCTCTCCGGATTCCAAGGTGGACGCGGACGCCATTTATCTGAAGCTGTACGGCGGCTTTTTCTTCCTGGGACTCTTTCTGGGCGCGCTCTTCTTAATGGCAGCCGTCCTGATCATTTATTACAAGCAGATTTCCGAGGGCTTTGAGGACCGGGAACGCTTTGCGATCATGCGCAAGGTGGGCTTAAGCCGCCGGGAGGTCCGGTCTGCCATCCGATCTCAGGTTCTTACAGTGTTTTTCCTTCCGCTGATTGCGGCGGGCATCCATGTAGCTGCGGCCTTCCCGCTTATGTCCCGGCTGCTGGCCCTTCTCTACCTGTCCAATACGAGGCTTTATATGGCCTGCACGGTGGCCAGCTTCCTGGTGTTTGCGGTATTTTATGTGATTGTGTATCTGCTGACGGCCAGGACCTATTACCGGATTGTCAGCAGGTAGCCTCCGGATAGATTTTATGTCCTTCAAAATCGGCGGCGTCTGCGGTATAATAGCAGGTATACAGCCGGGAACAGGAAAAGGTTCCGCGGGGAAAAGGACGTTACAGCATGAAAAATATCTATGATAAGATACTGCGGTTCAAAGGTACCTGGAGAAGCTGCCAGGAAAGGGTTCTGGAAAATTCACAGAAATATCTGGCGGATGGGAAGCTGCATCTTGTGGCAGCGCCGGGGTCCGGAAAGACGACGCTGGGGATCGAGCTGATCCGGCGGCTGGGGGCTCCCTGCCTGGTTCTGTCGCCAAGCATCACCATCCGCCAGCAGTGGCTGGAGCGGATTACAGATGATTTTCTGGAAGAAGGAATCCAGCCGGAGGCAATCCTGTCCAACGATTTGAAACAGATGAGGCAGATCACGGCCATCACCTATCAGGCTCTTTACAGTGCCATGAAGCAGTACCAGGGAGAACTGACAGATGGGGGAGCAGACAGCGCGGGAGAAAAAGAGGCGGAAGAGCCGGAGGAACGGGAAACCGAAAATGTGGATTTCCGGGGCTTCGATATTTTCGAGGCGGTGAAGGCCGCGGGAGTAAAGACAGTCTGCCTGGATGAGGCTCATCACCTGAGAAGCGAGTGGTGGAAGGCGCTGGAAGCTTTCCTGAAAGAAATGAAAGAAGCGGCCGTGATTTCCCTTACCGCGACGCCGCCCTATGACAGTACGCCGGGGCAGTGGAAGCGCTATATCGATCTCTGCGGCCCCATTGATGAAGAGATTTTTACGCCGGAGCTGGTGAAGGAGGGCAGTCTCTGTCCCCATGAAGATTATGTATATTTTAACTGGCCTGCCAAGGAAGAACTGGAGGAGGTAAAGAAGTATCAGAAGAAAACGGAGGAAATAAGAAACGCGCTTCTGACGGGCGAAGCGTTTACCCGCATGATAGCTGCCCATAAAGGGCTGGCGGATCCGGAAGGATACAGCGATCAGTTTCTGGAAAATCCAGAATATTTCTCTGCCCTTCTCATTTTCTGTCAGGCACAGAAGATTCCGCTGCCGGCCTATCTGAAGGAACTGATCGGAAAGAAGGGCAGGCTGCCGAAGCTGGATGACAGCTGGCTGGAAATACTGCTGCAGGGCTTTCTGTATGAGGACGCTCAATCCTATCAGGTTCCGGAGGAGGAGCGGAAGCTGCTGCTGGAAAAATTGAAGGAGGCTGGATGCGTCTACAGAGGAAAGGTATCCCTGACCCACAAGGAGGCCATGAAGAAGCTTCTGGTCAAGAGCCGGGGAAAGCTGGAGAGCATCGGAAAAATTGCAGAGGCAGAATACCGTTCCCAGGGGGAGGGTCTGCGTCTGCTGATTTTGTGTGATTTTATCAAAAAGGACAAATTGTCTCTGGTGGGAAGTGATAAGCCGCTGACGGCGGAAATCGGTGCGGTGCCTGTTTTTGAATATCTGAGAAGAAAGCAGGAAAAGGGGATCCGCCTGGGCTGCTTAAGCGGCTCTGTGGTGATTGTTCCAATGGATACGAAGGAGAAGCTGGGAAAGATTCTGGAAGAGAAAGGCTGTGCAGGAGATCTGCTGCCCCTGGGCGGCACCGGATATGGACGCCTTCAGGTGAAAGGGAAAAACACGCATGTGGTGTCTGCGGTTACAGAGCTTTTCCGGCAGGGAGAGATTCAGGCGCTGATTGGAACGAAATCTCTGCTGGGGGAAGGCTGGGACGCGCCCTGCGTCAACGCCCTGATCCTTGCCACCTATGTGGGCTCCTTTATGCTGAGTAATCAGATGCGGGGCCGGACAATCCGGACAGATCCGGAGCATCCGGGAAAAACGGGAAACATCTGGCATCTTGCCTGTATCCTTCCCCAGAAGGAGGGAAAGACAAAGCGGGCGGACTTTTCCGGCGATTATGAGACACTGGTCCGGCGGTTCGATACCTTCCTGGGCGTGTCCTGGAAGGAGCCTGTGATTGAGAGCGGAATCGGAAGGCTGAATATTCCGGAATTTGATACTCAAAAACAGATGGAGGAAGTCAACCGGATGATGCTGGAGCGGGCCGCGGACAGAGAAGGCCTTAAGAACCGGTGGCAGGCTTCCCTGGATGAGATTCATGGCAGCATGGAAGTAGAGCAGGTGGAAGAGGTGCCCGCAGAGGAATTGAAAACCAGCTATCTGTTTTTCCATGCGCTGGGAATGGAAATCCTGAATATAATTCTTACAGTTCTGCTGCAGGCCGGGCGTTTTCTGTTACGGGTAAGCGCAGGGGATTCCGATGCTTCCATGCGGATAAAGCTGCTGGGAATTCTGATGCTGATGACAGCCGCTCTGGCTGTACGCTATGGCATCCGCCTGTTCCGGTTCAGCACACCCGCGCGGCGGATGAAGTATATCAGCCAGGCCGTGGCCGGAGCGCTGGGAGAAATCGGAGAGCTGGAGGAACCGGAGCACTGCAGGGCAGAGGTGGAATCCGCGGACGGGCTGATGATTCAGACCTGTCTGAAGGGCGGAACCATGCGGGATAAAACCACATTTGCCTCCTGTATGGAAGAACTCTGGGGCGTCATTGACAATCCCAGATATCTGCTGGCAAGGGAAAAGATTTTTTTGTGGACAGGCGAGTATTACGCGGTTCCCGAGCTCTTTGGAAAACAGAAAGAGCGGGCTGCCGTCTTTGAGAAACACATACGCGCGGCCATGGGACGGTTCCGCCTGGTCTATACCCGCACCCCTGCGGGAAGAAAGCTTTTGCTGCGGGCACGGACGAAATCCTTTGTAAATAAGAACCAGAGGGCGCTGCTGGGGAAAAAAGTGGTAAAGGGCAGGTATGAGTGATTTCAGAACAGCCCGCCTGCCTGCGCCTGAGAAAACAGAAGAATGAGGTGAAGAAAATGAGATACCTGTTTTCAGCAGAGTATGTAAGAGAACTGCTTTACACGATCCCTGCAGTCCTGATCGCAATTACAGTCCATGAGTTTGCCCATGGCTATGTTTCCTATAAACTGGGAGATCCCACGCCGAAGCTGGAAGGACGTCTGACGCTGAATCCATTCGCCCATCTGGAACTGTGGGGAACCCTCTGCCTGCTTTTGTTCCGGATGGGCTGGGCAAAGCCGGTCCGGATCAATACCGCGTACTATAAGGATCAGAAGAAAGGGATCATTCTGGTATCCCTGGCAGGACCGGGTATGAACTATCTGACAGCGTTTCTGGGGATGCTGGTTTACGGCGTCTGCTGGAGGTTTGGCAGCGGCCTTGGAATCTGGTTTTTGTATCTGGCTGTGCTCAATATCGGTCTTGGCACCTTTAATCTGATTCCGCTGCCTCCGCTGGACGGCTCTAATGTGCTGCTGGAGCTGGCGCCGGGAGTGCGGCGCTTTTACGCGAAAATCCGGAGATTCGCGGTTCTGATTCTTTTCCTTTGTCTTGTGACCGGAATTTTGTGGAGACCGCTCAATGTGATCAACACGGGAATTTTGAATGGAATGTGGGCATTGGTACGAAGAATAGTACTGTAAATTTGATGAAAGCTTTTAAAATGTACTTGACAGATTTCTGGCGGCGCAGTATATTTAAATCGTAAGTAGTAAGTAATAAGCGGTAAGCGGCATGGAAATGACGCGATTTCCAGTCCGGCCAGCTGATGAGAATCTGCTTTCCCGGATGAAGCTCCTGCCGCATTGGAATAAGGAGGAACCCCATATGCGAGATCTGTCACTTACCCAGGAGTATCTGCTTTGTGTACTGCGCGGCAAAGGAAAACTTTCAACTTACTCCATCGAGAAGGGCATGTGCCTGACAGGAGCCTGTGTGCTGGAGCTTCTGATGGACGGCATCATTACCCGGGAGGAAAAAGACAAGCTGTCTGTAAGAACCTCTCTTCCGGACAGAAAGAGCTATCTTCGGCCGGTCTATTCCTATATTGAGCAGAAGCAGCCTGTCAAGTTCAGAAAAATCATGGAACGCAATTCTGTCACCTTTACGGATCAGAATGTGAATGAAATGGTGGATGCGGTCGGAAAATCCCTGGTGGATGCGGGCTGCGCCACAGAGGAGAAAGGCGGGCTTTTCGGCGGAAAGACCATTTATGTTCCGGATGAAAAGGCACTGGATCATGTGATTCAGAATATCCGCGCGGAGCTTCTGGAGGAAGGTGAACTGTCTGAGGACATCATAGCGCTGACAGCTCTTCTTGATAAAAGCGGCGAGCTGTCCCGGTATTTTTCCGCCTATGAGAAAAAGACTCTGGAAGCCAGATTGAAAGAGATTAAGGAGAATCCCCAGGTAGAGGCTCTTCAGAAGGTGATCGAGGACATTGAAAATCTGTTCATGCTGATGATTGTGGCAGCTACCTGATAAGGAGGCGCGGTCATGTCAAGACAGAGAAGCATGGAGGCTATTCTGGCTTCCGAATATGTGACCATCGGAGAACTGACGCGCCTGACGGGAGTCCGGTACAGCACTCTGAAGTTTTATACGGAAGAAGGATTCCTGCCCTTTGAGCAGGAGGAAGAGAAGCTGACCAGACGCTATCCCAGAGAAAAGACTCTGGAGCGTATCGCCTATATCAAGGCGCTCCGGGAGGAGGGAAAAACCATTCCCCAGATCCATGAAATCCTTGGCGTGTCACATCTATAAATGTATCAATGAAAAAGGAGAAACGTATTATGAGTATTCTGTTTTTGCAGTATCCACCCTGCTCTACCTGCCAGAAGGCCAAGAAGTGGCTGGACGCCCACGGCGTATCCTACGAAGCCCGTCATATCAAGGAGCAGAATCCCACTGCCGGGGAATTGAAGGAATGGCATAAGAAAAGCGGGCTACCCTTAAAGAAATTTTTCAATACCAGCGGACAGCTGTATAAAAGCATGAATCTGAAGGAGAAACTTCCTTCTATGAGCGAGGAAGAGCAGTACGCTCTTCTGGCCGCAGACGGCATGCTGGTGAAACGTCCGATTGTGGTGACGGATACGCAGGTGCTTGTGGGCTTTAAGGAAGCTGAATGGCAGGCGCTGCTGTAAGTATACAAGAGGAAAGGAGATTTTCAGAATGCGCAGACCGCAAAAAGGAGAGTGGGGCTATACAGACGCGCATAAGCGCTCCCAGCTTCTTAAAACCTTTCTGTTTTTTCTGATACCCATTGCCATTTTTGTGCTGGGCTACGTGACCACGGATACAAGGCGGAATTATTTTACGATTCTGGCCATTGTAGGCTGTCTTCCCGCCTGTAAGGAAATGGTGAATGTGCTTATGTTTATGAAGCGCCGTTCCATGCCGGAGGAGCTGTATGAGGAGATAGAGCGCCATGCGGCAAAGCTGACCAGAGCCTATGAACTGGTTCTGACTACCTACGAAAAGAATTACCCGGTACACAGTCTGGTCATCCGCGGAAATGAGATAGCCGGCTATACGACGATGAAACATACGGACCTGAAACCAGCCCAGGATCACATTGTAAAGATGCTGAAGGAGAACGGCATTTCCGGCGTGCATGTACATATTTTCCCGGATTTGAAGGTGTATCTGGACCGGGTAGATGCTCTGGCAGAGCGGGAACCGGAGGAAATTCCCTTTACGCCGGATGAAAGATACCCGGGTTTGAACCGGGAGCAGCTGATCCGGCAGGTGGTTCTGTCGCTGTCCTTATAGGGAAGGCAGCAGGAGAGGAGAACTTATGCGCCTTTTGACGGTAGGAGAAAATGAAGCCGGCCAGCGCCTGACGCGTCTGCTGGAAAAATATATGGATCGGGCTCCGAAAAGCTTTTTTTATAAAATGCTGCGCAAAAAGAATATCACTCTGAACGGAAAGAAGGCCCAGGGAAACGAACGGCTGAACCCGGGAGATGAAATCCGACTGTTTCTGGCAGACGAAACCATAGAAGGCTTTTCTTCCGCGGGCGCGAAATCGGCGGCAGGGGCAGATTCCGTCAGAAGCCGGGCAGCAGGCAGGGAAGAGAGGAGCGGCAGCTCCCGGAAAGCCCGGGAAAGGCTTACGGAAATGCTTCCCAAAAAGCTGCGTCCGGAGATTATCTATGAAGACCGGCATATGATTCTTTTTAACAAGCCTGCGGGACTGCTTTCCCAGAAGGCAGAGCCTTCCGATGTATCGCTGGTGGAATATCTGACAGCATATCTGCTGGAATCCGGCCAGCTCACGGAAGAGGAACTCCGCAGCTTCCGCCCGGGCATCTGCAGCCGCCTGGACCGGAATACCAGCGGCCTGGTGGCTGCCGGAAAGAGCCTCCGGGGACTTCAGGAGCTGAACGGGCTCTTCCGGACAAGGAGCCTGCACAAGTTTTACCGCAGCATTGCTGTGGGAACCATTACAGAGACCCGGCGGGCGGAGGGCTGGCTTCTGAAAAATGAGCGGACCAATCAGGTACAGATTCTGAAAGAAAAAAGAGAGGGAGCTCTTCCAATCTGTACGGAATACCGGCCCCTTGAGCAGTTCCGCCTTTTTGGAAAGCCGTTTACTTATTTGGAAATCAACCTGCTTACCGGCCGTTCCCATCAGATACGGGCTCATCTGGCTTCCCTTGGCTGCCCGCTGATTGGGGACGCGAAATACGGGAAGCCGGAGACGAACCGGCTTTTTCTGAAGGAATTTGGCCTGCGGCACCAGCTTCTCCATGCGTACCGCCTGGAGTTCCCGGAGCTTTCGGGAGCGCTGGCGGAGGTGTCCGGAAAAATCTTCACTGCGCCCCTTCCGGCGGTGTTCACTGAGATTCTGGAGAGCGGACAGAAATGAGAAACTGCCGCGGCCGGCTCATACGGGGAAGAGAATGCTCCGGGCCACGGAACAGACTGCACAAAAAGTCTTAATAAAATTTATCGAATTTTCACAAAAAATTAAGAAACTGTTGCATTCTGTTCCGTTTTGTGATAGAGTATTCACAGATTGAAAGACAGATACATATTGGTTTCACTGACGACGTGTTACTGGTTATGCAGGCAAGATCGGATGGAAATGATCATGAAGAGATTAGAAGGATTAGTCTCGGAGTGTATTCATTTTTGTCGGGTCTTTTTTTCATTCAGCCCTGTATTCCTGCCTTTCAAAGCGCATCCCGGCCGGGTGTGGAAACAGCATGTAAGGAAATTCCAGCTGTGGAAGAGGCGGACGCTTCTTCCGCAGCGGGAAAAAGAAGGAGAGACAAGTTATGGATTACAACAAAGTTGCCCAGGACATTATCGATAATGTGGGCGGAAAAGCAAACATAAAACAGGTTACGCACTGTTTTACACGTCTGCGTTTCATCCTGAAGGATGAAAGCAAGGCAAAGAAGGATGTGGTAGAGCATCTGGAAGGCGTTATTTCCGTAGTAGTTTCCGGCGGACAGTTCCAGGTAGTCTGCGGCGCGAAGGTAGAAAAGATTTACAATGCGGCAGTAGAGATTCTGGGAGACAGCGTGGCTGCGGCTTCCTCTGGCAGCGATGTGGAGATTCCCGCAGAGAAGCAGAGCCTTGGAAACCTGATTCTTCAGAAGATTACCGAGATCTTCACTCCGCTGGTTCCGGCTATCGCGGCGGCAGGTCTGATCAAGGGCCTCCTGGCGGTATTCGCGAAAGTACCGGGATTTGATACGGAAAACAGTACCTATGTAATTATGAATACAGCCAGCAACGTGATCTTCTACTTCATGCCGATTTTCCTGGCTTATACAACCGCGAAGGCATTGAAGTGCAGCACTGTTGTTTCCATGATGCTGGGCGCGTTTATCTGCCATCCGACGATTGACGCTCTGGTACAGGATGTGGCTACAAAGTCTACGATTTTCGGACTTCCGGTTATTAAGATGGAGTTCACCGTTGGTGAGTCCAGCAAGATTTTCTCCTATACAGAGTCCGTTATCCCGATTATTCTCGGCGTGATTGTTCTGTATTTCCTGGAGAAGCTTTTGAAGAAGATTATTCCGGAGATCCTGCAGCTGATTCTGGTTCCCGGACTGTCTCTGATTATCATGGTTCCGGTTATGCTGGTTGTAGTAGGACCTATCGGAATCTATGTAGGTTATCTGGTTCAGTGGCTGTATACAGCTCTTTACAGCTTCAGCCCGGTACTCGGCGGTATCATCGTCGGAGGTCTCTGGGGCGTATGCGTTATCTTCGGCGCGCACAGAGCCCTGCTTCCCATCGGTCTGAACGATGTGGCTATGACTGGCACAAACACCCTGATGTGCTTTGCCGGTTCCGCAAACTTCTCTCAGGCAGGCGCAGCCCTTGGTGTTATGTTTAAAACAAAGAGCAAAGAGCTTAAGCAGGTAGCGGCTTCCGCTTCCCTGTCCGCATGGCTGGTTGGTATTACCGAGCCCGCTATTTACGGATGTAACCTTCGTCTGAAGAAACCCATGATCTGCGCGGTTATCGCCGGAGCTGTGGGCGGCGGTATCATGGGTATCGGCCATGCTGTCAATACCGGATTCGCCAATAACGGTATCCTGACCATCATGTCTTACTATGGAGAAGGAACAAGCCTTGGACAGTTCCTGGCTTATATCATTGGTATCTGCGTAGCCTTCTTTGGCGCAGCCATCCTGACCTACATCGTAGGCTTTGAAGATGTGGACGCGAAGCCGGAAGGAGCAAAGGCTCTGGAGTCTGATATGGACATGGGTTCCGAGACAGCTGCTCCGGTACATACAGGTGAGAAAATCGAAATCGCTTCCCCGGTAGAGGGAAAGGCTTATCCGCTTGAAGAGGTGCAGGATGAGGTATTTGCCTCCGGCGCTCTCGGAAAAGGAATCGCAGTGCTTCCCAGCAAGGGAGAGGTTGTGGCTCCGGCTGACTGTACGGTATCTGTTCTGTACCCGACCCTTCACGCCATCGGCCTGAAGCTGGAGGACGGCACAGAGCTTCTGATTCACATCGGCATGGATACCGTATCCATGAACGGCGACGGATTCACCAAGCATGTAAATGAAGGAGATACCATTAAGAAAGGCACTCCGATTGTATCCTTTGACATTGACAAGATTAAGGCTGCGGGCCATGACACCACGGTCAGCGTGATCATCTCCAATACCGGTGATTTCGCCGAGGTAGAGGGTATTCCGGCTGAGCATGCAGACCTGAATCAGATTGTAATCAAGGCTGTGAAATAGTCCCTTCCGGACCACAGTGTCAATACCGGTCCGCGGAAGCAGAAAATTCTGCGGAGAAAGTGAAAGAAACATGTCCGCGTATGGAAACTGGCTTTTCTATACGCGGACAGCCATATAAAAGGAGAACAGGATATGAGTCAACATTTTCCCGATAATTTTCTCTGGGGCGCTTCCTCCTCTGCATTTCAGATCGAGGGGGGCTGGGATGAGGACGGCAAGGGCATGACCGTGGCCGACTACAATTCCTTCAAGCGTTCCGATAAGCAGGCAGACAGCAAGGTGGCCAGCGATTTCTACCATCACTGGAAAGAGGATATTGATCTGATGAAGGAGATGGGCATGAAGGCCTACCGCTTTTCCCTGTCCTGGGCCCGTATCATCCCGGACGGAGACGGCGAGGTAAACCAGAAGGGCCTCGACTTCTACAATCAGGTGATCAACTACCTGATCGAGCAGGGAATTCAGCCGCTTGTAACTTTGTATCATTTTGACTTGCCTTATGCTCTGGTTACGAAGTATAATGGCTGGGAGTGCAGAGACTGCGCCTACGCCTTTGAGCGCTATGCGCAGATCTGCTTCGAGGCCTTTGGAGACAGAGTGAAATACTGGCAGACCATCAATGAGCAGAATCTGATGATCCGCGTCAACAACCGCATGAACATCTATGTGGAGGATGACTGGGAAGCAGACCGGATGCGCGCTCAGATGGATTACCATATGTTCCTGGGACATGCGCTGGCTGTCAATGCCTGCCATGAGATGGTGGAAGGCGGAAAGATTGCTCCCGCCGTATCCTCTACCTGTACTTATCCGCTGACGAACAAGCCGGAGGATGTATGGGCTGCGAAGATGAACGACTGGTTCAAGACCAATTACAGCCTGGAGATGTATACAAGGGGCGAGTATCCCGGCTATTACATGCGGTATCTGAAGGAGCGGAATATTGTTCCGAAGATGGAAGAGGGCGATCAGGAGATCCTGAAGAAAGCGAAGATCGATTATATCGCTCTGAACTATTACCGGACACTCTGCGCCAGCTATCTGCCTGCGGATGAGGAGCATCCTATCGGCTCCCGGGTATTCCGCGGAAATGAGGTAGACTTCGACCAGTACGGCTACTGCCGGGACGAGAAGAATGAGAATCTGAAAGCCAGCGAATACGGCGCTCAGATCGATCCGATGGGACTGCGGATTGTGCTGAATGAGTATTACCGTCTCTACCATCTGCCGCTGATCATTACGGAAAATGGTCTGGGAATGGCGGATGAGCTGACAGCGGACGGACGCGTACATGATGACTACCGGATCGACTATCTGCGCAGCCATATCAAGGCGATTGCGGACGCCATCGAAGACGGTGTGGAAATGATGGGCTACAGCCCCTGGTCTGTGATGGACCTCTTAAGCTCCCATCAGGGCTTCCGGAAGCGCTACGGCTTTATCTATATCAACCGGGATGATTTTGATCTGAAGGATCTGGCCCGGATTAAGAAAGACAGTTTTTACTGGTATCAGAACGTAATCAAGACAAACGGGGAGAGCTTGTGATCACATGCGTGTA
>CALWAZ010000014.1 GCA_944375725.1 uncultured Merdimonas sp. | reverse complement strand
CCGCAGATGGGACACCCTTTCTTATATGGCAGCGTAAAATAACGACGAACAGGAAGTGCAAATCTATGTATCAGCTTCATTTTCATACTCCCATTCCCATTCATTTCATCGGCATCGGCGGCATCAGTATGAGCGGCCTCGCCGAGATTCTTCTGAAAGAAGGCTTTCCGGTGTCTGGCTCTGACAGCCACGCTTCTGCTCTCACGGATCATCTTGCGTCCCTGGGAGCTCAGATCTTCATCGGCCAGAAAGCGTCCAATATTCCGGAGGACTGCCAGGTGGTTGTCTACACTGCCGCCATCCATCCGGACAATCCCGAATACGCTGCCGCGAAGCAGCGGGGCATCCCCATGCTTTCCCGGGCAGAGCTCCTGGGACAGCTGATGCGCAATTACAAGACCTCGGTGGCAGTGGCCGGAACCCATGGAAAGACCACCACTACTTCCATGATCGCTTCCATCCTTCTGGCTGAGGACGCGGATCCCACCATCTCCGTGGGAGGCATTCTGCCTTCCATCGGCGGAAATATCCGGGTGGGCGGCTCAGACGTGTTTCTGACCGAGGCCTGCGAATACACCAACAGTTTTCTGCATTTCTTTCCCACTATCGGGATCATATTAAATATAGAAGAAGACCATATGGATTTCTTTAAGGATCTGAATGATATCCGCCGCTCCTTCCGGCGTTTCGCGGAGCTGCTGCCCACCCAGGGGCTTCTGATTATAAACAGTGATATTGCTGATTATGAGGAAATCACCGAAGGCCTTTCCTGCCGGGTGGTGACCTTCGGCTCTGACGCCGGAGCAGACTACCGGGCGGATGAGATTACCTACGACGAATTCGGCCACCCATCCTTCCGTCTCTTGAGAAATGACGGCAGCAGCGCCCGTTTCAGCCTGAAGGTGCCCGGGGAGCACAATGTGCTCAACGCCCTGGCCTCCATCGCTCTGGCGGACGCCCTGCAGATTCCCGAGGAGACCACGGAGCAGGGCCTGCTTGCCTTTACCGGTACGGACCGCCGGTTCCAGTACAAGGGCCAGGTAAATGGCTTCACCATCATCGATGACTACGCCCATCATCCCACGGAGATCCGGGCTACCCTCCATGCGGCCGCCCATTATCCCCACCGGGAGATCTGGTGCGTCTTCCAGCCCCACACCTATTCCCGGACCAAGGCGTTTCTGAAGGAATTCGCCCAGGCTCTTTCCCTGGCGGACCATGTGGTGCTGGCTGATATTTACGCGGCCCGGGAGACAGACACCTTGGGAATAAGCTCCCGGGATCTGGAGGCAGAGCTGAAGGCTCTGGGCACAGATGTGTATTATTTCCCCTCTTTTGAGGAAATTGAAGAGTTTCTTCTGAAAAAATGTATGCACGGTGACCTGTGTATAACTATGGGTGCCGGAGACGTGATAAATATAGGGGAAAACCTCTTAAAACGATAGTTATCCACATTATCCACATGCTTATACACCTTTTTGGGGTAAAAAGCATGTGGATTTTTCTGTGGACAACCCGTTGACATAAATATTCCGCTGTTTTTTCTTCCCGCTTCTTCCTTTTCCCTCTTTTTCCCCTGTTTTGGGTCCTGACGGCGTCCTTTTTCCGGTTGCGGATAATATTTCTCCACAAAGTTATCCACATTATCCACATTTTTTTATCCCCAGAGCGGCAGTTTTCCACTTTCCGCGGCAGCGGAAGATTCCGCAAAAAGCCTGTTTTTTTTTTCAAAAATCTGTGCTACAATACAGGTACTTGGAGAGGTGTTGTATATGAGCGGTTTTATTCTGCGTAAAGACAAGGACAGCGGCTGCACGCTTGTCCCGGATTTTTTTCTGGACAATTACATGCCCGGCGCGAACGGGGAATATGTGAAAATATATCTCTATCTTCTGCGCTGCCTGAAATCTGACACCCAGGAACTGTCCATTCCTCTCATCGCGGACAAGTTTGACCATACGGAAAGCGATGTCTGCCGCGCGCTGAAATACTGGGAAAAGATGAAGCTTCTGAAGCTGGAATATGATGACTCGAAGCAGCTCACCGGCGTCCGACTGCTGGAGGAAACCGGTTCTCCTTCTGTGTCCTCTTCCGAACCGGCCGTGAAGGAGCCTGCCCAGGCGGCAGCTCCGGCATCCGCGCCGGATGTATCATCCGCTGCGCAGGACGCATCGTCTATGCCGGCCGCGCCCGCCGCGAAGCAGATCCCTGTGGATCTTCTGTCTCCCCAGGAGGCCCAGCAGCTGCTGTTTATCTGCGAGCAGTATCTGGGGAAGACATTGACCTCCAAAGAGGTGGCCCAGATTCTGGATCTGCACGATACCCTGGGCTTCAGCGCGGAATTGATTGAATATCTTGTGGAATACTGTGTCTCAGGCGGACACAGAAGCATTCATTACATAGAAGCGGCTGCCCGCGGCTGGCATGAGGCCGGTATCCGGACCGTATCCCAGGCCAGGCAGCAGACTACCACCTACAACCGGGCCTATTACAAGATTCTGAAGGCCTTCGGCATCTCAAACCGGAACCCGGTGGATGTGGAAATTTCCTATATGAATAAATGGCTGAAGACCTACGGCTTTTCACTGGAGCTGATTACAGAGGCCTGCAGCCGGACCATGGCGGCCATTCACCAGCCTGGTTTTGAGTACGCGGACAAGATTCTGTCCGGCTGGAAGAAGAATCAGGTGACCTCCCTTTCCGATCTGGAGGCTTTGGACCGGAACCGGAAGACCGCCTCCGAATCGGCCCGGGAAAAGGGACAGGTTTCCTCTTCCCACAGAACCGCTTCCCAGAACCGTTTCCACAATTTCAAGGAGCGGGATTATGATTTTGAAAAGCTGCAGAAGCAGCTTATCAACCAGTAAACAAAGGAGCAGCACATGCCTTTGATCAATACCCAGTATGATTCTATCATGCGTGAATACGCCCGGCGCCAGACCCGCTCCCGGCAGGAGCTGGAAGAGCGTCTCGCGCGCATTCATGAACAGATTCCGGAGCTTTCCTCTCTGGAGGAGTCGATGACCGGCTTCCAGGCGGAAAAGGTCCGGGCTGCCGTCTCCCAGGACCGGGGAAGAATGGCAGAGCTGGAGGAAGAGATCCGCAGAATTTCCGAACAGCGGACCGCTCTTCTGGCAGAACACGGACTGACTCTTTCGGATCTGGAGCCTGTGTACACCTGTCCCGACTGCCGGGATACCGGCTATATCGACGGGCAGAAGTGCCACTGTTTTCTCCAGGCGGAGATTGATCTTCTCTATCACCAGTCCCATCTGAAAGAGGTCCTGGAAAAAGAGAATTTCAATACTTTTTCTTATTCCTGGTACGAGGGAGAAGATCGGGAACTGATGCGGCGCAACGTGATGGAAGCCCGCATGTTTATCGAAAATTTTGACACAAGCTTTCAGAATCTGCTGCTTCTGGGCGCTGTGGGCACAGGAAAGACCTTTCTTTCCAACTGCATCGCCAAAGAGCTGATGGACACCTGTCATTCTGTCGTCTATCTGACGGCCTTTCAGCTTTTCGACCTGCTGTCCAGAGCCGCCTTCGGCACAGGAAAGAACACACAGCAGAATTACCAGCAGACCTATCCTTATATTTTTGACTGTGATCTTCTGATCATTGACGACCTGGGGACAGAGCTTCCCAATTCCTTCACCGTGTCGCAGTTTTTCCTCTGCGTCAACGAACGGATCCTGCGGAAGAAATCCACGCTGATTTCCTCCAATCTGGATATGGAAGCCCTGCGCAACATTTATTCCGAACGGACTCTGTCCCGCATTATCAGCTGCTACACCATACGGCAGCTGCCCGGAAGCGATATACGAATCAAAAAGAAACTTAAGCCAGGGCACGCCGCTCCTTAGCGCGCCCATGCTCATACCAATTCATAAATTATGGAGGAATACTGTTATGTTACTGCAACGCAGCCAGCGTGTACTGGAAACTATCCCTATCGGTTCTCTCGGACTGATCCCCCTGAAAAGCTGTGAAGAGCTTGGCCGCGAGGTCAACGATTACCTCGTAAAATGGCGCCACAGCAGCGAGCTGGAACACAAATCCAATATCGCTTTTACCGGCTATGAGCGGGATTCCTATCTGATTCCGGCCCATACTCCCAGATTCGGATCCGGCGAGGCCAAGGGAACCATCGATGATTCCGTCCGCGGAAATGACCTGTACCTGATGGTGGATGTGTGCAACTACAGCCTGACCTATAAGCTTTACAACTACACGAACCATATGTCTCCTGACGATCATTTTCAGGATCTGAAGCGTGTCATCGCGGCCATCGGAGGCAAGGCACGCCGTCTGACGGTCATCATGCCCTACCTGTACGAGAGCCGCCAGCACAAGCGCAGCGCCCGGGAGTCTCTGGACTGCGCCATGGCCCTGCAGGAGCTGGTCAATATGGGCGTGGAAAATATCATTACCTTTGAGGCCCACGATCCACGGGTTCAGAACGCGATTCCCCTGCATGGCTTCGAGACTGTCACGCCGGCTTACCAGCTGATCAAAGGACTTTTGGAAAACACGAAGGGACTTGAGATCGACAGTGAGCACATGCTGGTCATCAGCCCGGATGAGGGCGGCATGTCCCGGGCCGTATACCTGGCAAACGTTCTCGGCCTTGACATGGGAATGTTCTACAAGCGGCGCGATTACACCCGTATCATCAACGGACGCAACCCGATTCTGGCCCACGAATTCCTGGGCACGGATATCGAGGGCAAGGACATGATCGTAGTGGACGATATGATTTCCTCCGGCGACAGCATGCTGGAGGTCATCAGTGAGCTGAAGAAGCGCAAGGCCCGGAACATCTATATCTTCAGCACCTTCGGCCTCTTCACCAACGGTCTGGAGAAATTCGACAAAGCCTACGAGGAAGGTCTCTTTACCAAGCTTCTGACCACCAACCTGGTCTACCAGACACCGGAGCTTCTGAGCCGTCCTTACTATATCAGCTGCAACATGAGCAAATATATCGCTCTCCTTGTGGACACCCTGAACCACGACGTGTCCATCAGCGATCTGCTGGATCCCTACGACAGAATCCAGGCGCTGGTAACCAAGTACCGGAAGGGAGAGCTGTAAGCTCTGAAAATTCAAAGGGTGTGCCGAGACTGAAAAGCCTCGGTGCACCCTTTTTATTTCCGCTTTATGCTGCTTTTTTCTGTTTTATATCAGAGCTCCAGATTCTTTCCCGTCTGCGGGTCAAACAGATGCACCACATTTCCTCCAAAAGAGATATGGGTCTCAGCTCCCATGGGCGGCACTGATACTCCCTTTCCATCAGAACCCTGGGTAGAGACGATTGCCACCACATCCCTGCCTGCCGCGTTCATATGCAGATGAACGGAAGAACCCATCATCTCAGATACATCTATCTGGCCGCGGATTCCTTCTCCGGCCTGTGCCAGCGCAATATGCTCAGGACGGACTCCTACTGTCACAGAGCCCGGAGCAGCCTGCGCGGCTCTGAGCTTCTCCTGCTTCTCTTCCGGCAGCTCTGCCCGGAAGCCATCCACCTCCACAGCATATTTTACGTTTTCCAGAAGAAGCTGCCCATCCAGGAAATTCATCTGAGGCGTGCCGATGAAACCTGCCACAAAAAGATTGGCCGGATGATCAAAGACCTCCTGCGGCGTACCGGCCTGCTGAATCACGCCGTCCTTCATCACCACGATGCGGTCTCCAAGTGTCATGGCCTCTGTCTGGTCATGGGTCACATAGAGAAATGTGGTATCAATCCGCTTGCGAAGCTTGATCAGCTCCGCCCGCATCTGCCCCCGGAGCTTCGCGTCAAGATTTGACAGGGGCTCATCCATCAGAAATACCGCCGGGTCCCGGACAATCGCCCGTCCGATAGCCACACGCTGCCTCTGGCCGCCCGACAGCGCCCTGGGCTTCCTGTCCAGATAATCTGTAATGTCCAGAATTTCCGCGGCCTCTCTTACTTTTCTGTCTATTTCAGCCCTCGGCGTCTTGCGAAGCTTCAGGGCAAAGGCCATATTTTCATAGACTGTCATATGAGGATAAAGGGCATAGCTCTGGAATACCATAGCGATGTCCCTGTCCTTTGGGAGCACCTGATTCATCAGCTTCCCGTCTATGTAGAGCTCTCCGTCCGATATTTCTTCCAGTCCGGCCACCATACGCAGGGTCGTGGATTTTCCGCAGCCGGAAGGGCCTACAAGAACCACAAATTCCCTGTTTTTGATTTCCAGATTGAAATCCTGTACAGCCGTTACTCCCTCTCCTGCTCCAGGATATATTTTCTTAATATGTCTCAATGAAACTGTTGCCATAATTTCTCCTTTCTGCTCAGGTCTCTTTCCAGTATCAGACCGGCCAGATACAGGATCCCTGCCGCTCCGCACAGAGGATAAAGCCAGCCGAAGCTTCTGACAAAGCCTGCCAGGCCAAGAGGAAGCATGGCCGCCAGAATGACCGCCCAGACCGCCAGCGTCACCGGCAGCCTGCCAAATGCCAGCAGAAACGCATTTTTCAGATAACCCGAAACTGTGTTTTCATACCGTGCCAGCAGAGGAATCGTCCAGACTCCAATCCCTGCAAGGGTAATCAGCATCAGAACCGCAAAACAGAGAAAGAACCAGTTCACACGCTCGGCCACTGCCACCGCGTAAAACAGATCCCCCAATGCTGCCGCTGTTCCGGCCAGCAGGAGCAGCCCCACAGGTATTCCCGCCCTCAGGGAGCTCCGGAATACCCGGAAGAATACGCGGGCCGTCACCTCCGAATCCGGAGCTTCTTTTCCCGTCATACAGGCATAGCCTGCCGCCAGCGCCGCTTCTGCCGTGACCACAGGAAGGCTGCAGAGAATTACAAGCACATTTACTATCACAAGTCTCCCCATGACACCAAGCGCATATATGATCTTATTGTCAGAAGTCAGCTTCATTTTCTACTCCTTTACTCCTCCAAGGGATACCCCTTCCACAATAAACCGGGACAAGATGAAATACATCACCAGCATGGGCAGAATCGTAATGGACAGTCCCAGAAATACCACTCCGTAATCCGTCCGGAAGGATTCGCTTGTCAGCATCTGCACAAACATCGTCAGCGTCTTCTTGCCGGAGGTGCTGATAATCAGCGTAGGCATAAACAGATTGTTCCAGCTGGCCACAAACTGAAAAATAGCCTGCGTGGCGATGGCGGGCTTCATCAGAGGCACCACAATCGTGTTAAAGGTATGAAATTCTCCGGAGCCGTCGATTCGCGCCGCCTCCACAATCTCCAGGGAAAGAGCTCCTTCCAGATACTGTTTCATGAAAAATACCACGGCCGGAGTCGTCATGCCCGGTATGATCAGCGGCCAATAGGTATCTATCAGATTCAGCTTAATCATAAACTGATAAAATCCGATGGCAAATACCTGGGTGGGAACCATCATGACGCCCATAATAAATCCCCAGGCCAGCTTTCTTCCCCGGAACCGGTAAGTATGAATTCCGTATGCGGTCAGAGATGAAATATACACAGAAAGAAATGTATAGGGCACCGCTATCCGGAATGAGTTGAACATACTCTTAAAGACAGTAATCCCAAGCCCTTCCTGTGCTTTTTCAAAATTCCGTATATTATTCATCAGATTGTTTCCGAAAACCAGCGACAGGCCTGACTGCACCTGGTTGGATGTACGCGTGGCGTTCACAAACATCAGATAAAAGGGAATTAAACTGATAACACAGAGCAGTATCATGACTGCCCCTCTCAGCAGCCGCTGCCGTCCCGTGGGGCCGTGCAGGCCGCCCGCTCCCGTCTTAGCCTTCACTGCTTCCACCTCCCTTACGCCCCGCTCGTCTCCGCCTGCGTTCTCTTTTTGCCTTCTCATACTCCTCACTTCCGCTGAAGACGCGGAAAAACAGCAGACTCACAGCCAGCGTAATCAGAAACAGCAATACCGACACAGCCGCCGCCCGCCCTGTATCCGTCGTATGGAGACGCATGATATACATGGTCACTGTGGTGGATGTGTCATTGGGGCCTCCCATATAACCCGTTCCCTGTCCCACGTTAAAGAGCGCCGGTATATCATAAAGCTGCAGGCCGCCTATCACCGAGGTCACCAGAACATACAGAAGCACCGGCTTCAGAAGCGGAAGAGTAATTTTGAAAAATTTCTGCCTTCCATTGCACCCGTCCAGATCCGCGGCCTCATAAAGGGAAGGATTGATGCCAATCATGCCGGCGATCAAAAGCAGCGTCGTATTGCCGTACCACATCCAGAAGAGAATCATGGAGATAGAGATGCCCGTTCCCCATTTGCTCAACATAATATCTGTATTTTCTCCAATCCATCCCCAGCTGCGCAGCATGGACATAATCGGCCCGTATTTGCTCAGCAGCGCGCAGAACAGCAGGGAAATAGAGGCTGCCGTGATAATATTCGGCATATAGATCATGACCTTATACAGGCCTCCGCCTTTCAGCTTCACCCGGTTGTCTGTCAGCCAGGCCGCGGCCAGGAGGCTCAGAATAATCTGGGGAATAAAATTAAAGATCCACAGCCGGAGCGTATTGCCCAGATAGGTCAGGAAATATCCCCTTTCTCCTTCTGAGATTCCAAGCACGCTCAGATAGTTTTTCAAGCCCGCAAAGGATATGGTCGTCCTGAGATTTCTGGTGGTGTACTCAAACAGGCTGTAGTAAAAGGTACTCAAAAGCGGCCACAGCGAAAAGATCAGGTAAGCGATAAAAAACGGGGCAATAAACAGATAGCCGTATCTGCTGTAGCTGACACTTTTACGTCCGGGCGGCTTTTTCTTGTTCTTCATTTTGGCTTTCCACCTCGTTCCTGATTGATGCAGGGCGTCCTCCATAAGAGGAAGGACGCCCTGCGGATATTTGGCATTTACATGGAGATTCTTTTTATTCTACTTTCAGATAAGAGTAAGTGTCATGCACAGAAGCCTTGAAGTCCGCGATAGCCGTATCCAGATCGGATTTGCCGGTAGCGTAAGCCGTAACCGCGGCCGGGAACAGGGTCTCGCAGATAGTCATATCCTCCGCGGTTACCAGAGATACGTCCACTCCCTGGCCCCTGGTGGAGAAGAATTCCGGAATACTCTGATCGCCGTACAGGGTAAAGGTAGAGGTTCCTTTCAGGTTTTCCTCGATAATATCCTTGATGGCCGCCTGATTGTTTACGAAATCACCGTTTGCTTCATAAATGCTGGTCATAAACTCCGGATCGCAGGTGCAGGTTCTGATAATCAGAGCCGCTGTATCTGTATCTGAGCAGTCTGCCGTGGCAGCCAGTCCTGTGCCGCCCCAGTAGAACTGTACAGGCGCGTCTACCAGAATCGTATTTCCATCCCAGGTATCTGTCAGACTCCAGTAGGTATACCAGGGACATCCTGTATAGGCAAGAGCCGCTTCGGTAGTCTCTCCGTCCCCATCCTTCAGAGCCGCCCAGTCGGTTCCCCACATCATGGTGTTAAAGGTAAGCTCCTCGTCATAGAGCTGCTTGGAGTATTCCATGTACTCAATCATAGCGTCATCCACCTGGATCACGTCGTTCTCATCATACCAGCCTACAGAACGCGCGCCGTTCAGGAAGATATATTTCAGATCGTCATAGCCGGAAAACAGCTTCGTCTTTCCGCCGGAGGCTTCATTGACTGTTCTGGCTGCCTCAAGAATAGAATCCCAGCTGGAGAACATCTCTTCCAGCTCCGCCTGATCTGTCGTTCCCAGATACTTCTCCGCCAGATCCGCCCGAATCTGGATACAGCCCGGAGTCGCCTGCCAGAAGGACGCCTTCTGCACGCCTTCTGTATCAGAGCCGAGATCAATATTATACTGGAACTGCTCCGCGGTATCCTCTGCGGTGATTCCCAGATCCGCAAGGCTCAGCAGATAATCAGAGCGCACATATTTCTGCACATAGCCCGCCTCCAGAAGCATCAGATCCGGATACAGCTCATTGGACGGATCATCCAGAAGGGCATCAATCTTATCCTGATAATATCCGGAGCCTCCGCAGTTTACAAAGACAAGCCGGTCAGCCAGCTCCGGGTATTTCTCGGTCAGCAGTCCCTGCAGCGTCACAAAATCCGTATTCCAGGCCCAGATTACAAAGGCGTCCTCCGCGGAAGGATCACCTGTGATCTCGTTTTCGGGAACCGCGTCCTCCGAGGCCGCAGCCGTCTCTTCCGCTGTCCCGCTGTCTTCTGTCTCCTCCGTCTGGGACGCTTCCTCCGTCTCCGCCGCAGGCTCGGATGTCTTTTCCGTGCCTCCGCCGCCGCAGGCTGTCAGCGATATGGTCATAGTAAGGGCCAGCAGCATGGCCAGTGTCTTTTTCATCATGTTCAGTTCCTCCTTTTTCATAATAGAGATTTGTTCTAAACAGGGAGATCTCCCACGGATTCTCCCGGTATCAGTTCTCCTGGTATCTGAATCTGTTCCGCCAGCCAGATCCTGGGAGCCTCCACCGCCGCAATCAGTTTTTTCGCAGCCGTCCGTCCAATGGCGTCTGTATCCTGCCGCACGGTAGTCAGCTTTGGACTCAGCAGTCCCGAAAGGAAACTTCCGTCATATCCGGCCACACTGATATCTTCCGGAATCCGGAGCCCCTGCTCCAGAATTTCATTCAGACCGCCAATCAACGCAAAATCGTCCGGATAGAGAATGCAGGTGGGCCGCTTTTTCTCTGCCAGAAGCCTCTTTGTCAGTTCCCGGCATGCCTCCGCGTCCCGGTATCTGGACTGGATAATCCAGTCCTCCCTTGGATTCACTCCGAATTCTCCGCAGCACTTATAGAAGCTTGCCAGACGCTTCTTCGTCACCGATGTAAGCTCTCCATGGATATAAGCGATATCTCTGTGTCCGCGTCCGAACACATAGTGCATCAGATCGTGCATGCCCTTTACATTGTCTGAAAGAACAGCGGTACATTCGGAAAAAGAATAATCGATGGTAACAACCGGAAGCTCACTTTTCACCAGTTCCAGAAGCTGAGGAGCCTCATAGTCTGTGCAGGCTACCATAACCCCGTCAAAATTGCGGTACCGGCTCTGCTCCAGGTAAGTCATCCTGCGTCCCCCCAGACTGTCTGAAAGAAACGTAATGCTGTAGCCCGCCGCTTCCGCTTCCATCTTGAAGCTGTTCAGAATACCTGTGAAGTATTCATGCTTCAGACCGCTTCCAAGCTGATCGGAAAAAAGGATTCCCAGACTGTACGTCCGGTTCGTCTTCAGACTTCTGGCCGCAAGATTCGGAAGATATCCCATTTCTTCCGCTTTCTTCCGTATCTGCTCCGCCGTCTCCGGGCTTACGTCTCCGTACCCGTTCATCGCTTTGCTCACTGTAGAACGGGAAACCCCGCAGGCCCGGGCGATATCCTTCAGCGTAACCATCCCTTTTCCTCCTTCCGAACACGTTTTCATAAATTCATTATAAATTGCGAAATTTCGTTCGTCAACGCCCGAAACGTGTTTCGTATTCCAAAAAATCAGGTCGTTTTTTGTGCATATTTTACGATTTTCAAAAAGTTTTCAATTAATTATTGCATAAACTGCCGCTGATATCTTACAATCTCATTGGATGCTAATTTTGAAAACGAAATCGTATTCGTTCTGATTATTCATAGAAAGGACAGGTATTTCAGATGAAATTCGGATATTTTGATGATTTTAACAGAGAATTTATCGTCACAACGCCGGCCACGCCTCTCCCCTGGATCAACTATCTCGGATCGGAGGATTTTTTCGGACTCATCTCCAATACAGGCGGAGGCTACTGCTTCTACCGGGATGCCAGGCTACGCCGTCTGATACGTTTCCGCTATAACAATCCTGCCGGAGACACGGGCGGACGCTTTTTCTATCTGAAAGAAAAAGGGAAACCTGCCTGGAGCCCCTGTTATCTCCCCTGCAGGACAGAGCCGGACTCCTGGCGCTGCCGCCATGGCATGGGATATACTATCTTTGAAAGCTCCAAAGACGGCCTGAGCTGTGAGCTGACCATCACGATTCCCCTTGGAGATACCTGCGAGCTTCACAGAATCCACCTGAAGAACACCTCCGGCAGTCCGAAGCAGCTTCAGTGCTGGGCCGCCGTGGAGTGGTGCCTCTGGGATTCCATCGATGACGCCCAGAACTATCAGCGGAACCTGAACACCGGCGAAGTGGAAATCACCCCAGGCGTGCTCTATCACAAGACAGAGTACCGGGAGCGCCGAAATCATTACGCATTCTACAGCATTTATCCGGACGGAGACGGCTTCGATACGGACCGGGAAGCCTTTACAGGACGCTTCGGCGGCTTTGAGCATCCCCTCTGTGTGGAAGAAGAACGCAGCGCATCCTCAGAGGCTCACGGCTGGTATCCCATCGCCTGCCATCGAAAGGATCTGAGACTTCTGCCGGGCGAAGAGACTGAACTGACTCTGATTCTGGGCTACGCGGAAAACAGCCGGGAAGACAAATTTGAAGCGCCCGGAATCATCCGCAAGGACGGGGCCAGAAGGCTCATGCGGAAATACGGCCGTCCCGGCGCAGTAGAGGAAGCCCTTTACGCGCTGAAGCAGCACTGGGATTCCCTCTTAAGCAGATACCAGCTCCAGAGCAGCGAACCGCGGCTGAACCGGATGGTAAACATCTGGAATCAATACCAGTGTATGGTTACCTTCAATATGAGCCGCAGCGCCAGCTATTATGAGACCGGCACCGGCCGGGGCATGGGCTTCAGGGATTCCTGCCAGGATCTGCTGGGCTTCGTACATATGATTCCGGACCGGGCAAGAGAGCGTATTCTCGACATCGCGGCCGTGCAGTGGGCCGACGGCAGCACCTATCACCAGTATCAGCCTCTGACCAAGCAGGGCAACGATGCCATCGGTTCCGGTTTCAACGATGACCCGCTCTGGCTGGTGGCTGCCGCGGCAGCCTATATCCGCGAGACCGGAGACAGCGCGATCCTTCAGGAATTGGTCCCCTTTGACCATGTACCGGACACTGAAGCTCCGTTTATGGAGCATCTGCGGCGCAGCGTCCATTTCACAATGAACCATCTGGGCCCCCATGGCCTGCCCCTGATCGGCCATGCCGACTGGAACGACTGTCTGAATCTGAACTGCTTCTCCGAGGAACCGGGAGAAAGCTTCCAGTGCCTGTCCCCAAAGGATTCCGAAAACAGCCCCGCAGAGTCTGTCTTTATCGCAGGCATGTTCGTATACTACGGAAAGCAGTACGCAGAGCTGTGCCGCCGTTTCGGCGACCCGGCGGAATCCGACGAGATTCTGAAAGCCGTCACGGCCATGGAAAAAGCCGTCGAGCAGTACGGCTGGGACGGAAACTGGTACTTGAGAGCCTATGACGCCCTGGGCGGCAAGGTAGGAAGCAGAGAATGTGACGAAGGCCAGATCTATATCGAGCCCCAGGGCTTCTGCTCCATGGCAGAGATCGGACGGGACAAGGGGCTCTGCGCTAAGGCGCTCGACTCCGTGGAGGAGCTGCTCACCTTTACCTATGGCATCGAGCTCCTCGCTCCCCGCTACACGCGTTATCACAAGGAACTCGGTGAAATCACCAGCTATCCGCCCGGCTACAAGGAAAACGGCTCAGTCTTCTGCCACAATAATCCCTGGATCTGCATCGCCAATGCCATCCACGGAAACGGGGAACGCGCCTTTGACATTTACCGCAGGACCTGCCCCGCCTGGCTGGAGGATGTGTCTGAAATCCGCAAAACGGAGCCTTACGTCTACTGCCAGACCACAGCCGGACGCGACGCCGCCCTGCCCGGAGAATCCAAGAATTCCTGGCTCACCGGCACCGCCGCCTGGAGCTTTACAGCAGTCAGCCAGTTCATTCTCGGCATACAGCCTGACTATGAAGGCCTTCGAATCCGGCCTTGTCTGCCTTCCTGTCTGAAGGAATACCGGGTGGACCGCTTCTTCCGCGGAGCCGTCTACCACATTCATGTCATTCAGGATGGTTCCGGAAACAGGGAGCTTCTGGTTCCCTTTGAAAAAGGAAAGACAGAATACCAGATTGAGTTTCACTGCTGACACGGCTTTTATCCGGCAGCAGAATTCCTACTGAAAAATCACCTCACTCCTAAAAGAAGGAAGCTCCTTCTGCAAACCAGCTGGTTCACAGAAGGGGCTTCCTTCTTCCCTTTCTTCCGGCGTCCGGAAGCTCTTATTCATCCATACTGCTTTATACTTTAAACCGGTATCCGACTCCCCAGATCGTCTCGATATACTGGGGCTTCGCGGAATTCTGCTCTATCTTTTCCCGGATTTTCTTGATATGCACCGTAACTGTGGCGATGTCTCCCACCGAATCCATATCCCAGATCTTCCGGAAGAGCTCTTCCTTCGTAAACACATGGTTCGGATTCTCTGCCAGGAAGGTCAGCAGATCGAACTCTCTGGAGGTGAAATTCTTCTCCACTCCGTTTACCCATACCCGGCGGGCGGTCTTGTCGATCTTGAGCCCCCGGATTTCAATGACTGTATTCTCCTTCGCGTTGCTGTTTACCAGACGCTGATACCGGTTCAGGTGGGCCTTCACCCGGGCCACCAGCTCACTGGGGCTGAAGGGCTTTGTCATATAGTCATCTGCTCCCAGACCAAGCCCCCGGATTTTGTCTATATCATCCTTCTTGGCTGAAACCATAATAATCGGCGTGTTTTTCTTTTCCCGCACCTGGCGGCAGATCTCGAAGCCGTCCACTCCGGGCAGCATCAGATCCAGAATCACCAGCTGAAAATCCTCGTTCAGAGCCCGCTTCAGTCCTGTCTCGCCGTCTGAAGCTATCTCCACCTCAAAACCGGAAAGCTCCAGGTAATCCTTTTCCAGATCCGCAATGGCCTCTTCATCTTCCACAATCAATATCTTATCGCTCATGTCACCGGTACCTCCTGATATTTTCTGAGAACAAAATACATGACTGTTCCCGTATTTTCCTTACTTGTAGCCCATACTTTTCCGCCGTGGTCCTCAATAATCTTTTTCACGATGGACAGGCCGATTCCGCTTCCGCCCTTGGAAGAATTCCGGGAAGCGTCCGTCCGGTAAAACCGGTTGAAGATCAGCGGCAGATCCTTGGTGGCAATTCCCTTGCCATTGTCCTCGATCTCTACCTGCACGAAGTCTCCCACATCCTTTACGCGGATATTGATATAGCCCTTGGGCTTGTCGATGTATTTGATAGAATTGCTGACAATATTATTGATGACTCTCTTAATCTGCTCCGCGTCCGCGATGACCTGCACATCCTCGTCCACATAATTGAAGTAGGCCAGCTCAATGTTCTGCTCTTCCAGCTCAATGGACAATTCTTCCACACAGTCCGCAAAATATTCACTCACATTGATGCGGTCAAAATGGTAGGGAATCCGGTTCGTATCGATCTTGGAATAAAAGGTCAGCTCGTTAATCAGGCGCTCCATATCGTTGGCCTTATTATAAATCGTCCGAATGTATTTCTCCTGCTTCTCCGGCGTATCCGCCACGCCGTCCATCAGCCCTTCCACATAGCCCTTGACCGCCGTAATCGGGGTCTTCAGATCATGGGAAATATTGCTGATCAGCTCTCTGTTCTGCTTCTCGGCTTCCAGCTTCTCCTCCGCGGATTCCTTGAGCCTGCGCCGCATTTCCTCGAAATCCGTGCAGAGCTCCCCTATCTCGTCCTCGCCTCCGGCCGGCATCTCAAAATCCAGATTACCGTCGGTAATCTTTTTCGTAGCTACCTGCAGATGGTGAATGGGCGTCACAATGCTCTTGTATACCCAGGCGGTCAGAATCATGCTGGTGGAAATCAGAATCATGGCCAGAACCATGACCACATCCATAATCAGCGACTCCACCTCCGGTATCATACTGCTGATAGAGGTCACGATGAACGCGCTGCCTTCCGTATTATCCCCATACCGGAAGTCCAGCTGTCGCACCAGAGCCTGCAGGCTTCCGCCGATATAGATTCCCATATCCTGCTCCTGGTCCGCGTCATGGGCTCCGTACTCCGGAAGGCTGTCCAGGAGCTCAGTCTGGTCATTATCATTTCCCACATAGATGAAATTGTCGCCTTTCCGCACCACCAGGAAAGAATATCTGGTCTCCAGATCCAGATTCACCTCATCCAGGTACTGCGTATCCTCAAAGGAATCCGGATCCGTCTCCGCCCTCTGCTGCATATTGTAATAAGCCTCTCTGGTAATACGGCTCAGCATGGCAGTGGTATTGGAGATAGTCTCATAGGTAACATTATCTACCCCATACAGTTTTTTTATGGAATTCATCTGATAATGGCTGAAACCGAAAAACGCCACTGTCGTAAATAAAACCGGAACCAGTATCAGAATCAGAAAAGTAATGATTAATTTTGAACGAAGTTTCATGATTGCCACCAGCTCTGTCGTATAATAAAAGCATAATACCTAACTAATACCTAACGGTATTATACCATAGGGCTGGATGGCATGCCGAGAAAAGTATCATGAAAAATCTAAATTTTTTCTAAATTGGCGTAAATACGCGCCGCCGGGCGGATAAGGAACCGGCCGCGGCCCCGGTTCCGGAGGCCGCGGCCAGGGGCGGGCTGCCTGCCGCTCTTCCCGTCACTCTGCCTGCCAGGCGGCAGCCCGCTCCGGCGACATCATTACAGTTCCCGTTCCCCGATAGACTACTGTGTAGCCCCGGTCTGTGAACTGCTTTGACAGTTCACTGGCCAGGAACTTGTCCGCCCAGTGGGCCATGTAAACCACATCCGGGAATTTTTCGGGATGCAGGGCGTAATAATCATAAAGCTGCGTGCTGTTCTCATGCACCTGCCAGGTGGAATAGCTTCCGCAGCCGGCGTCCACATAGAGATAAATCCAGGGCGCCACGCCCACCACCAGCAGCTCGTCCTCCTTTGTCAGCTCCAGCATGTCCAGCTCATTCAACACGTCCGCATACCACTCCGCCATCTCCGGCGTGGTATAGACATCCTTCAGGGGCCCCCGCTCCATCTGGCTGGTCAGCTTCCAGACCCTTTCATCTCCCCAGGCATAGGTCATGCGCAGGAAAAAGGTCCCCGCAAACTGGAACGCTATCACCACCGCCGCGCAGGCAAACGCTGCCCGGTACCGGAAAGTTCTGCCGGCTCCGGGAGTCTTCCGGGTATCTTCCCCGGCGGCCCGGGCGGCGGCTTTCAGGGAACTCTGCGCCTTCTGTTCCTTCAGCCAGTCTGCCGCAAAGATCAGGCCCACGCAGGAGCACACGCCGTAAGCCACGCTGAGCGTGACGATTCCCGTATTGGTGGCATACTGCACGATCAGCGTGAAAATCATGGCCGGCAGATACCAGCCGTAAAACAGCCGTTTTTCCTTTTTCTCCGTAACCAGATAGGCCTCCAGGCACCAGAAAGCCAGAGGAAGCATCTGATAATTTACGGTAATATTTTCGAAAATAAAGGTATAGTAAAACATATAGGGCAGTACCGCCGCGGACGCCAGCGCCATATATACCGCTCCGTGCCGGCACCTGTTTTTGTCAAACAGGGTAGCCGCGTATACGGCACCCAGAATACAGAACATGTATTTATAGTTTTTGAAGCAGAGCTCAAAATACCGCCAGGTCTTATACCAGTAGTCCTGCTGATGCTCCGGATCGCTTACAATATGGGGCAGATTCGCCAGCACCTCTTCCAGTGTTCCGCGCTGGAAGACAAAAATCAGGAACAGGACCAGAATCAGGGCCGCTCCTGCCGTCATCCAGAGAAAACTGCTGAACCGAAGGGCTCCCTCCGGCTGGCTGCCCCGCCGTTTTCCCCGGACTGAAGCCGCCAGGCAAATCAATCCATAGCCCAGATACATCAAAAGAGCAAACGGATTGGCCAGCACGATGGCCGCTATCAGAATGCCGCAGAGAATATATTCCGGGATGGAATGCTCCATCTTGGCCGAAAGCACTGCCAGCAGCACCGGCAGCAGCGCAAACTCAATGGAATTGTAGGACAGGGCGCAGATGCTGAAGGGCGCAAAGATAAAAAACAGCAGAGCCGGTCCAAAGGACGCGTACCCTCTTCTCTGAAACCGCAGATAGAAAAACAGCGTCAGCACGCCGGAAAAAATCAGATAGAGGAAACGGCTGGCCATCACAATGCCCTCCGTGGAGCCCAGAAGCCCGCGGATCAGACAGTAAAGCGGATGAAGAAGAAAGGCACAGAGCTGCTGGGTGGGATGCCAGTCATCAATCAGAATCCCGCCTCCCCGGTAAATCAGCTCCGAAGTGCCGATAAAGTACATTTCATCCGCCGTGTTGAATCCGTAAAAGCTCCGAACGATGAAAACAAGCATAAGAATAAGAAACAGGGCGATAAAAATCAGATGCTGCTTTCTGCGGCCTGACATCCTCCGTCCTGTCTCTGGGTATTTTGAATCTATTCTGTTCTTTTGTATGTTTGTCTGTGTATCTGCCATAACCTTCCGCTGCTCTCTTTACTCTTTTTCCTGCTCAAGCAGTCCTTCTATATGCCTTCTCAGGGAAACGGCCTGGTCGGTAATCCGCTCAAGCTCTTCCTGCACCAGCCGCAGTTCCCGGCACTGGGCATCCCGGCTGTCCTGAAGCTTCTGTTCACAGGCTTCCTTCATATTCTGAAGCTCTTTCTCCCGGGTCTCCTCCATATCCTGAAGCTTTTTTTCGTACAGAACCGTCTGCTGGCGCAGAGCCTTTCTCGCCGTCTGCTCCTGCCGCTCCTGATCCTGTCTCTTCTTCTGTTCCTTCAGCCGATTCATCCCATCCTTGTAAAGCTTCTCCAGCTGTGACACCTTCATTTCCCTTTCCCCCTTCTGTCCGCCTTTCAGACACAGACAGGGATGCCTCTTTCCGATACCGGAAAGAGGCTCTCCCGGGGACCGGCGGGCGGCTTTCCGCCCCGCGGTCCCCGGGAGACTCCCCGCCGCGTCAGAAAACCTGCTGCCGGATTTATGCCTTTCCCACACAGCCGCACATGGTCATGCGCAGCTTCACAACCTCTTTTACCTTTTCCATAGCCACTTTTCCGTACTTCTTCGGATCAAAAGCATCCGGATTGGCTGCCAGGAATTCCTTCACGCCGTCCGTGTAAGCGATACGAAGCTCTGTGGCGAAATTCACCTTGCAGATACCGCGCTTGATGCTCTCCACAACCGCTTCCTCGGAAAGTCCGCTTGCTCCGTGAAGCACCAGCGGAATGGAAACCACCTTGCGGATCTCCGCCAGACGGTCCAGATCCAGCTTCGGCACTCCCTTGTACACGCCGTGGGCTGTTCCGATAGCCACTGCCAGGGAACCTACTCCCGTGCGCTCCACAAACTCCTTCGCTTCCTGGGGATCTGTATAGCCGCCGTTTCCGCCCTCCAGATCATCCTCTTTGCCGCCTACTTTTCCAAGCTCCGCCTCCACCGGAATTCCGGAAGGACGGCAGGCGTCTGCCACTGCCTTTGTCACGGCGATATTTTCCTCAAACACATTGTGGGAACCGTCAATCATAATGGAGGTATATCCCACACGCAGAGCCCGCATGGCCAGATCAAAGCTGTCGCCGTGATCCAGGTGCAGACACACCGGAACGCTGGCTTTCTCAGCTGCCGTCTTCACATTGGCCAGATACATGTCCAGTCCCGCGTACTTGATTGTGGACGGAGTGGTCTGCATCATCAGCGGTGCCCGCAGCTCTTCCGCTGCCGCGATGACAGCCATCACCATTTCCATATTTTCCACATTGAACGCGCCTACTGCGTAGCCGCCCTTCTGCGCGTCCAGAAGCATTTTTTCCGATGTAACAAATGACATTTTTTGTTTCCTCCTCGTTTTCCGGATCTCCGGGCAGCGTCCCGGCTGTCCGTCATCCATATTTATCCTGTACCGCTCCCCGGAGGGAGCAGAGGATTCCCTGTCTTATACCTCCAGCTCGATCTTTCTTCCTGTATGCAGATAGGGCACCAGTTCCACGCCCGCCGCCCGGAACATCCGCTTGGAGGCCAGTGTGGCAGGGGTATCCGCATACTTGTCCGAAGCATAGACTACCGTCTTCAGGCCGGCCTGAATGATCGCCTTCGCGCACTCATTGCAGGGGAAAAGGGCCACGTAGATCTTTGCCCCCTCCAGACTTCCTCCCCGGTAGTTCAGGATCGCGTTCAGCTCCGCGTGAGTGACAAATGGATATTTGGTCTCGTTGCCCTCTCCTGTTCTCGCCCAGGGAAACTCATCATCGTCACAGCCCTTGGGAAAGCCATTGTAGCCCATGGACAGAATCTTGTTGTCCTGGCTGACGATGCAGGCTCCCACCTGTGTATTGGGATCCTTGGAGCGCATTCCGGAAAGAATGGCCACTCCCATAAAATATTCATCCCAGCTGATATAATCCTTGCGTTTTCCTTCCATGACTCTCTCCCTTTCGCCCCGCAGAACCTGCGCGGGCCTGTCTATTTCGTGCCGAAAATACGGTCTCCGGCATCGCCCAGTCCGGGAACGATATAGCCGTGCTCATTCAGGTGGTCGTCCAGAGCGCCAATATAAATATCCACATCCGGATGGACCTCCTGCATCTTCTTTACACCCTCGGGCGCTCCGATGATGGAAAGCAGGCGGATATTGCGTACGCCTCTGTCCTTGAGCATCTGAATAGCCGCCACGGCGGAACCGCCTGTGGCCAGCATGGGATCTACCACAAATACGTCTCTCTCACTGCAGTCCGCAGGCAGCTTGCAGTAATACTCCACCGGCTCCAGGGTCTCTTCATTGCGGTACAGACCGATATGGCCCACCTTGGCCGAGGGAATCATGGCCAGAATGCCGTCCACCATGCCCAGGCCCGCCCGGAGAATCGGCACAATCGCCATCTTTTTTCCGGCCAGCTCCTTCACGGTGGTCCTGCAGATAGGGGTCTCAATCTCCACATCCTGAAGCTTCAGATCCTTGGTCGCCTCATAGGTAATCAGACTGGCAATCTCGCTGATCATTGCCCGAAAATCTCTGGAACCTGTCTCCTTGCGCCGGATCACTCCGATTTTATGCTGGATCAGCGGATGATCCATTACTACCACCTTTGACATTTCTTTTGTCCCCCTCTAGTCTAGCACTCTTCGATTTTGCTGATTCTTCTTTTGTGCCTCTCGTCTCCTGAAAACTCCGTGTTCAAAAAGGTGTCTACAATTTTCACAGCCAGTCCCGGTCCGACCACACGTCCGCCCATAGCCAGAATATTGGCGTCATTGTGCTGTCTGGTAGCCTCCGCGCTGAAGCAGTCGCTGCAGAGCGCCGCCCGGATTCCCTTATAACGGTTGCAGGTGATGGAAATGCCGATTCCCGTTCCGCAGATCACGATCCCCTTGTCGCATTTTCCTTCCAGAATCGCTTTTACAACCTTTCTTCCGTAATCCGGATAATCTACAGAATCGTGGCTGTTGTCACAGCCGAAATTCTCATAGGCAATTCCTTTCCGATCCAGATACGCAATCACTTCCTGCATCAGATCATAACCGCCGTGATCACATCCCAATGCTATCATGTCTTTGTCCTCCTATGGCATAATTTCACTCAGTCCGGCCGCACAGCACGTCTACGCCCCGGACTGTCTTATCTTTTAGAAATTATAGCATTTTTTCAGAGGAATGGCAACGGAATCCGGACTGTGTTCTGATAACTTCAAAGCCTCTCACCGTGTGTTCATATATTTCAAAACTCCCAGATGAATCGCCCAGACCAGCTGATCCTGAAAATTCTCATCCTGCAGCTTTGCGCAGTCCTCCCAGTTGCTCAAAAACCCGCATTCCACAATGACCGTGGGCACCTCTGTCTTTTTCAGCAGATAATAGGTGTCATTGGCCTTTGACTGTCTCGCCTTATCCGGATCCCCCAGGCGGATCAATTCCTTCTGAAGAAGCTCCGCCAGACGCTCACTCTCCCTGGATGTGCTGTAATAAAAGACCTGAGCCCCCTGTATCTGCTCCTCATGATAGCTGTTCTGATGGATACTGATGACACAGGCCGGCTGTTCCGTGTTGATCAGCTCACAGCGGCGTTTCATATCCTGGGCTTTTTTATTGGAAGCGTTTTCATCATAAAGTCCTTTGTCCTCTTCCCGGATCAGCATGACCTCCATATCCTGCTGCTCCAGAAGAGTCTGAAGTTTTTTGGCCAGCTGAAGATTCAAGTCCTTTTCCAGCACACCGTCTACCCCCACCTTTCCGGGATCGTTGCCCCCGTGCCCGGCGTCTATCATAATCAGATCAGACTTCTTCTCCTCCCCGGACTCCTTCCATGCCTCCTCCCAGAAGCTCTCCCTGGAAAAATAGAAGGCTGCCCCGAGCACCAGCAGTGCCATGCCGATGCCCAGATACCTGCCCCCTCTTCCTGCCTTTTCTTTGATTCTGCGCAAAAATTCCATACCTCATCCGCCGTGTCCTTCTTTTCTAAAAATATATGGCGGATTTCCGGCTTTCATTCTGCCTGCCGCGCAGGGATGTGTTTGTCCTCTTTTTATTTCCGCAGATCAAAGGCTGCCGCCTCCATGGATAAATGGAAGCGGCAGCCTTTCAGCCTGTTCTGTTTATTTAATTTACATACCTGA
This sequence comes from uncultured Merdimonas sp., assembly GCA_944375725.1. Lineage (GTDB taxonomy): Bacteria > Bacillota > Clostridia > Lachnospirales > Lachnospiraceae > Laedolimicola. The sequence continues at coordinate 4,213 of CALWAZ010000014.1, read as the reverse complement.
GAATGACATCCCAGATGTCCTGCCGTTCAAAGCCAAGCTTCCAGGCGGAAATGCCTGCCAGCTTGTACTCCTTGATCAGCGACGCCTTCAGGGCGATGGAATCCTCTTCCTCCAGCCATACCTTGTAGGTATTTCCGTTTGCTGTGTATTCGGCGTAATACTGGCCGTAGTTCTCATCCCAGACGGGCTCCGCCCCATTGGTCTCCAGCACCTCATCGATGGCGTCCATGCCGTAGGCCTTGCTGGTTACCTTCACATGCACGCTGGTGTCGTTGGCAGGCAGTTCTGCTTCCTCCTCTTCCGTCAGCGGCCGTTCCTCCCAGAGACGGGTAAAGAAGGGAACCGCGTTTATCAGCTTCTCGGAGGGCACCTGCTCCAGCGCCCGCTCGATGCCTTCCCGCACCCAGTTGATGCTGGCCACGCTGCCGGCAGTCTCTGATCCTGAATAATGCTCATCGTATCCCATCAGGATCACATAATCCACCACGGCTCCCTGCTCCTCCAGATCATAGAATACGTTGTGATCCGCAGGCCGGTAATTATCCACAGAAAGGACGATGCCGTTCAGCCGGCACATTACTGACAGCTCCCGCAGGAACTCCAGATATGCCTTGGCGGAATCCTGATTGATATACTCGAAATCAATGTTCAGCCCGTCCAGATCATACTCAATGGCCTTCGCAATCAGATTGCTCACCAGCCGCTGCCGGGAGGAGGTACGGGAAAGGATGTCATAATCCACAATGGTATCCTTATACTTGATATCCTCCACCAGAGCCCAGACCTCGATATTATTCTGATGGCAGTAGTTCACATAGGTCTGGCTGGCCAGGGACTCAATATTTCCTTCATTGTCGTTTAAGAAAAACCAGGTGGGAGAAATGGTGGTAAGCCCCTTGGTGTTCGCGATCATCTCCAGCACGTTGCTGTTCGCGTCGGAATTGGTCACCTGATGCCATGCCATATTGATGGTATAGTCCTTGGAAATATTGGTATAAACCGGCTCTTCGTAATTTGATTCCAGGGTTTCCTGGCCTTTGGTCCCCAGGAACTTATTGCGGATATAGCCCACAAAGCCATCGGAGGTCCGGACTTTGGTCCAGTCTCCCACATCCTCACTCTCAGGGAGCACATACAGCACATCTCCCTTTGCCACATCCGTCAGAATCGGGCTTTTGATTCCTGCCCGGTAGCGGACCTGGGCATTCTTTCTGGCTACCGCAGTGTCTGCCGTGCCGAATTCTGTGATAATATTGACACGGTTCACCTCGTCTGTCATCAGCTCATACTGAAGCCCGGTATACTTCTGAACATACGGGAGAGCCACATAGGCGGTATCCCCGTCTACCTTGACAGGCACATAGGTTTCCGTATAGCTGTTGTTTCCCGCGGTGTAGGTATTGCTTCCCACTGCCGCTGTGACTACCTCCGTGGGCGTCGTGTAAAGAAGCAGATTCTCAGCCGCGTCCCAGTAAAATCTCGGATTCAGATAATCATACAGTGTATCCGTGGTCACATAGACCTCTCCGTCAATGAGCCGGCCTTTGATGTCCGTCAGCTCATTGTTCAGAATCACTGCCACCTCATCTTCCTCTGTCACAGAATAGTAATCTGTCCAGGCCATACGCTCCTTGGAAGGGCTGTATCTCTCTATCAGAAAGCTGATAAACACGCATATCAGCACAACAACGATCAACACCAGCGCCGCCAGAACAGAGGCCGCCCGTCTGTTTACCTGCGCTCTTCTCTTTTTCCTTCGTCTTTTTGCTGTCATCGCAGAATCCTCCTATTTTCCTATATAATAGCAGAATTTTCTCAGTCCGTCACCCCTGTTTTCGACAAAAATTTTACGCAAAAATGTTACCGTTCATACTGTATATCTGAGGAAGAGAAAGAACCTGCCAGGCCTGCATGTAAGAGTTCTTTTTCTTTCTCGGAATACGAGTGTATCCCGTAACCTCTGTCCATAAATGCAGTCTTAGCTCCGCGGGGAGCGGAACTGGAGCCTTGGGAAAGGCGGCGAGCGCGCATATGGGCGGAGGACGGTGTGAACAGCCGCAAAAAAGCAGGCCTGCCGCGGTCTCCGTTTTCCCATGTCCGGTTCGGAGGGGCCTCACCTGGGCTGCACAGTAAAGGAAAACCGCGGCATGTCCGCTTTCCCCAAAAGGATTTCGTGATATATTATAGGAAGAAACCGCCTTATTCATACAAAAACATTTTTCTCTGACAATCGTGGCAGTATGGAAAATCCACCGATCTGGTGCAAGATAGAAACTGATGGAAACAGCCTGGCTTACTTAGGCCCGGACTCCGGAAGACCCGGAATCGAATACAAGATTTCCGCCTCCTTTCCTCCGGCGGCTCCTTCTGTTTTGATTATAGAACAGACTGGAAGAAAAATGCAAGCCTTCCTGAAATTTCATTTTCTGTTTAGAAAATCTTTATAAAAAATTGGTATTTTTAACGTATTGACTTCCGATTAAATATTGTATATACTTTCAAAAATGTATATAATAGATAAGAAGCAATGAACGCAGATTTGTTTTTGCAGATTTGGATGTGAGGATTATGAGAATAGAAAAACTGAATGACAACCAAATACGCTGTACCCTGACACGGGATGACCTGGCCAACCGTCAGATTAAGCTGAGCGAGCTGGCTTATGGCACAGAAAAGGCGAAAGAGCTGTTTCGGGATATGATGCAGCAGGCAGCCATTGAATTCGGTTTTGAAGCTGATAACATCCCGCTGATGATTGAAGCGATTCCGCTTCCCAATGAATGCATCGTCCTGATCATCACCAAGGTGGAGGACCCCGAAGAGCTGGATACGAGATTTTCCAAATTCGCTCCCGGCGGCGAGGTTTCCGGTGACGAGACAGGCGAGTTAAACGGACTTCTTCCGGAGGGCGCCGATAATGTGCTGGATATGTTCCGCAGACTTATCGACCGCCATCTGAAGGACGGCACCAAGGAGGAACAGGCCGAGAAGGCTGTGACTCTGGCGTCAGAGCTGGATCTGACCCGCCTGTACTTCTTCCCGGATCTGGATACAGTCATCTCCGCGGCCCATGTGCTGCAGGGCTACTACAGAGGACGCAACTCCCTGTACCGCCTGGCAAAGGACGGCAGCTATTGCCTGGTGATCCGCAAGAGCAGCCACAGCCCGGAGGAATTCAACAAGGTAGCCAATATTCTGTCCGAATACGGCACCAGCGGAAAATACTCATCCGCCAGCGAAGCCTACCTGGATGAGCATGAAGAGGCCATGGTCAGAGAAGAAGCACTGCAGAAGCTTGCGCTTCTGTAATCCGGAGAGGAAGAGTTCTTTTCAGCCGTAAAATACAGCGTAAGAAAATAGAAAATATGATAAAAAGGCGGCGGTCCTGCCGGGATTTCTCCCGGAAGACCGCCGTCTTCTTATCTATCAGCCGCCTCTTTTCTGCCGACTTATACCGCTGCCAGAAACGCGTTCAGTCTCGCTACCAGTGTATCCGGATCGATGCCGTGTACCATGGCTGCCTCTCCCAGGCTCTCAAACTGATGTGCCGGGCATCCGATGCAGTGCATTCCCTCACGCATCAGAATGTTTGCCATGTTCTCATTTGTCTGAAGCACTTCCGCGATCAGCATGTCCTTTGTTACCTGTGCCATCTGATATTCCTCCTTTATCTATCCTCTGTTCTGCGGGCCGCTCTTTCCGGCGGGAGACGCCGCGGGTCTGCCGCTTCGGAATCCGCTTCCCTATTATCTGCATATTTGCAAGGATTATTATAATCTAATTCCGAGTAATTTGCAAGGAATTCCTTGAAAATTTCATGTTAAATAATAGCAGCTCCTGTCTTCGGTCCGGCTTTTGTACATCTTTCCGTACAATCTCCGGTTTACAGATTTTTCACTTGTATAATTTGAATATTTATTATAAAATACACCTGTAAAGAGGCCATCCCGGCAAAGGAGAATCTGTTCCCTGCAGGGAAGGCTGCAGGATAACACATAAAATTACCTGGCGGCGGACATGCTCAGAAGCATGGGACCGGCAGGGAATATAAAAAGGAGGATTTACATTATGGCTTATGTAATCAGCGACGACTGTGTAAGCTGCGGCGCATGCGCAGAGGTATGTCCGGCAGAGGCTATCAGCGAGGGCGATGGCAAGTATGTAATCGACGCAGACGCATGTCTTGACTGCGGAACCTGCGAGGCAGAGTGCC
>CALWAZ010000013.1 GCA_944375725.1 uncultured Merdimonas sp. | reverse complement strand
CCTGGGATGTGGTAGGCATGGAGCCGTCCCGCATTTTCGCGTAAAACTCTCTGACGTCCAGGGGATTCTCCCGGTCATAGGTTTTTCCTTCAATCGTATAGCTTAAGGAAAGGATCGCAAGCTGATGTTCCTGAATGTAGCTTTCCGGCAGGTCCGCTGTGGTGTCAGTCATAATTACATATGGATTCATTCTGACTCCTCCTTAATAATTTCCTAATATTTTTAAATTCAGCGCCTCCTCGCGGATTCCCCGCAGGGCATTTTTTACCGCGCTGTCATTTAAATTTCCCTCAAAGTCCACAAAGAAGTGGTATTCCCAGTTCCGATCCGCGATGGGCCTGGACTCAATCCGGCTCATATTCAGATTGTTGTAAATGAAATGGGAAAGCACATTGTACAGGCTTCCGCTTTCGTGGGGCACCTCAAAGCAGATGCTGACCTTCTTCGCGTCCTTACAGAATACCGGCTGATTGGTGACAATCAGAAAACGGGTGGAATTGAGGCCGCTCTGATTGATGCCCTCAGCCAGCACTTTCAGTCCGTTCTGTTTCCCCGCCAGCACGCTTGCGATGGCCGCCTGGGATTTATCCCCGTCCTCCGCCACCTTTCTGGCCGCAACGGCAGTATTTAAAAGGCTGACCTGCCTCCAGTCCCGATGGGCATCCAGATATTTGACGCACTGCATCAGTCCCTGGGGATGGGAGTAGACTGTCCGGATATCTGACAGCTCCGCGTCCTGGGTTCCCAGAAGCGCGTGCTGAATGGAAAGGATCTGCTCACCCACGATATAATTGTCATACTCCTCCAGCAGATCATAATTGTCATTTACGATTCCAGCCGTGGAATTTTCAATGGGAAGCACCGCGTAATCTGCCATGCCCTCCGCGATGGCATCCATGGCGTCCCGCCAGCGCTCCACATGGAAATGGCTCACATCCTCCCCGAAGAAAGCGAACATGGCCTGCTGGGCATAAGCCCCCTCCACGCCCTGGTAGACCACCCGGACATTTTCCTTTTCAATCTTATCCACCATCACAAAGGGAAGGCGGCCCAGAGCATGCTCCTCCATCATCTGGTACTGAAGCTTCCGGCTCATGGCCATCAGCTGCTTGTAAAGCTCTTCCACTCCATGCCTGTTGAAGTCTGTATGAGTCATTGCCTTCACAGCTTCCAGCTTCTGGTTTTCTCGCTCTTTATCCAGGATCTTTTTCCCGGCAGCCACCTTGTACTCGGCCACCTCTCTGGAAACATCCATGCGCTGCTCAAACAGCTCCACCATCTGTCTGTCAATTTTATCTATCTCGAGCCGAAGCTCCGCCAAATCTCTCATCCCATGTTCCTCTCTTACTGTCCATATTCTCTATCTGTACATCCGCACTTCCCGGATCAGGTCTCCCAGATAGGACAGGGAGCCAAAGGCCAGAATCAGATCCTCTTCCCCTGCGTAAGCCCGGGCCCGGCGCACCGCGTCCCTTAAGGTATCTGCCGCTTCCACCTGATCGTTGTATTTCCGGATATCCTCCGCCAGGCTTTCCGCCGGAAGCGCCCGGGGATTGTCCGGCGTCATAACTGTGATAATCCGCGCGGCCAGCGGCGCAAGCCGGCTCATAATATAGTCATATTCCTTATCCGCCAGAACACCGGCGATAAATATCTTTCTCTTATCCGGGAAATACAGATCCAGGGTCTCCCGGAGCCGGTCTGCCGCGTCCCGGTTGTGGGCGCCGTCCACCACAAACAGAGGATGACGGGCCACGGTCATAAACCTTCCGGGCCATACGGTTTTCTGCAGTCCCTTCCGAAGCTGTTCTTCTGCCACCGGAAAGCCGCAGTCCCCAAGAGCCAGCACTGCTTCCACAGCCAGCGCCGCGTTGTCAATCTGCCAGCTTCCGGCAAGCCCTGGCCGCAGCCCTTTCATGCCCCGGTAAGTAAAGCTCTGATCCTCAAAGCCGTAACGGACATCCCGGATCTCTTCCTTACAGACTTCCCGGAACCGGGCATGCTTCTCTTCACAGGTCTTCATCAGAACCTCTCTTACCTCAGGGACCTGAACCGCGCTGACCGCCATAGAACCGGGCTTTATGATTCCCGCCTTTACCTGGGCGATCTCCTCCACCGTATTTCCCAGAAATCCCATATGGTCCATGCCGATTTCCGTAAACACGGAGACCAGCGTATTTCTGACCACGTTGGTAGCGTCCGTGAGGCCTCCCATGCCGCATTCCAGCACTACTATATCGCACGCCGCCTCCCGGAACCAGAGAAAGGCCATGGCTGTCTCCACCTCAAAGGTGGTGGGATGGGAAAAGCCGTCGTTTACCATCTTCTCACAGGCCTCCCGGATCTGTTCCGTCAGACGCGCGACCCCTTCTCTCGTGATATATTTCTCCCCCACCTGAATCCGCTCCCGGTAGGAGGAAATCGTCGGAGAGATATACCGGCCCACCCGGTATCCGGCTTCCTTCAGAATCGTGGATATATAGGCCAGTGTGGAGCCTTTGCCATTCGTTCCGGCAATGTGCACAAATTTCAATTCATCCTGGGGATTTCCCAGACGCCTCATCAGCTCTGTCACAGAATCCAGGCCCAGAACGGCTCCGTATCTGGCTGTATCATCTATAAACGCTCTTGCTTCTTCGTAGGTCATTTCTGCCCGCCTCTTCCTGTTAAAATCCGTACTCATTATAGTATACAGGCAGGGAGATTGCAAGCTAGAGTCCCTTCATGGTCAGCGCAATCCGCTTCTTCTGCAGATCCACGCTCAGCACCTTCACATCCACCACATCGCCTACACTTAAAACCTCCAGCGGATGCTTAATATAGCGATCGGTAATCTGGGAAATGTGGACCAGTCCGTCCTGATGGACGCCGATATCCACAAATACTCCGAAGTCTATCACATTCCGGACCGTTCCCTTCAGGACCATACCCGGCTTCAGGTCTTTCATTTCCAGCACGTCCGTGCGCAGAATCGGGCGGGGCATCTCATCTCTGGGATCCCGGCCAGGCTTTTCCAGCTCCTTTACAATATCCCGCAGGGTAGGCTCTCCAATCTCCAGTTTCTCCGCCAGCTTTCCATAATCATGTACCTTTCCGGAAAGCCCCCGGATTCCGCCCTTTTTCAGCTCTTCCCGGGAAAGCCCCATGGATGCGAGAAGCTTTTCCGCGCTCTCATAGGATTCCGGATGCACGCTGGTGGCGTCAAGTGGATTGTCTCCTCCTGTGATGCGCAGGAATCCCGCGCACTGCTCAAAAGCCTTGGGGCCCAGCTTGGATACCTTCAGAAGCTGCTTTCTGTTCTCAAACCTGCCATTCTCTTCCCGGTAAGCCACAATATTTTTTGCCAGAGTCTTGCTGATGCCGGAGACATATTCCAGAAGAGACGCCGAGGCTGTATTCAGATCCACGCCCACTCTGTTTACGCAGTCCTCCACCACGCCGGACAGGGCTTCGCTGAGCTTTTTCTGGTTCATATCATGCTGATACTGGCCCACGCCGATGGATTTTGGATCAATTTTCACCAGCTCAGCCAGGGGATCCTGCAGTCTCCTGGCGATAGACGCGGCGCTTCTCTGACCCACGTCAAAGTTCGGGAATTCCTCTGTGGCAAGCTTGCTGGCGGAATAGACAGAGGCACCTGCCTCATTTACAATCACGTACTTCACAGGAACCGGAAGCTCCTTAATCAGATCCACGATGACACGCTCAGACTCTCTGGAAGCCGTGCCGTTTCCAAGAGAAATCAGGGAAATACCGTATTTCTGAATCAGCTTTTTCAGCACTGCCTTTGCCTCAGCCACCTTATTCTGGGGCGCTGTGGGATAGATAACCGTTGTATCCAGGACTTTGCCTGTGGCATCCACCACAGCCAGCTTGCAGCCAGTCCGGAAGGCCGGATCCCAGCCCAGGACTACCTGGCCCGCAATGGGCGGCTGCATCAGAAGCTGCTCCAGATTCTTTCCGAAGACCCGGATGGCGCCGTCCTCTGCCTTTTCCGTCAGTTCATTCCGGATTTCCCTCTCAATGGAAGGGGCGATCAGGCGCCGGTAACTGTCCGCAATCACTTCCTTCAGAACCGGCGTAGTGTAAGGATTGTCCCGGACAATCAGTTTCTTTTCCAGATACCGGAGAATCCGGTCCTCCGGCGCCTCGACCCGCACCGTCAGAACCTTCTCGGCTTCTCCCCGGTTCAGGGCCAGAATCCGGTGGCCTGCCGCTTTCTTTACAGGCTCCTCATAATGATAATACATCTCATAGACCGTCTCGGCTTTTTCATCCCTGGCCTCCGAGCAGAGCTGCCCTTCCTCAAAGGTGGCCTTTCGGATATAAGTCCGGTAATCTGCTTCATCGGAAACAGCCTCCGCCAGAATATCCCCGGCTCCGGCAATGGCATCTTCCACCGTGAGAACTCCCTTTTCTTCTGAAAGATAGGCTTTTGCCTCCTCTTCCAGGGGCTTCTTCGTGAGCTGAAGCCGGATGATATCCGCCAGTCCTTCCAGTCCCTTTTCCTTTGCGATCGTGGCCCGCGTCCGCCGTTTGGGCCGGTAAGGCCGGTACAGATCGTCCACAGCCACCAGAGTCTCTGCCGCCAGAATCTGGTTTTTCAGTTCTTCAGTCAGCTTTCCCTGCTCTTCTATGCTTCCCAGCACCTGGGTCTTTTTATCCTCAAGCCCCCGCAGATAAGACAGGCGCTCATTTAAATTTCTTAAAACCTCATCGTTCAGAGAGCCTGTGGCCTCTTTCCGGTAACGGGAAATAAACGGAATCGTGTTTCCCTCGTCAATCAGCTTTACTGCCGCCTCCGTCTGCCACAATTTGATGCCAAGCTCTTCTGTCAGTTTCTTTAAAATGTTCATAAAATTCTCTCCTCCGTCATATCTGCCATTTATTATAGGCAAAAACAGGCCCTTCCGCAAGAAGCATTTGTGTTTCCTCCGGGGCTGTGTTAGTATAGAAAAAGAATTTTGCTTACAAGGAGGCTGCTTTATGACAGAACCAAACAAACCCAACTTCATGGCTGCCGCGTCCCAGTACGCCGGCATTCTGTCTTCCATATGCGCAGTTCTGTTTTTCCTGCTGGGCACTCCCGCTCTGATGCTGGCTGTCTGCACCAGCTGTCTGAGCATCCTGTTCGCGCATCTGTCCAAGGGCGGAGGCGTCCGTTTCTCCGGACAGGCCATAGCCGGCATCGGTACTTCCATATTTTCCCTGGTCGTCTGCGTGCTCATCACGATACTCGCTGTTCTGGGCATGTACATGGCAGTCCGGCTTTTTGGTCTGGAGACGGCTCTCGATCCGGATGCCCTGCAGAAAGCACTCTCTGATCTTATGAATCAGTATATGAATTCTCTTACCACAGGAGGCGCATTATGAAAACAGGTTCCAAGGAAATGAAACGGAGAGCCCGGATGGCTCTGACCGGGAATTATTTCCCGGCAGTCAGCATGACCTTAAGTCTGGCTCTGTTTTCCGCTGCCCTGACACTTCTTCTGGAAAGCAGCGGCCTGTACCCTTCCACCCGTCCGGTGAACCAGGTATTATACTGGATTTTATACGGTATCACCCTGCTTTTAAACGCTCTGCTTGAGACAGGTCTGATCCGTTTTCTCTATTCGCTGTGCCGGAAACAGCCCCTGCGTGAACGGGGTCTTCTTTTCTATGCTTTCCGAAATCAGCCCGATACCTTTATTCTGACCTATGCTTTCCGGTATCTGGTTACACTGATCTGGTTCGTGCCCGCGCTGTACTTTTACACGCGTATCCCGCTGGTCATCGATCCTGCCAATATCCCGGCAGATCTGTTCCGCAACGCCGGCCTGGCGCTTCTATTGGCGGCGGCTGCCCTGATTCCGGCAGTTTTATTTGCCCTGCCCTACTGCCTGGCTTCCTATGTGCTTCTGGACGATCCGGATCTTTCGTCCATTCAGGCTCTGCGGACCAGCCGGGAGCTGATGCGCGGAAACCACGGACGGGTCTTCCTTCTCTGGCTGGGGTATCTGCCCCTGCTTCTTTTGGGCCTGGGATCGCTGGGAATCGGCTTTCTCTGGATCCGTCCCTATTTCCATACAGCTATGGGAGAGGTATATCTGGAGCTCCGGGGACAGACGGCTTCTACAGCTCAAAAAACAGACGCCGAAAATGCCGGGAACTCCTTCCGGTAAGTCCCCGGCATTCTGCCGCGCCATTTTTTTCTTCCCTATCCGTGCTTGAAAATCCCCCTCTAGGCCCGGGGACCTGTCTCTTCTCTGTCTTTGCTGCTTTTTCCCAGCCGTCCCACCGGGGTCTGCTCTACCCGGAAAAAATACTGCAGCAAAAGCTCCAGAAAATATCTGGCATACAGGGGAAGGAGTCTTTCTTTCCTCTGAATCAGAGAGAGGGAAAGAAACAAAAGTCCTTCCTTCCCCCGGAGAGGAAAGATACTGATATCCTCCGGCAGCCGGTCCAGCTGCCCCGTCAGATTCATCTGCGACGCCACGCAGGCCGCAAGCCCTTTTTCACAGATAGACATCCCAATCCGCGAAAAAGTGCTTTTGCTGTAAATGCGCGGAATAAGTCCCGCTTCATCAAAACAGTTCTGAAGCATCTGCCCCATACGATTCGACATCAGGCAAAACGGAAGCTTTTCAAAATCCTGTACAAAGGCCCCGTTTTCCGCCTTCTTTTTCAGAGCTTCCGTATCGTTTCCGTAACAGCTTCTCAACAGCCGGTCGGAGACGCACAAATACAGCTGGTCATGAATCAGAGGCAGGCTTGACAGTGCCGGGTTTTCCGTTCCTGACAATACTACCGCAAAATCCAGGCTTCCATCCAGCACCATTGGCTCCAGCCTGGAAGAAATGGCATCCGTCACACGCAGCTCTACCTGGGGATATCTCTGGGTAAATTCAGGCAGAATCTCCGGGAGGCAGGCATTCAGCCGGATGGCGCTGGCCCCCATACACAGAATTCCCCTCTCCTGTCCCTCAATATCTGACAGCATATCCTGAAGTCTTCCATAATCCCTGTTTACCTTCTGAGCGAAATTCAGCACCAGTTCTCCGGCCGGTGTCAGACTTAAAGAGGGCTTTCTTTTAAACAGCGGAACCCCCAGTTCCTCCTCCATCCGCCGGATATGATTGCTCAGAGTCTGCTGGGAAATAAACAGTCTTTCCGCCGTACGGGTCATATGCGGTTCTTTCGCCAGTTCTGTAAAATAATACAGGCTTATCAAATCCATCTTTACATCTCCACAAATTTTCTTTGTTAAAATCCAAAAAATTCCCTGTTTGATTTCATACAATCCCTATATTACTATGTTTCTATCAAGTTGTCAAAAACATCAATAATCATTCCCTTTACACTTGAAATATTTGTATATTTGTATTATTTTTATCAATCTTTCTCAATAAATTTTATACATTTTATACTAATATTTTCCTGTGGGGCGGATAACATCAGTCTTTTTGTTTTTGATTGAAAGGAGACCATATTATGAAATATCAGCTTGTATTTATTGGATTTGGGGAGGCCGCTTACAATATTTCTTTGGGATTGGCTTCTGAAGGATTTACCAGCCTGGCTGCCTATGACGCCTTTATGGACGACCCTCAGAAGGGAAAACTTATCCATCAGCGGGCCGAAGAAGCAAAGGTTCCCCTGATCAGCCTGGAGGAGGCCTGCCGGGAAGGACAGTTTATCGCTTCCATGAACAGCGCAAAGGTGGCTGTATCCGTGGCCTCCGGCATCATTCCCCAGCTGAAAAGCGGACAGGTCTATGTGGATCTGAATTCCGCTTCCCCCACCGTAGAAGAAGAAATTGACCGGATTCCCAGAGCCGAAGGAGTGCTGTTCTGTGACGCAGGTGTCATGGGCACCGTTCCCGGCAACCGCCACAAGGTTCCTATGTTTCTGGCCGGCAGCGGAGCGGAAAGCTTCCACGACGCCTTTTCTTCCTACGGCATGAAGCTCACCGTTCTGGACGCTCCCGCAGGCGGGGCTTCCGCTATCAAAATGCTGAAAAGCGTCGTAATGAAAGGACTGCCGCAGCTTATGTTCGAGTCCTATGCCGCCGCTGAAAAATATGGTGTTCTGGACACCCTTGTGGAATCCTTAAGCGGATCTCTGAATGGAAAGACCGTGGAACAGCTTTCCAATACCTTCATTGCCAGAACCATGATTCACGCAGAACGGCGCAGCGCCGAAATGCGGGATGTGGTATCTACTCTGGAATCCCTGGGTGTGGATGCTTCCATGTCAAAAGCCACCGTATCCAAGCTGGATACCCTTGCGGCAGAGCACTGGGCAGAAAAAATGGATCCCAGCGGAAAGGTGGACTTTAAGGATGCCATCCGCCTGTGGATCAATAAGGAAGATTGAATAAAAAGCGTTTCCGTCCGGAAAGTCTCTGGCTTTCCGGACAGCAAGGATAAGGAGGATACAATATGAGCAGCACAAATTACCACGAACTTCCGGAACTGATTCCTGATGAGCTGATTGAACGCGTAAAGGCTTTAAGCCCCGCTCAGCTCTGTGACGGAATGGCTTCCCTTGGCATCGAAAGAAACGGATGTATGGACGCTTCCCTGATGCCCCTGGATGAAAGCAAATTTATGGTGGGCACCGCCTGCACCGTAGACACAGAGGATGGAGACAATTTCCCGGTTCATGTGGCAATCTACCAGGGAAAACCCGGCTACGTTCTGGTGGTGGCAGGAAAAGGCTACACCGAGCGTGCCTACATGGGGGATCTGATGGGCAGCGCGGCTGACGCCATCGGCCTGTCCGGCATCGTTGTGGACGGTTATGTACGCGACAAGACAGGACTTGCCGCTCTGGACATTCCCATCTACGCCAAAGGCTTCATGCAGAGAAGCCCCCTCAAAAAGGGCCCCGGAGAGATCAACACCGTTGTTACCTGTGCCGGTGTAAAGGTACATCCCGGCGATCTGGTAGTGGGTGATTACGACGGCGTTACTGTAGTTCCCAGAGACCGTCTGGAAGAGGTTCTGGAAGCCGCGGAAAAGAAAGGCGACTATGAGACAAAGCGCCGCGCAGCCATTGCGGAATACCGCAGATGCAAGGCAGAGGGCCGCGAGCTTCCCAATCTGGCTCCCGGCTGGGTAACAGAAATGCTGGAAGGGAAGTAATTGTTCGTTTACTAAAGAAAATGGAGGGGTTTTATGCTAGCGTTTACAGCTTATTTTATGATTATACTGTTTCTGGTTCTTGTGTGTTCCAAAAAAATGTCGGCTTTCACAGGCCTGATTATTTCCGCGATTGTAGCCGGTATCATTGCCTGCCTCGTAACAGGCGCTCCGTTTACAGACATTTTTGACTGGATCAAAGGCGGTCTGTTCTACACCACAGACGCGGAAGGCTCTGTCAGCCTCGGTACTGTCAACTCCGGTATCATGATTCTGTTTGCAGTGCTGTACTTCAGTCTGATGATGAATGTGGGACTCTTTGATCCGCTCTGTACTTTCCTGATTCGGAAAGCAAAAGGCGATCCGCTGAAGGTCATGATGGTAACCGTCCTGGTAGCCAGTGTCGTAACGCTGGACGGCGACGGAACCACCACGATTCTGATTGTAACAGCCGCTTTCCTGCCGCTGTTCAAGAAGATGCAGATGAAACTGTCCTATCTGGCCATGATGATCATTCTGCCCTGCTCCATCGGCAACTGCCTGCCCTGGGGCGGACCTCTGGCCCGCGCGGCATCCGTTATCGGCGTAGATGTCAATGTGATTTTCCGCGCTTTCCTGCCGGTTCTGATCGTCGGCGAGATTTATATTATTATACTTGCCTATTTTCTTGGAAAATCCGAGCGGAAACGCCTTGGATATGTACCGAATTCCAATGAAATCATTACCGCGGAACAGATCGAGGAAATGTGCTCCACCATCACCGAGACAGATAAAGAATGCAAGCGGCCCAAGCTGTTCATCTTTAACCTGGTCTTCACCGTTGCCCTTCTGGTTGCCCTGATTATGGGACTGGCAAGCGGCGCCCAGCTGTTCCTGATTGGTACAGCCATCGTTCTGGCTGTCAACTACAGCTTCAAGGATCAGCGGGAGCGTATCTCCGCAAACGGAGGCGACACCATCTCCGTAGCCGTTATCATTTTCGCGGCAGGCTGTTTTATGGGTGTACTGACGGAAAGCGGCATGGCCGACGCGCTGGCAGCCAACATGGCCAGCCTGATTCCGGAATCCCTGGGATCTCATATTCCGATTATCTTCGCCATCATCGGCGCTGTGGCCTGCTGGGCTCTGCCGGTAGACGCCTACTATTTCGGCATTCTTCCGGTTATCGTTCCCATCGCCGCGGAGTTCGGAATTTCCGGAATGCAGATCACCATGGCAGCTTTCATGGGACAGGCTATCCGTTACGGAAGCCCGACTGTAGCCTGGCTGTTCCTGCTGATTGACCGCACGGAAATGAATTTCGGCGATTACCTGAAGACCTTCATGAAATACGCGCTTCCCATGTTTGCGCTTTTCATTATCACCGCGCTGGTACTGGGACTGTTCCCCTTATAAATACCGTACGGTGAGACAAGAAAATACTTTCCTGGCAGACCAGACATGACAGACCCTCTGAAGCCCGGAAAAGTATAAAATAAAAGAAAGCCAGCGGCATCCGGTGGATGGCGCTGGCTTCCTTTTTATCTTTTTTGTTTTTTTATTAGAAATCTATTCCTTACTCCTCCAGGCCGAATGCGTCATGTACAGCGTTCACTGCCCGCTCCGCGTCTCTCTCGTCAATCAGAACGGTCACGCGGATCTCGGAGGTGGAAATCATATTGATATTGATATTGTTATTGTACAAAGCCTCAAACATCTTTGCGGCCACGCCCGGATTGGACATCATTCCGGCGCCCACGATGGATACCTTTGCCACGTCCTTTCTGCAGGAAATGCTCTTTCCGCCGATGCGGTTCATATTGTCCTCCAGAATCTTCACTGCGCTGTCCGCGTCGTCACGGGAAACGGTAAAGGAAATATCCTTGCTGTTCTCGCGGCCGATAGACTGCAGAATCACGTCTACGTTAATATTCTCCTTTGCCAGCAGGTTGAAGAGCTTGAAGGCCATTCCCGGCTCATCCTTCAGACCGATCACTGAAATTCTGGCTGTATTTCTGTCCAGCGCCACTCCGCTGATTAACATTCTCTCCACGCTTGTTTCCTCCTTAACGATTGTTCCTTCGTGATCATTTAAGCTTGAGCGTACCAC
>CALWAZ010000012.1 GCA_944375725.1 uncultured Merdimonas sp. | reverse complement strand
CTTTTTTTATATTCTGCTCCATTTGTCTGGACAATTTTAACAAAAAAAGGTATAATATTAGAATCTATGGAGGTATTTTATGCAGTTAAAGACATCCAGCCTGGAGTTTGAAAAATTCGGATCTGTCTATGAACAGCCTATTATTCCGGACCACTGCGGCATGATCAGCCGGGACTGGCACCTGATCGCCAGGCGGAGCGTCAGCCAGCTCTACCATTTTGACTGCGAGGTCTGCCTGGAAATGCAGAGCGGCATGGCCGCGCTCCTTGTGGGCGAAACCCCGGAAGCCGGAAAGCTCCAGGTTTTTGCGGTTCACCGCCTTGTAAAAATCAAGCCTGGAATTTATTTCGGACTTGTAGCTGTCACGTCAAATATTACCTGCAAACTGATTACAACCACAGACTACAACTATTCACTGGAGACCTTAAGCCCGCCCTATCTGTTTGAGCGGATCCTCCCCCGTATCCGAATCAGCGAGATCCTCGGATACTATTATTCTATCCGGAACTCCGGCTACCACTTCAAAGGAGAAAAGCACAATTATTTTGAGCTTACCTATGTGGACCGGGGCACCTTGTATACGGAAGTGGAAGGGAAACGCTATGAGCTGAAGGAGAAGGAGCTTATCATCTACGGCCCCGGACAGTTTCACACCCAGGATATTCCCGAGGGACATTCCTGTTCCTATGTCACGATCATTTTTGACATGGAAACCGTGGTCTACGACACGGAAAGCACCCATTATGAGCTTCTTCTGAACAAGGTCTTCGGCTACGATAAAAAAATCTACACCTTGATTAAAACCTTTGTAGCGGAAAGCACTTCCCAGATTCCATATATGAACAGCCTGATGCTCTGCCTGCTTCAGGAGACCGTCATCCGCCTTCTCCAGTCGGAATTTATCGGAAAGAAGAATGACCGTCCCACCACCGGAGCCAGACAGCATTATCAGGATGAGCTGCTGGAAAAGATTCTGGCGTACATAGACGAGACTATTTACGAGCCGCTGACCATTGCCGAGCTCTGCCAGAAATTTTCCATGTCCCGCTCTTCTCTCCAGATTCTGTTTAAGGAAAACATGGATATTTCGCCCAAGAAATATATCAATGAAATGAAACTGGAAAAGAGCCGCCAGATGATCTGCGAGAACAAGTACACCATCAGCGAAATTGCCCTGATGCTGGGTTTCAATTCCATTCACTATTTCTCCCGTGCTTTCACGCAGAAATACCATATGGCCCCCAGCGAGTATTCCAAAACCCTTTATAAGGCATAGAGCGGATCTATACTAAAACTCATAATGTTTGGCTTAAAAAATACAAACTTTTCTATCGGCGCCGGTGATATAATAAAGCCATAAATCATACAGGAGGGACTTTTTATGCTGATTCAAAGCAAAAAGGTATGGATTGCGGATCAGTTCACCGCTGCCGCGATTGAAGTAACTGACGGGAAAATTACCGATATTCTTCCTTACGGAAGCCGGCCCGCGGACGTAGATTATGGGGATCTGCGCATCGTACCGGGCTTTCTGGATATTCACTGCCATGGCGCATTTGGCTTTGATACCAATGACGCAAATGAAGAGGGCCTTCGCAGCTGGACGAAAAATATTGTGACCGAGGGCGTAACCGGATTTCTGGCTACCACCATCACCCAGAGCGAAGAGGTTCTGACAAAGGCTGTGGCAAACGTGGCCAAAGTTATGGAAGATGGATATGAAGGCGCCGAGATCCTTGGCATCCATTTTGAGGGACCCTATCTGGATATGGTATACAAGGGAGCCCAGCCGGAGCAGTACATCGTAAAACCCACCATTGAGCAGTTCAAGCGTTATCAGGAGGCCGCAAAGGGCCATATCCGCTACATCACCATGGCCACTGAGACGGACGAAGATTTTGCCCTGACCCGTTATCTGACAGAACACGGCGTAGTGGTCAGCATCGGACATTCCGCTGCCACCTACGAGCAGACAGTCATGGCTTATGCCCACGGCGCGCGCTCCATGACCCACGTATACAACGGCATGACACCCTTCAAGCACCGTGAAAACGGCCTGGTGGGAGCAGCTTACCGCATCCGTACCATGTACGGCGAAATCATCTGCGACGGCAACCATTCCACCCCCGCTGCCCTGAACAATTACTTTATGTCCAAGGGCCCGGATTACTCCATCATGGTATCTGACGCCCTGATGGCAAAGGGATCTCCTGCCGGAACCAAGTATATCTTCGGCGGAAACGAGATCATTATCTATGAGGACGGAAGCGCCCACCTGACCTCCACAGGCGGCCTGGCAGGCTCCACGCTGCGGCTGAACGAAGGCCTGCGGATCCTGGTGGAAGAGGCTATGGTTCCCTTCAATTACGCCATCAATGCCTGCACCATCAACCCTGCCCGCTGTCTGGGCATCGATGACCGCAAGGGCGCCATCGGTGTGGGATATGACGCGGATCTGGTTGTGCTTGAGCCTGATTATAAGGTTCATCAGACCTGGTGCCGCGGACAGGCTCAGCTTTAAAAAGCTTAAAAACAAAAACAGATTCCATAAAAGGCAGAAGGAAGAGGGCGCGTTCCCTCTTCCTCTTTTTTTATCTGTCCGGTATCGCAGTTTACTCGTTCGCGGCAGCTTCCTGTACATGCTCCATAACCTGATCAATGGTATTGCAGTAATCATTCACCTGAAGCCAGTCCATTTTATCCCGATCCAGCTGAAAACTGTCTCCCATATTCCGGTACAGGCGCACTTCCTTCAGCGTTCCTCCGCTGGCCGTATTGACCATCGGCGCGTATTCGCAGATCACAATCACATCCTTCTCTCCGTCTCCGTTATAATCCTGAAAGCTGATGGCAAGAATGTTCAGAAAGGTTTCACGGGAACGGAAATTTCCCTCCATCACATCCGGAAATTCATAAACGGTCTCCCCGTTTTTCACAAGAGCAAAGCTTACGTCCTGCGTGCTGTAAACACTTGTATTCGGCGCGTAGGAGGTGAAGGTCACCTGTCCCCAGCTTCCGCCCAGATCCACATCAAAGCTCTGATCATCTATTTTCCAGATATCCCTGGAATCCTGGATACTCTCATCGTATACGTTGGAAAGGACCCGGTAGCCGTCCCCGTGTCTTGCCAGCGTCAGACGGCTGGGCGGGCAGACAGAAACACCGCTTTCCCATCCTCCGGGCACACACTCCAGCTCATAGATTCCCTTTTCCGTCTCCTGTCCGCCCACACAGGTAAACGGCGTATAATTGGTGTCTCCATGCTGATGCACCCAGGCATCCGTCTCTTCCAGATAAGTCCAGTCAAAGGGAACAGTCATTTCATCCAGTGTACAGCCCAGCTTTTCCTCCAGGAAACCATTAATCTGTCCGGTGGTCAGGCGGGTCATATCCGTGGAAATCTCCGGAAGCCCCGTCTGCTTCAGATATGCCTGTTTCTCACTGTCCGTAAGAGGCTCCGACTCCATCCCGGCCCCTGTATAGAAAATCTGATTCAAATCCGCGTCTTTCGGATCGGTGTATTCCGAAAGCAGCAGGCCGTAGTTCCCGCTGTTGTCTTCCTGGTCAATCCAGTTCGTGAATGCCTGCAGTTCTCCCCGCTGCAGTTCCCGGGGATAGGATGCGCTTTCCTTCTCCTCCCAGTCCGCTGTACCTTCTCCTGTCTCCGCATCTTCTTCTCCTGGATTTTCTTCCCCCGGTTCCGCCAGCTGTTCTTCCTCTGTATTCACATCCGGCCCGGGGACTGCCTCTTCCTCGTTTCTTCCGCATCCCGCAAGCATCAGCGCTGCGGCCAGCCCCAAAATTCCAAGTACCCTTATCGATTTCCTTTTCATGCCTGGTTTTCCTCCCTTATGCTCTCATGCGGCGTATGCCTATCCACCGGATACCGTCTTTCCCTGCGTTGCTTCCCTTTTTTCCATTATATCATAATATTGCAGTCTCCGGATATGGAATGCAAATCCTCCAGGCGTTCAAAAACGGAAGCGGAAAAAGAGAGCTGCAGGCAGAAGGCGCTCGTCAGCAGGCATGATTTTAGCAGCTGTACGCCCACAGATTTCGTATCTGCCCCATCAGATCCTGAAGATCCCAGGCTTTCTCTGTCCGGATTCTGCTGTTCGGATCATTCAAGCGTATCCGTCCGGAATCATCCACGCCCGTAAGCACGAGAAAATGGCCGGATGTGGTAAAGTCTCCCGGGCCTACCACGCAGATCACCGGCATGCCCGATTCCAGGGTGGATAAAATGTGCTGCTCATCAAAAACCACCTCTGATACATTCAGGCCCAGGCTGGAAGCCCCGGAACTCATCAGCTCCCAGGAGGAGCCGGAACCGTCCACATAATATCCCTGCTCTTCTGCCCAGCGGGCCACTTCCAGCGGATTCCACCTGGTATCCCCTGTCAGGCCGCATAAAACCATGGACAGACAAGTGGGGCCGCAGCCCGTTACGGCCAGAAAATCACTGCCGTAGGTCTCATATCCCCAGCGCTTGTCCCACTGAAGAAACAGCGGGATCTCTCCCTTCGTCACCTCACCTGAAATATCAATTTCCTGCAGCCCCTGATAATCAGGATAATCCAGAACAAAATCCTTTGTCTCCGGATTTTTCTGAACCAGCTCAATGAGGCTTTCCGGATATCCCTCTTCGGAAAGCCTTTCCGGACTCAGCTCCATGCGGCTCTGCAGATAACTCCAGCCCATGCGGGCCAGAAAAACCAGAAGCACACAGACTGCCGCTGTGAGAAAAAGCTTCCGGAAAAATCTGCGCCTGGCTCTGCGGCGGCGTTTCTTTTTCTGCTCCTTCTGCCGCCGGATATTTTCTTTCTGCTCACGCGCGCTCTCCCGGGACTGCGTCCTGTTTCTCTGGCCATGCTCTTCTCCCTGCGGCCGGCGCCTGTTCCGCTGTCCGCGTTCATTTTCCTGCCGCCGCGGCTGTCCTTCACGGTTTTTTTGCCTTTCTGCTGCTTCTTCTCTTTCTTTTCTGTCCATCCCTGCTGTTCCCCCTCTTCATCCTGCAGTATAGTTTCCCATATTGATTACTCTCTGATTTCAGTTATAGCAGAGTCTGGGAAAAGGTTTCTTATTTTTTTCTTAACAAGTCTGTAGGATTTTATTATAAAAAAGCTCTCTTCCGCCAATGCTCAAAACATACATGGAATGACATAAAGTGACAGCGGGACAGGATAATAAGGCTTTCCATAATAAGGGAAGATTGATCTTATTCCGTTTCTGATTTAAAATAATGAGGACAGGCAGTTCTCTGGCTGAGCCTGGGAAAAAGGAGGAAATACCGTGAAATCATCAGAAGAGTTAAGAAACAGACTTCATTCCATAGATCACCGGGGTTATCCGGCTTATAAGGATTTAAAAGGCGATTACGATTTCGGAGACTATGTGCTTTCCATCGATCATGTGCAGGGGGATCCTTTTGCTGCCCCTTCCCGCCTTTCTGTCCATGTGGCCGGTCGGAAAGCAGGGTTCCCCGCTGCATATTATGATACTTACGCAAAACGGATCACGCTGCAGGATCATCTGACGCGCCTGTTCGGCGCGCAGCTGGCAAAAGGCAGCATGCAGGCCAGAGGCTCCGGAAAGAGCGGGCTCCTGGCCGCCTCCCGGTGCGGCCAGGAGGTCCTGGAGCGGACTGCCTGCCGCGTCAGCACAGCTGACACGGGGCAGGCAGAAGCGGCGGCGGCCGCAGGCCAATGCAGCCAAAGCGCCGGACGGACCGCCGGCGCCAGCTCTGCTCCCGGCAGCGTTACTCTGCGGTTTGAAGCTGGCTTTCCGGCCAGAGGCCGGACCATTGACGCCCGGGAGCTGGAAAAGATGCTCTTTGATATTCTGCCCGGCTGCGTCCAGAACAGCCTGTATTACCGCAGAATCAACCAGAAGAACCTGCAGGATGCCATCGAACTCTGTGAAGACCAGCAGTATATCCGCAGCATGCTTCCAAAGCTGGGCCTCTGCGCCTTTATTGCTGACGGATCCATTCTGCCCAGGCAGAGCGGCATTTCAGACAAGCCTATGGAAAAGGCGGTTCCTTTCCGCTCTCCTGACTCCATGAAAGTCACTCTGGAACTGCCCCACCGGGGCAGGGTGGATGGCATGGGCATTCCCAAAGGAATCACTCTTTTTGTAGGCGGCGGTTATCACGGCAAATCCACAGTGCTTCAGGCTTTGCAGAATGCTGTCTACAACCACATTGGCGGCGACGGAAGAGAGCTTGTCATTGCGGACGCAAGTGCCTGGAAGCTCCGCTCTGAGGACGGGCGCAGCATTTCCGGCGTAGACATTTCCCCTTTTATCCGCCAGCTTCCCGGCCGGAAAGACACCCGCCATTTCTCCACAGAGGACGCCAGCGGCAGCACTTCCCAGGCCGCAAATCTGATGGAGAGCATCGAAAGCGGAAGCACTCTGCTGCTCATTGATGAGGACACCTCTGCCACCAATTTTATGATCCGGGATAAGCTGATGCAGCAGGTGGTGGCCCCGGAAGAGGAACCTATCATTCCTTTTATCGAGCGTGTCCGCAGTCTCTATGAGGATTTCGGCATCTCCTCCATCATTGTGGCCGGAAGCTCCGGTTCCTACTTCCATGTGGCGGATCATATCATTCAGATGAAAGAATACCTGCCGCTGGACATTACCGAAAAGGCAAAGGAAGCCGCGGCGGCCTTTCCCGTTTTCTCGGCTCCTCAGGGCAGTTTTCCGGAATACTCAAAGAAACGCTGTCCCCGTCCCAATGGGGCTCTGAAAAAGGATGACCGCCTGAAGCTGAAGGCCCTGGGCACCAGTGAGCTTTCCCTTAACCATGATACTGTGGAGCTTCGCTATCTGGAGCAGCTCCGGGACAGCGAACAGACCATGGCTCTGGCCTATCTCCTGAAATATCTGGAGCTTTCTCTCATGGATGGCCGGCGCAGCATGACAGAGCTTGCGGATTTTCTGGAAAAGCAGCTGGATGAAAAGGGACTGGAAAGCCTCTTCCCTGCCCGGGATGTGCGGGCCTCTCTGGCAAGACCCCGGCGCCAGGAAATTCTGGCCTGCGTGAACCGGTACCGGAAGCTGGGGCTGTAGCCTTTGCCAGGGCAGGCTGCCGGGCATCATGCCCGGCCTGCTTTCCGGCATCAGCCCCTGCTCTCATATATCCAGTCCGCCCACTCTGTATAATATTTTCCCATCAGGTGCGCATCATCTGCCGTGTACTCCTCAGCCAGGTTTCCTTCTCCATCGTCAAACCGTTCATTGATGTCAATGCAGTCCAGTCCCTCTTTCGAGGCGATATCCCGGATACAGTCATTAAAGGCATCTATATTCGCATTGTTATAAATAGGATCTCCGGCAGATCTTTTCTTTGAGACATGCATATTCGTTTCCAGGATAATCTGTGCCTGGGGCTGAGCCTGCATCAGATACTCCACCAGTTCCTGGTACTTTCCCACAGTCTCATTCTGATCATAGCCCAGCTCATTGATGCCAAGCATCAGATAGATACGGCTGTACTGTTTGTCCGCCAGTATTTCCTCCAGCGTCTTCTCCCCTTCCCCGCCCACAGGAAGCTTCACATCCATGACTTTATAAAGACTCATTCCCGAATCCGCGAATACATCTGCCGTTCCCATATCTGCATACTCAAAAAGGCCCACTGTCCTGGAATCTCCAATGAACAGCGTATTGTCAAAATAATGTTCTCTGGAGACCTCTGACGGCTCCTCTGCTTCCTCCGGATGGGACTCAGCCGGTGTCTCCTCCGAAATATTCTCGGAAGTATTCCCTGAAACATTTTCTGAGGCACCCTCTGAAGCATCCTCTATAGCGTCCTCTGAAGTATTCATCGTCTCCGTGGTATCCGGCGTATCAGATGGCTTTTCCCCGGAAGCTTTATGCGGCCCTAAAGGGGCAGACGCCGTAAAAGTCTTGTCTGCATTTTTTTCCTGCAGGATTGCCTGCCGCGCCGGCGTAAAGACAAAAGCTGCGCACAGGCTGAGACCAAGCATAATTAAATACGGATATTTCATTTTCAGCGCTCCTTCCGCGTTAAAAACTGAAGTACAAAAACGGATTATCCATGCCTTTCCACAGGCAATACACACTGGCCCAGAAAATCACTACCAATACCGCCGCTGTCAGACCAGAATGTTTCCCGCGTCTGCCAAGCTTCTCCGGGAGCGTGCCGATGCAGATCAGCCCCAGGAGCAGGGAAATTCCATAGGCTTTCCCATATTTCAGGTAATCGCCGGCGAATACCGCTGCGGAGGAGCTTCCCAGAAACGGAAACAGACGCGTCAGATAGATCCAAAGCATAGGCAGCTCTTTCACCGCGAATATCAGCCAGCTTATCAGAATCCAGAATGCCATGTACAGATGTCCCAGAATACGGTACCGTTCCAGGATACGGATAAAGCCCTGTTTTTCAATGACAATCAGCACAAAAAGCAGGCCTCCCCACAGCAGGAAATTCCAGCTTCCGCCATGCCAGATCCCCGTCAGAAGCCATACCACAAACAAATTGCGTATTGTCTTTCCCTTTCCCTCCCGGCTGCCTCCCAGGGGGATATATACATAATCCCGGAACCAGGCGCCAAGAGTTATATGCCACCTTCTCCAGAACTCTGTCATGGATACAGACAGATAGGGCTGACGGAAATTGTCCGGAAAATGGAATCCCAGCATTCTTCCAATGCCGGATGCCATCAGGGAATATCCGTAAAAATCGTAATAAATCTGAAGGGCGTATGCTGCCAGGCCCAGCCATGCCATGGGCGTGGAAATACTTTCAAAGCCGATGGTCCGGGTCTGATTCCACAGATTTCCCGCCTGGTTGGCAATCAATACTTTCATTCCCAAACCTGCCGTAAAGATACGCAGTCCTTCCTCGAACCCGGCCAGGGAATGATGTCTGCCCTTCAGCTCCCCGGAAACTGCCTGATACCGAATCAGCGGCCCGGACAGCAGCTGGGGAAACATGCACACATACATCATCATGCGGAACGGAGACTGCTCCGCGCAGATCGTTCCGCGGTATACGTCAATCATATAAGAGCACACCTGAAAGGTATAAAAGCTGATGCCCAGGGGCATCACCGGCTGCAGGTATTTAAAAAATGCCAGCAGGCTCAGGCTGTACCCCAGCCCTGCCAGGAGGCAGAGCCTTCTTCCCCGTGCGCCGGCGCTTCTGTCTATCCCCAGCCCTGTCAGATACGCCGCCGCGCCGGAAAGGAGCAGCAGCGCTGTGTACAATGGATGCCCCAGCGTTCCATATGCATAAAAGCACAGGCTTCCTCCCAGCAAAACCCAGTTTCTAAAGCGGTTCGGAACTAAAAAGTAGACCGCCAGGAATAACGGAAGAAAGCGGAATATAAAATTCATACTGCTGAAAACCATAGCTTGTCCCTCATCCTAAAATATACTGCTTTACAAAACAGCTTCTGCCAGCGAAAACCATTCTTCACAGGTAAGATTCAGATCATAGCCGGAAAGGCTGTAAAAATTATTTCCATCGCTCCAGATGACACTTTCCTCCTCAAAAGGACCATCCTCTCCATAGTTCAGCTGTGTAACCTGATAATACAGGGTAACCGTTTCTCCCGCGCCTGTGGCACAGGAAGCCGTCTCTACAGCTGCAGCCGCAGCATGATCAAGCGCCGCCTGGCTCGCCGCCTCCTGCATGGGACTTACCTGATAAATTACAGCCTGGCTGTCATTCAGGTATCCCACATACACGCTTTGATATGTCCCTGCCACTTCTCCATTCTCATCGTAATCCGTATCATTATTGATATTTAAGTCATGAAATGTAAAGCCAAGGCCCAGCGACTCCGGACAGTTAAACAAAAGTCCTGTCTCCTCCTGCGCCTGCGCAACAGCGCTATAGCCGTGCAGCAGAGCAGCCGGAGCAACGCTTGAGTCAGTCCGCACCGCCCGGAGCGCGGCATAACAGGTGTCGCCAAGGCAGAGCACAAGCACGGCAGCTACTGCAAACATCATCTTTTTCGATACATGTTTCATGGGAATTTCTTTCCTCTGGTCACTTTCGGACAGATGAACAAGACGTTCCCTGGTCTCCTGCGGTAATACGATTTCATCAAAGGTCTCATGATACAGCTTCTGAATTATATCCTCCATATCCGTCCTCCTTAAGCATTAATTTGAGTTTTTCTCTGGCCCGCATCAGCTGAGTCTGAATCGTGGACTCTTTCATCTGAAGAATCCCGGAAATCTCTTTTACTGAATATCCTTCATAGTAATACAGATGAATTACGATACGGTACTTCTGCGGCAGGCAGCGTACCGCGTCATATAACTCTGAATGCTCTTTTATGTAAAACCGCGGCTCTGAATCATGATCATCAAAATATTTTACTTTCTTTTTCCAGAATGATCGAAAGCTGTTCCGGCACTCATTGACAGCGACCGTAATCAGCCATTTTTTCACATGAAGATCATCCGTGAAGCTGGTTTTTGTCCCCAGCAGTTTTAAGAAAGTGTCCTGCATAATGTCTTCCGCATCACTGAAATTCTTGCAGCTGCTTAATACCACCCGGTAGATATCATCTGCGTACAGAGTAAAATAGCGGGTGTATTCCTGTGATGTCATACATCGATGCATCTCCCTTCTGTCAAATCACTGTGATTTTTCCTTCATCATAATAACAATTATACACCAGATAATATCCCATATAAATAAAAATATTTTCCTGTTCC
>CALWAZ010000011.1 GCA_944375725.1 uncultured Merdimonas sp. | reverse complement strand
GAAGAAATGGACGGGGAATATGTATGCCTCGTCCATTTTTCAGGATTGGAGAAGAAAGATGAAAATCGATGTGATTATCCCTGTACACAGGCCAGGCCCGGAATTTGCAGAGCTTTTGAGACGGCTTCAGGGGCAGCTTATGCCTGTGAATCAGATTCTGGTGATGAATACCCGCTCAGAGACAGATGTGGAAAAGATGCTGGAGGGCTTTTCCGGGGTCCGGGTGGTGTCTCTGGATAAAAAAGAATTTGACCATGGAGGAACCAGAGACCGGGGAGCCAGGCTTTCAGAGGCGGATTATCTGCTATTCCTGACCCAGGACGCGCTTCCGGCGGACCGGCATCTGACGGAGCGTCTGTATGAAGCCTTTGGGGATAAGAGAGTAAAGGCGGCCTACGCCCGGCAGCTGCCCCGGGAAGACTGCAGGGAGCTGGAGCGGTATACGAGGGCTTTTAATTATCCGGAGGAAAGCCGGGTCAAGACAAAAGAGGATCTGCCGGAGCTGGGCATCAAGACCTTTTTCTGCTCCAATGTGTGCGCCATGTATGAGCGGGAGACCTATCTGGCCCAGGGCGGTTTCCAGACCCGGACAATTTTTAATGAGGACATGATCTATGCGGGCGGCCTGATTAAAAGCGGATACGCCATCGCCTACGCGGCAGAGGCCAGGGTGATCCATTCCCATAATTACAGCGGACGGGAACAGTTTCACCGGAACTTTGATCTGGCAGTCTCCCAGGCGGAGCATCCGGAGATCTTTGCGGGAGTTCCGTCAGAAGGGGAGGGGATCCGCATGGTAAAAAAGACGGCGGCCCATTGTCTGCGCATCAGAAAGCCCTGGCTTCTGGTGTCTCTGGTCTGGCAGAGCGGCTGCAAGTATCTGGGCTACCGTCTGGGACTGGCATATAAGAAGCTTCCCCGCTGGCTGGTGCTTTGCTGTACCATGAACCGGGGATACTGGAATCAGGACAGAAAGTGAGTGAAGGAGAGAACAGTGGCGGATTTATATAAAAATCAGGAGACAGAGGAAAAGGTCATTCTCATAGGAGTCAGCATCCAGGAGGAAGATATGGAGGCTTCCCTGGATGAGCTGGCAGAACTGGCGGATACTGCAGGCGCCATCGTTCTGGGGCGCGTGATTCAGAACAGGGAAGCCATTCATCCCGGGACCTATATCGGAAAAGGAAAGATAGAGGAAGTGCGCCTTCTGGCAGAGGAGCTTGGGGCGGACGGCGTGATCTGCGATGACGAGCTTTCTCCCGCCCAGCTGCGGAATTTGGAAAAGGAGCTGGATCTGAAGGTGATGGACCGCACCCTGGTGATTCTGGATATTTTCGCGAAGCACGCAGTCACAAGCGAGGGAAAGCTTCAGGTGGAGATGGCCCAGCTGGGCTACCGGCTGGCCCGTCTTTCCGGCCTTGGAAAGTCTCTGTCTCGTCTGGGCGGAGGAATCGGCACGAGAGGACCTGGAGAAAAGAAGCTGGAGACAGACAGAAGGCTTATCAAAAGCCGTATGGCCAGGCTCAGACGGGAACTGACAGAGATGCAGACGCACCGGGACACAGCCAGAAAACAGAGAATGGAAAGGGCTCTGCCCACAGCGGCCATCGTGGGCTATACGAACGCGGGCAAATCCACGCTTTTGAATGCTCTCACCGGCGCCGATATTCTGGCTGAGAACAAGCTTTTTGCCACACTGGATCCAACCACCCGGCGTATGACCCTGCCGGGAGGACAGGAGCTGCTGCTTACGGACACGGTAGGCTTTATCCGGAAGCTGCCCCACCATCTGGTGGAGGCATTCAAAAGCACCCTGGAGGAAGCCCGGTACGCGGATTTTATCATTCATGTGGTAGACAGCTCCAATCTTCAGATGGAGACACAGATGGAAACTGTCTATGAGACTCTTGAGGAGCTGGGGATTACAGGAAAGACAGTTATCACGCTTTTTAATAAGCGGGATCTGACACCGGGGGTGGAATTGCCTAAGGATCTGAGAGCCAGCCGGACGCTGGGGATCTCCGCGGCCTCCGGGGAAGGGCTGGAAGAACTCCGGGCTCTGCTGGAGGATATTTTGAAGGAGAGCCGGGTGCTGTTGGAAAGAGTATATCCTTACGCCCAGGCCGGGGATATTTCCCGGATCCGGAAGTACGGACAGATTCTGGAGGAGGAATACCGGGAGGATGGAATCCGCGTCCGGGCCTGGGTTCCGAAGGGCATTTCCCAAGCTTGACTATCCGGGGTGTTTAAGGTACATTTATTTTAAGACGGAAAACAATTCCAAGGAGGATATCAATATGATTAACAAACTGATTGCGAAGATTCAGAAGACAAAGGCGCCCATCGTGGTGGGATTGGACCCGATGCTCTCTTATATTCCGGAGCATATTCAGAAAAAAGCCTTTGAAGAGTACGGAGAGACGCTGGAAGGAGCGGCAGAGGCCATCTGGCAGTTCAACAAGGAGATTGTGGACAAGACCTATGATTTGATCCCGGCGGTGAAGCCTCAGATTGCCATGTATGAGCAGTTCGGCATCGAGGGACTGAAAGCCTACAAGAAAACCATCGATTATTGCAAGTCCAAGGATCTGGTTGTGATCGGCGACATTAAGCGGGGCGATATCGGTTCAACTTCCGCTGCCTACGCGGTGGGCCATCTGGGCAAGGTTCAGGTGGGCAGCAAGTGCTATGTGCCCTTTGATGAAGATTTCGCTACGGTGAATCCTTACCTTGGAAGCGACGGCGTAAAGCCCTTTATCGAGGTATGCCAGGAGGAAGGAAAGGGAATCTTTGTGCTGGTGAAGACCTCCAATCCCTCCAGCGGAGAGTTCCAGGATCAGCTGGTGGACGGCCGTCCCCTTTATGAGCTGGTCGGCGAGAAGGTGGCCCAGTGGGGAGAAGAGCATATGGGCGATACCTACAGCTATGTGGGCGCCGTAGTGGGAGCGACCTATCCGGAGATGGGCGCTGTCCTCCGGAAACTGATGCCGAAGACCTTTATCCTGGTGCCCGGCTACGGAGCCCAGGGAGGAAAGGGAAAGGATCTGGTGAACTTCTTCAACGAGGATGGACTGGGCGCTATCGTAAATTCCTCCAGAGGAATCATTGCCGCCTATAAGCAGGAGAAATACGCTTCCTTCGGAGCGGAGAATTTCGGCGACGCGGCAAGAGCGGCGGTAGAGGACATGGCTGCGGATATCAGCCAGGCATTGGAGGCACGGTAATGAAATATCAAGAGACGGCTGTCATTGCGGAGCAGCAGGAAATAGCGGAACATATCTACAGCCTTTGGCTGAAGGCGGATAAAATCGCCCGGGAAGCACGGCCCGGCCAGTTTGTGTCGGTCTACTGCCGGGACGAGAGCAGACTGCTTCCCCGTCCCATCAGTATCTGCGAGATTGATAAGGAAGGCGGCAGGCTGCGCCTGGTATACCGAACCGCAGGGGCTGGTACAAGAGAGTTTTCCAGGCTTGCGGCGGGAGACAGCCTGGAGCTGGTAGGCCCCCTGGGAAATGGCTTCCCGCTGGATAAGGGCTATCGTAAGGTCCTTCTGGTGGGCGGCGGAATCGGCGTTCCGCCCATGGTGGAGCTGGCGAAATGGCTTCCCGGAGAGAAGATGACTGTATCAGGATACCGGAACGGAGATCTGTTCCTGAAGGAGGAGCTGTCCCGGAATTCCGCCCTTTATATTGCCACAGAAGACGGAAGTGTGGGAACAAAGGGAAATGTGCTGGACGCCATCCGGGAGAATCATCTGGAAGCAGACGCCATCTTTGCCTGTGGACCTTCTCCCATGCTGAAGGCGCTGAAGGCCTATGCAGAAGAGAAGGGCATGGACTGTTACCTGTCCCTGGAAGAGCGGATGGCCTGCGGCATCGGAGCCTGTCTGGCCTGCGTCTGCACCTCCAAGGATGTGGATGCCCATACCAATGTGAAAAATAAACGGATCTGCAAGGACGGACCGGTCTTTGCCGCGGAGGAGATTGAATTATGAGAAATACGAGCGTAAACCTTGCAGGCGTGGAACTGAAAAATCCGGTTATGACCGCGTCGGGAACCTTTGGATCCAGCGGAGAATACGGGGAATTCTATGATCTGGGAGAGCTGGGTGCCATTGTCACCAAGGGGGTGGCCAATGTGCCCTGGCCGGGTAATCCGGTTCCCCGCATTGCCGAGACCAAAAGCGGCATGCTCAATGCCATCGGCCTCCAGAATCCGGGCATCGATGTGTTCATTGAACGGGATATTCCTCTTCTGAAGCAGTATGATACCAAAATCATTGTCAATGTCTGCGGCAGGACCGTGGAGGATTACTGCGAGGTGGTGGAGCGTCTTTCGGACCAGCCGGTGGACATGCTGGAGATCAATGTGTCCTGCCCCAATGTAAAAGAAGGCGGAATCGCATTTGGCCAGAAGCCGGAGGCTCTGGAGGCTATCACGAAGGAAGTAAAGCGCCGCGCGAAGCAGCCTGTGATCATGAAGCTGAGTCCCAATGTGACGGACATCGGGGAGATGGCCCGGGCGGCGGAGGCAGGCGGAGCCGACGTGCTCTCCCTGATCAATACCATTACAGGCATGAAGATCGATATCCACAAAAGGACCTTTGCCCTGGCAAATAAGACAGGCGGCCTGTCCGGTCCGGCGGTAAAGCCGGTGGCTGTGCGGATGGTCTATCAGGCAGCACAGGCAGTGTCCCTGCCGATCATCGGCATGGGCGGAATCATGAACGGGGAGGACGCCATCGAATTTATTCTGGCGGGCGCCACGGCTGTATCGGTGGGAACCGCGAATTTTGCCAACCCCTTTGCGGCAGAGGAGACGGTAAAAGGAATCCTGGACTATATGGAGCGGTATCAGGTGGAGGACATCCGGGATCTCATCGGGGCCGTACGCTGAGGACAGCGGGAGCGGGCTGTTACAGTTCACGCCTCCGCCCGCTAGAATTGGAATTGTTATTTTATGCCTCTTATGTTAGAATATCCATAGGCATTTTATCAGGAGGTTTTTAGGAATATGGAACAGTATAAGCAGGAATTTATTGAATTTATGATAGACTGTCAGGCGCTGAAATTCGGTGATTTTACGCTGAAAAGCGGAAGAAAGTCTCCGTTTTTCATGAACGCGGGCGCCTATGTGACAGGTTCTCAGCTGAAAAAGCTGGGAGAATACTACGCGAAGGCGATTCACAGTGTCTACGGGGATGATTTCGACGTGCTGTTTGGACCGGCCTACAAGGGAATTCCCATCGGCGTGGTGACGGCTGTAGCCTACAGTGATCTGTATGGAAAGGAGGTCCGCTACTGTTCCGACCGGAAGGAGGAGAAGGACCACGGCGCGGACAAGGGAAGCTTCCTGGGAAGCAGCTTAAAGAACGGCGATTGGGTGATTATGATTGAAGATGTCACCACCTCCGGCAAGTCCATGGAGGAGACTGTTCCCAAGGTAAGAGGAGCCGCCGATGTGGAGATCCGGGGACTGATGGTTTCTCTGAACCGCATGGAGATAGGAAAGGGCGGCGAGAAGAGCGCTCTGGAGGAGATCCGGGATCTCTATGGGTTTGACACCGCTGCTATTGTGACCATGGCGGATGTGGTGGAGCATCTGTATAACCGTCCATACAAAGGAAAAGTCATCATTGATGACGAATTAAAGAAAGCGATCGACGCATACTACGATCAGTATGGAGTAAAATAACAGGAGGGTATGCAGATGAGTGAGAAAGCATATAAGACCATGACACATACAGGAGCAGGAAATCTGGTGCTTGGAATTATCCTTGTGGCAGTGGGCCTTGCCTCCGGAATTCTGATGATTGTAAATGGAGCGAGGCTGCTGAAGTCCAGATCGAGCCTGATCTTTTAAGGCGGAAGCAGGGCAGAATGAGCAGAAATTCCATAAAGAAGCTGAGGTGGGGAGGACGGGTGCTGCTGGTTCTTTATCTGGCGTGCCTGATTTACTTTATGTTTTTCTCGGAAAGCTACGGAAGAACGGAGATTCATACCGAATACCGGTATAATCTGGTGCTGTTCCGGGAGATCCGGCGTTTTTTACAGCATTGTGACATTCTGGGAATGCCGGCGGTATTGATCAATCTGGCAGGGAATGTGGTGGTATTCATTCCATACGGATGCGGGCTGCCGCTGCTGTTTGAGCGCCTTCAGAGCTTTTGGAGAGTGGCGATACTTTCCTTTGCGGCCAGTCTGCTGGCAGAGACCATGCAGCTGATTCTTCGTGTGGGCTGCTTTGATGTGGATGATCTGCTGCTGAATACCATCGGCGGCTGTATCGGTTATTTCATATATCTGCTGCTCAGGCGTTACTGGAGGGGAAAGTATGGCAAGAAGAAATTATAAATTTACAGATAAAAAACATACCCGGCGGGGACTTGGCTCGCTGGTTCTGGGAGCTTTGTCCCTGATCCTCACCATCCTGTCTCTGTCCCTGTCTTACCGGATGTCGGGAGAGGCAGGAAGCATTGTGGGACTGATGGGGATTTTCGCACTGCTGTTCAGCATCACAGGCTTTGTGCTGGCTGTCAGGGGCTTTCGGGAGGAGGATGTCTATTACATCACTTCTCAGATCGGGGCAGTTCTGGACGGCGTCCTGTTTATCGGCTGGGCGCTGGTTTACATGATTGGAATGTAGGAGGCAGAAGAATGGAACTGGAAAAGAGCCGCATGGAAGAAGCAGAGGAGATTCGGGAGAGATACGGGCTCGCGATGGAGCGGATACGGGCGATGAAGGATGAGACCGCCGTATCGGCTCCTTTTTATGATTATTTTCTGAAGACCGCTGATTTTATTCTGGAGGTCAGGCGCCTGGCGGAAGAAGTAAGCCAGGACCGCCGCATGGCCCGGATGACCCTGGAGGAGCTTCAGGAGCAGAATGAAAAGCTTTACGGGGATATTGCAGGAGAGGCCTATGAGGAGAGCTATGCCAATCCCGCGTATGCGGTCCGGCTTCTGGGAGAAGATTACGGGCAGATCCTGAGCTTTCTTTATACAGAGGTCCGGGGGATGATCGTCTGGGCTGTAGAGCAGCGGTATGAGGATCTGACCATGACCGCAGAGCTGTTTATTGAGATCTACAATATTTTTGAGGAAGAGATCCCTTCTGCAAAAAGTCTGCGCCAGACCATTTACTGGTATATGAGCGATAACTGTGAGGTATTCATTCCGTATCGAATCCGGGAACAGCTGGATCCGTCTCTTTCCTTCGCGAAGGAGATTATCTGCGAAGCAGATTTAAACGATCCCAGATATCTGTACCGGTTCGGTGAGTATATTACGGAAAATGAGCTGGAGACAAGCCGGTTCCTGGCAGGACTTCCCCAGGAGGAGATCGATGCCATGGCTTCCACCTTTACGGAAGGATACCGGATTGGGTTTGTGAACGCAGGGATTGATTTGAGCAGAAAGAAGACGGTCAACATCCGCTATGCCCTGGGATTTGAGCGGGTAGTCCGCGCTGCTGTGGAGCAGTTTGAGAAAATGGGGCTTGAGAGTATTATTTACCGGGAGGCCCGGCACAGCATCAACCGGCGTCCCCAGGGAAACGCAGGCTACTGCAGCACGCTCCCCAGCAAGCAGTATGTGTTTGACCACAAGGAGGACTCTGCTCTTTATCTGGATAAAAAGCTGGTGGAAAGGCGTCTGTCGGTTCTGCACGCAGCCTATGAAGAGTACAAGGATCTGGCGGCGGTTCACGCCGGTCCTGCGGTTATGGAGATTTTCGGGGAAAAGCCGTTCCTGCCCCGGAGCTGTAAGGAGGCTCTGGCTTTCAATGAGAAGCAGCAGGAGCTGAGCGTCTACTACAGCAGCCAGTCCGGCCAGCTGGTAAACCGTTATATTCCCGGAGATGAGAGAAGCTTTACCATCATCGCCTGGCCCATCCCGGAGATTGGAGACAACTTTGAGGAGATTTTCCGGGAAATCGAGAAGATCAATAACCTGGATTACCGTTTGTACCAGAGCATTCAGCAGAAACTGATTGACGCCCTGGATCAGGGGGAATATGTGCATATCAAAGGAGCCGGGGCAAATCGGACGGATATGAAGGTGCAGCTGGTGAAGCTGGAGCATCCGGAAAAGGAAACCATTTTCGAAAACTGCGTAGCGGATGTGAATATTCCCGTGGGAGAGGTCTTCACCTCCCCGAAGCTTTCCGGCACAGACGGAACTCTGCATGTGAGCGAGGTTTACTTAAATGAACTGAAATACCTGGATCTGGAGCTGACCTTCCGGGACGGACGGGTGGCCTCCTACACCTGCGGCAATTTCGAGGACGAAGAGGAAAACAGGAAATATATCCGGAACAATGTGCTGTTCAACCATGAGACTTTGCCGCTGGGCGAGTTTGCCATCGGCACGAATACGACGGCTTATATGACAGCGCAGAAATATGACATCGGAGCCAAGCTGCCGATTCTGATCGCGGAAAAGATGGGGCCCCATTTTGCGGTGGGAGATACCTGCTTTTCCTGGTCAGAGGACAATCCCACCTACAATCCGGACGGAAAGCAGATTATGGCCAAAGACAATGAGTGCTCCATTCTCCGGAAGGAGGACCCGGCAAAGGCATATTTCAACTGCCACACGGATATCACGATTCCCTATGACGAGCTGGACAGCATTACCGTGGTGCGGCCGGACGGAAGTGAGATTCCGCTGATTGAAAAGGGACGCTTTGTTCTGCCGGGCACAGAGGAGCTGAACAGACCATTTTCCTGTTGACAGACCGGGCTTTGGCCTGTAAACTCATTTATAAGCGGAAACCAATAAAAAAGAGGGATTCATAAGTAATTCTAATAAATATTTATAGGGAGGTATCTGTTATGGCAAGAGTAGGTATTGTAATGGGCAGCGATTCTGATATGCCTGTGATGAAAAAGGCGGCTGAGGTGCTGGAGCGGCTTGGGGTGGATTTTGAGATGACGATTATTTCCGCCCACAGAGAGCCGGATGTGTTTTTTGAGTATGCGAAAAGCGCAGAGAGCAAAGGATTTAAGGTGATTATCGCAGGAGCAGGCATGGCAGCCCATCTTCCGGGCATGTGCGCGGCGATTTTCCCCATGCCGGTCATCGGCATTCCCATGCACACCACATCTCTGGGCGGCCGTGATTCCCTGTATTCCATTGTGCAGATGCCTTCCGGCATTCCGGTAGCCACCGTGGCTATTAACGGAGGAACAAACGCGGGACTTCTGGCAGCCAAGATTTTGGCCACCTCTGATCCGGAGCTTCTGGAGCGGTTGAAGGCTTACTCCGAGGGCCTGAAGGAGCAGGTGGAAAAGAAAGCAGAGCGTCTTGCAGAAGTAGGCTATAAAAATTATTAATGGGGGGAGACAATTATGGATTATAAGAATGCTGGTGTAGATATTGAAGCCGGATACCGTTCCGTGGAACTGATGAAGGAGCATGTACAGCGGACCATGCGTCCGGAGGTGCTCACAGGACTTGGCGGATTTTCAGGCGCTTTTTCCATGGAAGCGTACAAGAATATGGAAAAGCCCACATTGGTGTCCGGAACAGACGGAGTGGGAACGAAGCTGAAGCTGGCGTTCCTGATGAACAAGCATGACACGGTTGGTATCGACTGTGTGGCCATGTGTGTAAACGACATTGCCTGCGCAGGCGGAGAGCCGCTGTTTTTCCTGGACTACATTGCCTG
Organism: uncultured Merdimonas sp.; assembly: GCA_944375725.1. Lineage (GTDB taxonomy): Bacteria > Bacillota > Clostridia > Lachnospirales > Lachnospiraceae > Laedolimicola. Next base: position 6,712 of record CALWAZ010000011.1, on the reverse strand, counting down.
CGGAAGGAATATTCCCGAGCGGATCGCCACCATCGTAAGCGGTGTGGCAGAGGGCTGCCGCCAGGCAGGAGCCGCGCTCATCGGCGGTGAGACCGCGGAGATGCCGGGCTTTTATCCGGTGGATGAGTATGATCTGGCGGGCTTCGCCGTAGGCATCGTGGATCAGAAGGATCTGATTACCGGAGCGGACATCAAAGCGGGAGACGTACTGGTGGGAATCGCTTCCTCCGGTGTGCACAGCAACGGCTTTTCTCTGGTGCGCCGGGTGTTCACCATGAAGGAAGAGTACATGAATACATATTTTGAGACCCTCGGCAGGACTCTTGGAGAAGCGCTGATCGAGCCCACGAAGATTTATGTGAAAGCGCTGCGGACCGTAAAGGAAGCAGGCGTGAATATCAAGGGCTGCAGCCATATCACCGGCGGCGGTTTCTATGAGAATATTCCCCGGATGCTTCCGGAGGGAATGCGTGCTGTAGTTAAGAAGGACAGCTATGAGATTCCGATGATTTTCCGCATGCTGAAGGAAGATGGCCGCATCGAGGAGCAGATGATGTACAATACCTTCAATATGGGAATCGGAATGGTGCTGGCAGTGGATCCTTCCCAGGCAGACGCCTGTATGGCAGCTGTCCGGGAAGCAGGTGAGATCCCGTACATCCTCGGAGAGGTTCAGGCAGGCGAAAAAGGAGTGACATTATGCTGAAGGTAGCGGTTCTGGTATCCGGCGGCGGAACGAACCTGCAGGCGATTCTGGACGCGGTGGAGACAGGCCGGATCCGAAACGCAGAGATCGTGTCCGTCATCAGCAATAATCCGGGGGCCTACGCTCTGGAGAGAGCAAAGAAGCATGGAATTCCGGCCGTATGTGTTTCCCGGAAGGAATGCGGGTCAAAAGAGATCTTTGATGACGCTCTTTTAAAGGCCATCAAAGACAGCGGAGCCGATCTGGTGGTTCTGGCAGGCTGTCTGGTGGTGATACCGGAGAAGATTATCCGGGAGTACCGGGGGCGTATTATCAACATTCATCCTTCCCTGATTCCTTCTTTCTGCGGCACAGGCTATTATGGCCTGAAGGTCCACGAAGCCGCCCTGGCCCGGGGAGTCAAGGTGACAGGAGCCACCGTGCACTTTGTGGATGAGGGAACCGACACCGGACCGATCCTTCTGCAGAAAGCAGTTGAGGTAAAAGAAGGGGACACACCGGAAATCTTGCAGCGTCGAGTGATGGAGGAAGCAGAATGGGTGCTTCTTCCGAAGGCTATTGATATGCTGGCAAATCAGGAGGAAAAACAATGAAAATTTTGATTGTAGGCTCCGGCGGGCGTGAGCACGCCATTGCGTGGAAGATCGCCCAGAGTCCGAAGGCGGATAAGATATACTGCGCTCCGGGAAACGCAGGCATCGGAGAATATGCCGAGTGCGTTCCCATTGGCGCCATGGAATTTGAGAAGCTGGCGGCATTTGCCAAGGAAAAAGAGATCGACCTGACTGTGGTAGGCATGGATGATCCGCTGGTGGGCGGCATCGTGGATGTCTTTGAGAGTCAGGGGCTGCGCATCTTCGGACCCCGGAAAAATGCGGCTATTCTGGAAGGCTCCAAAGCCTTTTCCAAGGACCTGATGAAAAAATACAACATTCCCACAGCGGCCTATGAGAATTTTGACGACCCGGAGAAGGCGCTGGCTTATCTGGAGACGGCCCAGTTTCCGATTGTGCTGAAGGCCGATGGACTGGCCCTGGGCAAAGGCGTTCTCATCTGCAATACCCTGGAGGAAGCAAAGGACGGCGTGCGTGAAATTATGCTGGACAAGCATTTTGGAGCGGCCGGAAACCGGATGGTCATTGAAGAGTTTATGACGGGCCGGGAGGTCTCTGTCTTAAGCTTTGTGGATGGAAAGACCATCAAATGCATGACCTCCGCCCAGGATCACAAGCGCGCCCTGGACGGGGACCAGGGGCTGAATACAGGCGGAATGGGAACCTTTTCTCCGAGCCCCTTCTATACACCGGAGATTGATGAGTTCTGTCAGAAGCACATTTACCAGCCCACCGTGGACGCCATGGCGGCGGAGGGACGCCCCTTCAAGGGTGTCATCTTCTTCGGCCTGATGCTCACAGAGAAGGGACCGAAGGTGCTGGAGTACAATGCCCGTTTCGGAGACCCGGAGGCCCAGGTAGTGCTTCCCCGCATGAAGAATGATATCGTGGATGTCTTCGAGGCCTGCATCGACGGCACGCTGGATCAGATCGACCTGCAGTTTGAGGACAACGCGGCAGTCTGCGTGGTTCTGGCTTCCGGCGGCTATCCCGTTTCCTATGAAAAGGGATTTCCCATTGAAGGATTGGAGAATCTCAAAGGAAAAGAAGGCGTCTATGTGTTCCACGCGGGAACAAAGCTGGAGAACGGCCGCTTTGTCACAAACGGAGGCCGTGTGCTTGGCGTGACAGCCACAGGTCCCGATCTGAAGACAGCCCGGGCGAACGCCTATAAGGCAGTGAAGCAGGTGACCTTTGAGAAGGCTTACTGCAGAAGTGATATCGGAAAGGCCATTGATGAGGCGTAAAATAAAAAACCATTTGGATATATCCTGAGAAATAAGGCGTTTCGGAACAGCAGCTTCCGGAACGCCATTCTTTTTTTCTTTTTTCCGCAACTTTTCAGAAGCTTTCTCCATCTATATAATAGAAAAGGAAAGGAAAAGAAAAATAAAAGAGAACAGCGCTGAAAAAACAGAAGGCAGGTGAGAACTGTGGCACAGGATTTATATGATAAAGTAGTGGCGTATATCATTGAGAATCAGAATAAATTTTACCGGCTGGCCTTCAGCTATGTACAGAATCAGGAGGACGCTCTTGACGCGGTGCAGAGCGCGGTGTGCAAGGCACTGGAGCATTATGGAGAGCTGAAAAACAGGGCAGCCATCAGAACCTGGATTTACCGGATTGTGGTGAACGAAAGTCTTTCCATCCTGCGGGAGCGGGGGAGAACGGTTCTGACAGGAGAAGAGGCACAGAAAGAGGAACCTTACGAGGAAAAGGGCTTTGAGCAGCCGGACGAAGACCTTTATACGCACATCAACCGGCTGGAGCAGGATGTGCAGGAAATCATTAAACTGAGATTTTATGAGGAGCTGTCTCTCCAGGAGATAGCCCAGATTATGGAAATGAACCTGAATACAGTGAAATCCAAGCTGTACCGGGGACTGAAAACACTCCGGATAGCTGTTCAGGAGGTGGACATATGAACCGGATGGAGGATGCAAAAAAGAAGTATGACGAAGTTCCCATTCCCGAGGAACTTTCGGAGCGGATTCAGTGGGAAGTGCAGAAGGCGGACAGCCGCAGGAGAAAAGCGGCGGAAGATTCCGGCCGGAAGCGGAAGAGACATCTGTATGGCTGGCAGAAGGGGCTTGCAGCTGCGGCCGCGGCCATGGCTGTTTTCGTAACGGCTTTGAATACCAGTACGGTATTTGCCCAGAGCATGGGAGAACTTCCGGTGATAGGAGCGATAGCGAAGGTGCTTACCTTCCGTTCCTATGAGATGGAAACGGAAGACGATCTGCATATTTCCGTGGATATTCCAAGTATCGAAATGATAGCGGAGGGAACCGGAAATCTGGCGGAATCTGTGAATGAAGAGATTCTTAAGATGTGTGAGCAGTACGCGGACGAAGCGGTAGAACGGGCTAAGGAATACCGGCAGGCCTTCCTTGATACAGGAGGAACAGAGGAAGAGTGGGCAGCCCACAATATCCAGATCAAAGTTTGGTATGAAGTAAAAGCCCATACAGACAGGTATCTGTCAGTGGCTGTCATGGGCAGCGAGAACTGGACCAGCGCGTACAGTGAGACCCGTTATTATAACTTTGACCTGGAGAAAGGACGCCAGGTGACTCTGGAAGATCTGCTGGGCAGCGGCTGGGCAGACATTGCGGACGCGTCCATTTTAAGTCAGATTTCGGAGAAGGAAGCGGAAAGCGGAATGGATTACTGGGAAGAAGACTTCACAGGCGTGACAGAGGACACCAAGTTTTATATCAACGAAGCCGGCAATCCGGTGATTGTCTTTGGCGAGTATGAAATCGCGCCGGGCGCTGCGGGACAGCCGGAGTTCGAAATCACGGGGTGACGGATATGGCAGGAGCGGGAAAGAAAGCTCTGGTTCTGCTCTGCGGGCTCACCTGTCTGCTGGCCGGATGCGCGGCTCCTGAAAGGGGAAAAACCCTGGCAGACGCGGTGCTGACAGAAGTAAAGGCTGCAGGAGCGGATACGGAAACAGAAGAAAATGAGGACAGCAGGGAACTGCTGAAAGCCATGATGAAGCTTCCGGGAATGAAGGATGAAGAGACAGCCGGACTTCTGGGAGGCGGAGAGGAAAACTGGACAGAGGACAGAAGCTTCTATATCGGAAGAATCTATGAGGTGGAGCTCTATGGCCAGGACTGCAGAGTGTTTACCACCTGTGGCGGCGGCCCGGACAGAGTCGTGGAATCCGTCTCCATATGGATTGTAAACGGCGAGCGGGAGGTTACCGAAGACGAGACCCTGCTCTGGCTGGATCGGATTTCAGATGTGATGGATTCGAAACATATTTGTGAATATGAGTCTGTGGAATCAGGAGCCAGAAGCTGGAAGTGGAGAAAAGAAGGAATGGCTGCCAGCATGTACCGCATGAAGGACATACTGACAGTGAGCTTTCAGCCGGCTGTGGGTGAGCTGGGCTGAGAATGGAGCGAAAATGACGCAGATATGCATGGGTACGCAGGGTCTGCCGGAGAAAATCCGGTTCCTGCGTGCCCGCGCTGTAAAAAAGGAGGATATGAAAAATGAAAATGAGAAAATGGATGCTGGCAGCAGGACTGACGGCGGCAATGATTCTGGCAGGCTGCGGCGGAAACACAGGAACGGATGCTGCTCAAACGCAGGAGACGGAAGAAGCAGCTCAGGAGAATACCGAGCAGGCTGATACATCCGCGCAGGAGGATTCAGAACAGGCAGAGGATGCAGAAACCGGTCAGGAGGAACAGAATCCGGAAGAGACTGGAGGCTCTGAAACCTCAGAAAGCGGGGAAGAAGCAGTTACCTACGAAGATAATTTCGCAGTGGACAGCGAAGCAGTGTCAGCATTCGCAGATAAGATAAAAGAAGCAGTAGCGGCAAAGGATATGGAAGCGCTTGCAGATCTGACTTCTTTCCCGGTCTATGTAGGAATTCCGGATACGGATGGAATTGTGGAGACGAGAGAAGACTTTTTGGCGCTGGGAGCGGATCAGGTTCTTACGGATGAGCTTTCAGCCTCTGTGGAAGCCGCAGACATGAGCGGACAGGAGCCCAGCATGGCAGGTTTCGTGGTGTCAGGCGAGAGCGGCAGGCCGAGTATTATCTTTGGCGTTGTGGATGGAAAGCTGGCTGTGACGGGAATCAACTACTGAAAATGAAACGATAGAACAGACGCAGATGCAGCGGGACGGAAATTTTTCCGGCCCGCTGTTTTTGCGGTATGACGGGCATGCCGTTAGTCTGTGGTGAAAGTCCACAAGGGGCGTAGTTGCCGATGAACCCCATAGCGACTCCCAAGGTTTGTATTGTGAGGTACAGGCGAGAAGAAGGGATAGCGAAATCGTAGCCTGACGGACAGAAACCTGATATAAGGCGTACATGGCGGATAAGCTGACCGTAGACAGCGAAGTCCAAAAGGCAACCGTAACCCATGTGCGTAAATCAGGCAGGTAGACGAGGAAAGACTGGCAGGCTTATCCCGTGAGGTCTCGCAGGAAGGGCAAAACGTAAATGAGCAGGTACTGTACAACTTAGGGCGAATCCACGGAAATGGAAAGGAGAAAGTGAATGAACTGGATAAGGAGCTGGAAACAAGGGGGCTCCGATTCACGAGATATGCCGATGACTGTGTCATTGTGGTAAAAAGTGAATCGAGTGCGAAAAGAGTCATGCGGACGGTGTCGGACTGGATACAGAGGAAACTTGGGTTAAAGGTCAACATGACAAAGACCCGCATCACAAGGCCGTCAAAACTGAAATATCTTGGTTTCGGATTCTACAAAGACAGCAAGTCGAAAGAATGGAAGTGCAGACCCCACCAGGAATCTGTGAAAAAGTTCAAAGAAAGACTGAAAGAACTGACCTGCAGGAAAAGGCCTGGGACAGTCACAAGTAAGATTGAGAAAATCAATCAAGTAACAAGAGGATGGATTAACTATTACGCTCTCGGTTCCATGAAAACAGCAATGGCAGAAATAGACGCACATTTAAGAACAAGACTTAGAGTAATCATCTGGAAACAATGGAAGGTTCCAAGCAAAAGGCAATGGGGATTGCAGAAACTTGGAATCGGAAAAGACCTTGCAAGACTGACAGCGTATTGTGGAGACCGCTATTATTGGGTAGTGACTAAGACATGCGTTGTTAGGGCAATCTCTAAAGATGTATTAGCCAGAGCAGGGCTTATAAGCTGTCTTGATTATTACAATGAACGTCACGCCTTGAAGTTATGTTGAACCGCCGTATGCCGAGCGGCATGTACGGTGGTGTGAGAGGGGAGAAAAAAAATCTCCCCTACTCGATTGATACGGCAGCTATCCGAAACCGTTGTCCTGCCGATTGCCGGGATTATCCTTACCTTTGTCGCCACCTATGAGCTCATTCAGATGCTCATTGACCGGAACAACCTCCACGATGTGGATACCTGGAT
>CALWAZ010000010.1 GCA_944375725.1 uncultured Merdimonas sp. | reverse complement strand
CGTTCTTCAACAACTACAGACCGCAGTTCTACTTCCGTACAACTGACGTTACCGGCGTTATCACTCTGCCGGAAGGCACAGAGATGTGCATGCCTGGTGACAACGTAGAGATGACCATCGAGCTGATTCATCCGATCGCTATGGAGCAGGGTCTTACCTTCGCTATCCGTGAGGGCGGCCGTACTGTAGGATCTGGACGTGTAGCTTCCATCATCGAGTAATCTACACACAGGTTATTCAGAATAAAAGAAATCGAGACTCTCAGAGGCTTTGCCTCTGGGAGTCTTTTTTTGATCGGAAAAATGGAAAAAGATTCACAGGATCGGGCAGTTGTATTGACAATTACACACTACTATGGTAGTGTGTAATTAGAAACTACTGAAGTAGTGTGAAAGGGGAAGATGCTTATGCGGGTAAAGCTTTTTGACTCAGAACTGAAAATTATGGGGGTCCTGTGGAGAGAGGGCGATACCACAGCAAAGCATATTTCCGATGTGCTGAAGGAGGAGACCGGGTGGAATATGAATACCACCTATACGCTGATCAAGAGATGCATCAAAAAGGGAGCGATCCGGCGCTCGGAGCCCCATTTCATGTGTCATGCCCTGATTTCCAAGGAGGAAGTGCAGGAGGCGGAGACAGAGGAACTGATCAACAAAATTTACGATGGTTCTGTGGATAAGCTGTTTGCTGCTCTGCTGGGAAGAAAAAAGCTTTCTGCCGGGCAGATTGAGAAGCTGAAAGAGATCGTCGGGGAAGAAGAATGAGGTGGCGGGTATGAGTCTGATTCAGATGAGTTTTTCAGGCGGAATTATGATCCTGGCCGTTCTTGTTATAAGAATGGCAGGCATTCACCGGCTGCCGAAGAGATTGTTTATTCTGCTGTGGGAAGCTGTGCTGCTTCGGCTTCTGCTGCCCTTTTCCATTCCGTCAGCCTTAAGCGTCTATACATGGATAGAACGGCTTTTCTCGGGACAGAACGGGACAGAGAAGGCGGCTCAGAGCCCGGCAGTCTATCTGATTCCTCAGGCGGAGACAGGGCTGACAGGCGGAAATGCCGCGGGGGCCTGGATTCCGCAGAGCGGAGGAGGACAGGGAGGCCCGGAAGTGCCCGTCTGGCTTATTGTATGGCTGGCAGGGGCTCTGGCCTGCGCGGTTTTCTTCCTGGTGTCATATCTGCGCTGTTATCTGGAATTCCGCACATCACTTCCTGTCCATAACGAGACGGCTTCCCGGTGGCTGAAAAGCCACCCCCTCAGACGGAAAGTCAGCATCAGGCAGTCAGACAGAATCACGGTTCCGCTGACCTACGGAGTGCTGAAGCCGGTGATACTGCTCCCGAAACAGATGGACTGGAAGGACAGCAGGAAGCTGGAGTACATTCTGCTGCATGAGCATATACATATCCGCCGCTTTGACGCAGCCAGAAAGATGATTGTGGTGCTTGCGCTCTGCCTTCACTGGTTTAATCCATTTGTGTGGGTCATGTATGTGCTGTTTAACAGAGACATGGAGCTGGCCTGTGATGAAGGGGTTGTGCGCCAGACCGGCGTGCGCTCCAGGCGGGCTTACGCAAAAACACTGATCAGCATGGAAGAAAAACGAAGCATGGCGCTTCCGCTGTGCAACAGTTTCAGCCAGAACGCGGTCAGGGAAAGGATTACGGCGATTATGAAAACGAAGAAAATTACCATAGGGATTGTAATTCTGTGTATTTTGATTGCTGCTGTGGTGGTGATCCTTTTTGCCACATCAGCGGACGGCCGGCAGACAGCAGAAGCGCCGGAGGAGACGGCTGATTTTGAAGCAGCTGCGGAAGCTGCAGACGAAGAAACGGAGCTCCCGGCTCAGGATGGAGCACAGGAAGAGAACGGAGATTCTGCGGAAGCTCCGGTGGCAGCGGTCAGAAAAAGCACGGCCGTCCTTCAGTGCACAATCGAGGGAACCACGGAGGAGATGCCGGCCACCCTTTATGTGGGAGAGGGATTCTCCATGTATATCCCGGACGACGGATGGCAGATCTATGATGAAGCGCCGGTGGAGCCGGAGAAGATGTCAGCCGTCTATCTGCCCGGAGAAGGACAGGTGGGGCTCTGGGTGGAGCATTATGAAGAAAATGCATCTGATACGCAGAGCCGGCTTTTGTCGGAAGGATATACCGTCGAATCAGATGGGACGAAACTGCAGCGTCAGTCTGGAGAAGTACTGACAGAGGCCAGAATCTTCAGCGGAGAAACGGATACCTGGCTGGTATGCAGCAGACGGCCGGCTGCAGCAGAAGGAACGGAAGGAACAGCCGTGAGACTGGATGCGATTGCAGGAACCTTCGCGGTGGAAACGAATCAGGGAGAAGGCGGCCGGACAGGAGACAGCTCAGAAAATCCGGAGCAGGCTGCGCTGCGGACATTGATGACAGAATTTTATACCGCCTATTTTGAGGGCGATACGGAAGGGATAAAGCAGTATCTGCCGGCTTCCTTCAGCGGGACTTTGGAAGTCTATGAAAAGCCGGATAGTGCCGCGGATATTAAAATCGGAGAGATCAGAGGCCTGGATGCTGTGACAGAAGACGCCTCCGGAGAGTGTGGATTATCACTGGAATTTACTGCTCCTGGCGAAGATTCTTTTACCTATCTGTCAGTGAAATTTGTCAAAGAGAACGGAGAGTGGAAAGTAAGCTCTTACGGGCTTGAAAAATAGTGCGGACATCTTGAACCAGCCGGGAATACCGGCCGGTTCGTCTGTTCCTGTTTGTTCCAGCCCATTTCCGGAAATCTGGAGCGTCCGAAAGCATATTTGCCGGAAAGGCTTGGCCTTTCTGGTTCCATGTGATAAAATCAGAGGAAAGGAGGAAGTGCAATATGAAAGTATGTGTAATCTACGACAGCGTCACAGGAAATACAAAGATGCTGGCAGATGTGATTGAAAAGAAATATGCGGAGATTCTCACAGAAAATCCGGAGGAAGCAGATGTGGTTTTTCTCGGTTCCTGGACAGATAAAGGCTCCGTTTCCGAAAAGATAAAAGCGCAGGCAGAAAAGATTCACGGTAAAAAAGTATTTATTTTCGGCACCTGTGGATTTGGGGGAAGCACCGAGTATTATGAGAAGCTTTATGAACGCGCGGCTGCCGTCCTGGATGAAAGCAATGAGATTATCGGCCACTATTACTGCCAGGGAAAGATGCCCATGTCTGTGAAGGAACGCTATGTATCCATGCTCAGAGAGCATCCGGAGGATAAAAGGATGCAGGCCAGTCTGCAGAATTTTGAGGAAGCGCTGGCCCATCCGGATCAGAATGATCTGGACCGCCTGTCAGAAATTCTGGATGCTTTGAAACTGGCCTGAAGTCAGAAGATTTGAAACCGGAAATCAAAAATAGCTGCAGGGAGCTGCCTATGACAGAGAGAAATACAGGGCTTTCCGCCAATGAGGCGTGGAAAGCCCTTTTTGAAAAATATCCGATTGCGGAGAGCATAGAAAAAGAAGGAATTTATCCGATCCGCGCCGATCAGATCCGGGAATTCCGGGAGCCCCGGCTGATGGCCAAATGGGACAGTTCAGATTCCCTGCCGGATGTTCTGCGGAAACATAAAGTGAATATTCTGCCGGACAGCCGGACTTCCTATGTGCTGGGGGATTTTCTCCTTTACCAGGAGCTCCCGGAGCTTTCCGAGCACGTGACCCAGATGACCCATATTGAGATGCCAGACTATGAGTCCATCGATGTGAACAATATCAACTCCGAGGCAAACGCCATTCACGGGCTTATCCTTTCCGGAATCCTGGACGATTTTCTGGGAGAGGGCAGAAACGCGGAGACCTTCAACGGACGTATGGGCACAGGCGCCTTCGACTTCCGGGTGGATACGGTCCGGGGCGTCAGCCGGAGCATCCATGTGGAAAATGCCCAGTGCGAGATCGATGGAGGCTTTGAAAATCAGAATTCCGTGGTAATCATGGAAGCCAAAAATGTGGTGCACAGGGATTTCCATGTGCGGCAGCTTTATTACCCCTACCGGCTGTGGCGGACGAAGGTGAAGAAACCCATCCGGCTGGTATTCTGTGTCTACTCCAATATGATTTACCGGCTTTTTGAGTACCGGTTCAGGGAACTGGAAAATTATTCATCCATTGAACTGGTACGGATGAAAAATTATTCTCTTCAGGATACTTCTATTTCTATGGAAGAATTGAAGGAGGTGCGCCGGAGTACGCCTATGCGGACGGATGACGCCATGGAGGGGACAAAGATTCCGTTTATCCAGGCCAATTCCATGGAGCGTGTGATTTCTCTGCTGGAAAACATGTACGAGAATCCCATGACCAGCCAGCAGATTGCGGAACTGATGGATTTCGACCCGCGGCAGTCGGATTATTATTATAACGCGGGAAAATATCTGGGACTCTTTGAAAAGCGCAGGGAGAACGGCCAGATTCTGACCGGACTGACTCCCCTGGGGCAGAAAGTCTTCAAGCTGAACTACAAGGAGCGTCAGCTGAAGCTGGTGAGTCTGATTCTGGAACATCAGATTTTTGCGGAATTCTTTGACGAACTGGCGGAGACCGGAGCGCTGCCGGATAAAAAGGCGGTTGAGGATGAGATGCGCCGCCTGCGTGTCTGCGGGGAGGGACAGATTGTGCGCCGGGCCAGCTCTGTGCAGCGCTGGCTGAAATGGATTCTGAATCTGACAAGGCTGTAGAGGCCGCGGCAATTTTTTTCCTGAGATGGCAAAAATCACAATTTCGCCACAATTCCATCAACAAATGAACATAATTTCTTCTTAAAATATTAAGAAATCATAGAAGGCGGCGGGGAGAAAGGCCCCGCCGCCTGACGGTACAGTCAGAAAGGAGAAGTTATGAGAAACAAGTTTATTTGCGCGCTGGCGGCGCTTATGCTGACAGTGCTGGCAGCTGTCTCCCCTCTGAAAGCAGAGGCGGCCGGCGGTCTGGAGCTTTATACGGATTATCCGGGGATTTCAGTGAAGGCGGGCGACAGCCAGAGTATTTCCATGTACGTATCCAATGACAGCGGAAGCGCGGTGGAGGCTTCTTTGAATATTCTGTCCATGCCGGAAGGGTGGACCGGATATTTCAGCGGGAACGGCAGCCAGGTGAGCCGCGTCCATGTGCAGAACGGAGAGGAAGCGCCTCTGACTTTCCAGCTGGAGATCCCTGACGACGCTGCGGAAGGCTCTTATACGGTCCAGCTTCAGGCAGTTTCCGATACCGGCCTGACGGACACGGTGGATCTGGTCTTTGATATTCAGGAGGTCCAGTACAGCCAGGGAAGTCTGGAAGCAGAGTATGCGGAGCAGGAAGGCGCTTCCGGCACCAGCTTCAGCTTTAATACCACACTGATCAACAACAGCGCGGCAGATCAGTCCTACAGCCTGTCTGCAGAGGCGCCGGACGGATGGCAGGTATCCTTCCAGCCAAGCGGAGAATCCACGAATGTGGCGAGCATCGATGTGGCTTCCGCGTCCAGCCAGGGACTGACCGTGAGTGTGACTCCGCCGGAAAATGTGGAGGCAGGAGAGTATACGATTCCCATCAGCGCCATTTCAGCCAACGATTCTCTGAGCACAGAGCTGAAGGTGACCATTACCGGTACATACGCTCTGGCGCTGTCCACACCCAATCAGGTCTTAAGCTTTGACGCTCATATCAACAGAGAATCCGATGTGACGCTGACCGTCACAAACAACAGCAATGTGGCTCTCCAGAATATTACCCTGAGTTCCTCAGCGCCCAGCGGCTGGAACGTAAGCTTTGACACTTCCTCCATTGACACGCTGGAGGCGGGAGCTTCCCAGGAAATCACAGCTCATGTGACGCCGGGAGATTCCGCCATTGCCGGAGATTACGTGTGTACATTTACGGCAAGCTGCTCGGAGACCTCCGCGGACGCGGAATTCCGTGTGTCTGTGAAAACGCAGACCATCTGGGGCATTGTGGCGGTACTGATTATTCTTGCGCTGATTGCCGGCGTCGCGGCGGTATTTAAGAAATACGGCAGACGGTAAAGGCTGGTGGCGCGTATGAGTGAAGAGATTATCCGAACAGTCGGACTGACGAAGCGCTATGGGGAAAAGACAGCCGTGAAGCAGCTGAACCTGACAATCAAAAAGGGAGAGGTGTTCGGCCTTCTGGGGCCGAACGGAGCGGGAAAGACGACGACGACCCTGATGCTCCTTGGACTGACAGACCCCACAGAAGGTTTTGCAGCGATTGAAGGAATGGACTGTACGAGAGATCCCATCGGCGTCAAGCGGATCGTAGGTTATCTGCCTGACAATGTGGGCTTTTACGGAGATATGACCGGCCGGGAAAACCTGTACTTTACCGGAAGGCTGAACGGGCTTCCTGAGGATGTAATCCGGGAGCGCACGGAGAAGCTTCTGGAGCGGGTAGGCATGACGGAAGCCGCTGACCAGAAGACGAAAACCTATTCCCGGGGCATGAAGCAGAGGCTGGGAATTGCGGATGTATTGATTAAGGACCCGGAAATCGTCATTATGGATGAGCCTACACTGGGCATCGACCCTCAGGGTATGCGGGATCTCCTGAGCCTGATCCGGGAGCTGTCAGAAAAGGACGGGCGGACGATTCTGCTGTCCTCCCACCAGCTTTATCAGGTTCAGCAGATCTGCGACCGGGTAGGCATTTTCGTGGACGGAAGCCTGATTGCCTGCGGAACCATTGCCGAGCTCGGGAAAAAGATGGAGCGGGAAGGAAAATATACCCTGGAGCTGTCCGCGGAGCCGGACAATGAAGCTCTGTCCCGCCTGCTTTCCCGTATCGAAGGCGTGGATGGCGTGGAACGGGAAGGGGACACCATACTGGTACATTCCCGTATGGATATCAGAAGAAGGGTGACCATGGAGCTTACGGCCAACGGCTATACGCTTCTTGGACTTCGCCAGAAAGGAGGAGATCTGGATGAAATCTACAGCCGGTATTTTGAAAAAGCCGAACGGGAACAGCGGAAAGCCGGAGAGCAGTCGAAAGGGCCCCGCACTCTGGAAAGACTTAAAAACGGCCTTCGCTCTGGACAGAGAAAGTCTGGCGGGGCTTAAGGCGCTTTACCAGAAGGAAAGGATGGACAATATCCGCAGCAGGCGTTTTATGATGATCCTGGCGGTGATTATCGTCACCAGCTATGCCAGTCTTTACGGCGCGTTGTCGGGCCTGAGCTCCGACAGCGACTATATTTTCCTGTCTCTGTACACCACAAGCGGAAATTCTATTCCCTCTTTCATGTCGTTTATCGCCCTGCTGGGGCCGTTTGTGGGAATTATTCTGGGCTTTGACGGAATCAGCGGAGAAAAATCCGAGCGGACTCTGTACCGCATCGCGGCCCAGCCCATATACCGGGACTCGATTATCAACGGAAAATTCCTGGCCGGCACCACACTGATATTTCTGATGGTATTTACCATGGGAATCTCTGAGGGAGCAGCAGGACTTCTGGTAACCGGAATTCCTTCGAGCCTGGAGGAGGTGGGAAGAGTATTCTTCTACCTGATATTTACGTCTGTCTATATCTGCTTCTGGCTGGGACTGTCCCTGTGGTTTTCAGTGGTCTGCAAAAATGCGGCGGCTTCGGCCATGGCAAGTATCGGCGTATGGCTGTTCTTTGCGCTGTTCATGAGCCTGGTGGCCGGAATCATCGCTAATGCGGTCTATCCGCTGAACAATGACTGGCAGGTACTGACGAATTCCATGGGAAATTACACGCTGGAGCTGAATCTGAACCGGCTGTCGCCCTATTACCTCTACAGCGAGGCGGCCTCCACGATCATGAATCCCAGCGTCCGGGCCGTAAATGTGATTACCGTGGAATCTCTTTCAGGGGCCATCAGCGGCTACTTAAGCCTGGGACAGAGCCTGCTTCTTGTATGGCCCCACCTGGCCGGGCTGATTGCCCTGATGCTGATAACTTTTGCCGGTTCCTATATCTGCTTTATGAGACAGGAGATTCGGTCGAAGTAATAAGTCAGCGGGAAGATAAAGCTTCTGAAAACAGACTGGAATATAGATTTACAGTAATAAAACACACCTTTGTAAGAATCTGTAT
>CALWAZ010000009.1 GCA_944375725.1 uncultured Merdimonas sp. | reverse complement strand
GCGTATAAAAATCCTCCATTTACAGAATACTATTTCCAGAATTGAAAAAGCACTGTAAATGGAGGAATATTTTTATGAAAGCTACAGGAATTGTCAGGAGGATCGATGACCTTGGCCGCGTCGTGATTCCTAAGGAAATCCGCCGAACGCTCCGTATCCGGGAAGGAGATCCGCTGGAAATCTTCACAGACCGGGAAGGAGAGATTATATTGAAAAAATACTCTCCCATCGGAGAGCTGGGAACCTTTGCGAAGCAGTACGCGGAGAGCCTGGCCCAGGTGTCGGGACTGATGGTCTGCATCACGGACCGGGACGCAGTAATCGCGGCTGCGGGCGGAGCCAGGAAGGATTACATGGGAAAGGCAGTCAGCCAGGAACTGGAAGATGCCATCCAGGAGCGGGAGAATATTCAGGCATCAGCTGGAGAAAGAAAGTATGTGCGCCTGATTGACGAGGATCTGGAAGACTGCTTTGCCGAGACCATCTGCCCGATTATATGCGAGGGCGATGCCATCGGAGCGGTGGCTTTGTTCAGCCGGGATCCGAAGGCAAAAATGGGCGAGACCGAGCAGAAGCTGGCTCTGGCCGCCGCCAACTTTCTCGGGCGGCAGATGGAGCAGTAGAAACAAAAACTGATTCCCTCATTCCGGACAGCCGGCGGAATGGGGGAATTTATTTTTCAGCCGGTTTGTGATACAGTTAGAGAAGACGGGAAAGTGAACCGGAAAGAAACCGGAGAAATAAAACAGAAAAACAGGAGATGCCTGTATGCTTACATGGGAAGAAATCGAGCAGCATGTGAATCGCTGCACAGCCTGTCCTCTCTGCCGGACCAGAAAGAATCCGGTGATGGGACGGGGCGATCACAAGGGAAAACTGATGCTGGTGGCGGAGGCGCCGGGCGGCCAGGAGGATCTGGCCGGAGTTCCTTTCGTGGGTCCCGCGGGGAAGGTTCTGGACGAGCTTCTTGCCTCTGTGGAAATCCGCCGGGAGGATATTTATATTACCAATATTCTGAAATGCCATCCGCCTGGCAACCGGGACCCGCTGGAACAGGAAAAGGAAGCCTGCATGCCGTATCTGAAATATGAGACGTACCTGCTGAAGCCCCGGATTATCGTATGCCTGGGAAGGGTGGCAGCCCAGAGACTGATTGCCCCGGACTACCGGATTACCAGGCAGCATGGAACCTGGATAGAGCGGAAAAACTGCTTCCTGACTGCTACATACCACCCGTCAGCCCTGCTTCGGGATCCTGCCAAAATGGAGGATGGAAGACGGGATTTCCAGATAATCCGTGAGAAACTGTTGGAACAGGGTTGATAAGGGGAAACGGCAGCTTCGCGTTATAAAATATGTTTTTTCAAAAGCTCTTTTCCGGAGATGCCTGGCTCAGTCATATGTACCGGATCCAGGATTTCATCCAGATCTCTGGCGTCTATCAGACCTTCTTCCAGAATCAGGGAACGGACGGATTTGCCGGTCTTCAGAGCCTTCTTTGCAATGTCGGCGGCCTTCTGGTAGCCCACATGGGGGCTGATGGCGGTAATGATTCCGATGCTGTTTTCCACCAGATCCCGGCAGTGGTCCTCGTTTGCGGTGATGCCGGTGATACAGTTGTCTATCAGGGTCCGGACCGCGTAGGTCAGCGTGTCGATGGACTGGAACATGCAGTAGAAAATAATGGGCTCAAAGGCGTTCAGCTCCAGCTGGCCGGCCTCCGTAGCCATGGTAATGGTCAGATCGTTTCCAATCACATAGAAGGCTACCTGATTGACTACCTCAGGGATGACCGGATTGACCTTGCCGGGCATGATGGAAGAACCGTTCTGCTTGGCGGGCAGGTTGATCTCATGGAAGCCGGCCCTGGGGCCGGAGGACATGAGCCGCAGGTCGTTTGCCATCTTGGAGAGAGTGACGGCGCAGGCTTTGACAGCTCCCGATACGGCCACGAAGGGATCCAGATTCTGAGTGGCGTCTATCAGGTCAAAGGACTGGACAAATTCCATGCCGGACACCTCGCAGAGGTTGGGGACGATGCGCTGCAGGTAGGTCTCGTCCGCGTTGATGCCGGTTCCGATGGCGGTGCCGCCCAGGTTCAGAAAACGCATTTCGTCCATGGCCTTGTCCATACGGTGAATATCCCGCATGATGGCCGCGGCGTAGGCGGCGAATTCCTGGCCCAGACGGATGGGAACCGCGTCCTGCATCTGGGTACGCCCCATTTTGATGACATGGTCAAATTCTTCAGCTTTGCGGGAGAGAGCATCGTGCAGCCGCATCAGCTCCTTTTTCAGCTTTGCCAGAAGTTTCAGGGAAGTCATCTTCCCGGCTGTGGGGATTACGTCGTTGGTGGACTGGCTGCAGTTTACATGATCGTTTGGGTGTACGATGGAGTAGTCACCCTTCTTTCCGCCCAGAATCTCGATGGCCCGGTTGGCGATGACCTCGTTGGCGTTCATATTGATGGAGGTTCCCGCTCCGCCCTGAATGGGATCTACAATAAAGTCCTCGAAGTGCTTTCCCTCCAGAATTTCATTGCAGGCTTTTACAATGGCATCTGCCCGCTTCTTATCCAGAAGATTAATTTCACAGTTGGTGATGGCGGCCGCTTTTTTGATGCAGGCCAGGCTGTTGATAATTTCCGGATGCATGGTCAGTCCGGTGATATGGAAGTTTTCAGCGGCGCGCAGAGACTGTACGCCGTAATATACGTTTTTCGGAACATCTTTTTCTCCGATGGAATCTTTTTCTATTCTGTAATCTGTCTGACTGTTCATGATGTTTACCTCCCGGTTTTTGTTGAGTTTATTATAGGCGCCTGCTATAATATAATCAAATACATATATTTTTATATTTAATATAATTTAAAAACTATATTACAGGAAAAGGAGGGCGGATGATGTTCCAGGGAATGAAGTATGTGTACGCGGTCTATCAGGAGAAAAGCATTTCAAAAGCGGCAGAGAGGCTCTGTATCTCCCAGCCGTCTTTGAGCGCAAATATTAAAAGAACAGAGGAAAAAGTGGGTTATCCGCTGTTTGACAGAAGCACGAAGCCCCTGTCCCTGACAGAATGCGGAAGGCGGTACATCCGCGCCGCTGAGCAGATCCTGGAAGCAGAGACGGGATTTGAGAATTATGTCAATGACTGGGGAACCCTAAAGACAGGAAATCTGATCCTGGGCGGCAGCAGCCTGTTTGCTTCCTGGGTGCTTCCCGGGCTGATGGGCGAGTTTTCCGGGAATTATCCGGGAGTGCGGGTGGAGCTGGTAGAGGAGAGCACTCAGACCCTTCAGAACCTGCTTCAGAGAGGACGGATTGATATTATGCTGGACAACTGCCAGCTGGATCCGAGAGAGTTTGACCGGCAGACTTACCGGAAAGAGAGGCTTTTTCTGGCGGTGCCGGAAAAGATGGCTTCCCCGGAGATTATCCGGAGCTGTGCTGTCACAAAGGAAAGGATAGAAAAGGACGCGTGGGAAAAGGATGAAATTTCTCCGGTTCCTCTGTCCTGCTTTGCGGACATGCCCTTTATCATGCTGAAGCCGGAAAATGATACGCGGCGGCGGTCCATGGAGATTCTTCACAGGAACCATATAGAGCCGCGGATTATCCTGGAACTGGACCAGCAGCTGACCTCCTATCATGTGGCCTGCTCCGGCCTTGGCATCGCCTTTATCAGTGATACGCTGATCCGGGCGGTGCCTGCCCGCCCGGATATTGTCTATTTTAAGCTGCCGGAGAAGGAAAGCTGCCGGGAAATCCGGTTTTACTGGAAAGCAGGACGTTATCAGACCAGAGCCATGGAAGAATTTCTGCGGATTACGGGAAATTCGGCCTTATACAGATAAAAACAGAAAAACCGGGGACGTTTTTCAGAATAAACGTCTCCGGTTTTTGCGCTGAACCGATACAAAACGATCTAAACAGAGCTATTTCACATCCTGATACTTGGAGTCCAGCTCATTCATGAATTTATCCAGCTCGGCCTCATTCATATTCCAGCCGTTTTCAGGCTGGGGATATACCTGGTTTTTTACTTCCTGATCGAATTTCATGCATCCCTGGATGGTGCTTCCCATAATGTCCGCGTAGGCTTTGGAGTGCTTTGCGAGGGCCTCGGGAGGAATGAAGCCCAGAAGATCGAAGATTACCATTTCGGAGCCGTCCGCCACGCCGCCGGCGGCTACTTCGATGACAGGAACGCGGAGCTTCTTCGCCACAGCATTGGTGACCTCGATGGGGGTCATTTCAATGGTCATTCCCACCATGCCCAGCTCCTGGTATTCGTAGGCCTGGCGGAAGATTTTCATGGCGTCCTCAGCGGTCTTTGCCACACGGCGGTATCCGCCGAAGCGCCCGGTCTGCCAGCCGGACAGGCAGCCCACATGGCCGAATACAGCGATGTGGTTGTCGCTCATGGCCTTTAAAACCTCGTTGGTGACGCCCATGGGCATGACGCAGTCCGCGCCGTCCGCCACAATGGCTGCGGCCTCCTTTACTGCTGTGACCGGATCACCGTACTGCTGCGTCTGCATGACCGCGTTCAGGCAGATGTTGGGGGCCATTTTTCTCTGCATTCTGGTCCACCAGTGGATATTCTGGGCGCGCATCTCGCTGTTTTCGCCGGGGGCTGTGTAGCGCACCAGGTTTACGCCAGCCTTCTCACAATACATGGTAAATACCGGATCCAGATAGGCGGTGCCCACCATGGTGATAAGCCTGCCTTCGTCTTTCATTTTCTGCAGATGCCATACGGTCTGCCTTCCCTGGGTGATGGACGCCATGGGTACTTCTGTTTTTGCTGCCATAATTCAAAATCCTCCTTCTCAATGTTCAAGCTTCTGTTTTTTTCGGTCCCGGGATACAGCCTTCTACGGTAAAGCTGAAAGGCTTTTCCTGGATATTCATCAGGACACCGCCGTTTACATCGATGGTTTCCCCCACCATAAAGTCTGACATAGGTGTACAGAGGGCAAAGACCGTCAGCGCGATCATGTCAGGGTTCATGGCTACCGGTGTGTCCTTGTGGGAGTTCCGGACCTTCAGATATTCTTCGCCGTACAGAGAGGCGGCCTCGGAGCCTTCTGTGAATACGCCCGCGCTCAGCATGCCTCCCGGCGCCACGCAGTTTACACTGATGCCGTACTGTCTCAGCTCTCCGGCGATTCCCTTTGTCATGGCGGAGACGCCGGCTTTGGCCGCGATGTAATAAGTGTTCATAACAAGGCCTGCCGGACCTTCGCCGATATGGGCCGCGGAGGAGATAAAGACAATCTTTCCCTTGATTTTATTGGCGACCATGTGTCTTGCGGCGGCCTGTCCGGTGAAATAGGCGCCCTTCAGATCGGTATCCACGATTCGGTCAAATACGCTTTCGGGCACATCCAGATAGGAATAGTTGGACCAGCCAGCAGCATTTGCCACCAGAATATCCAGCTTTCCATAGGTCTTCACTGCAAAATCTACAGCGTGATAGCAGTCCTCCACACGGGTCACATCCGTCTGCACCCAGCTCACCTGGTATCCCATTTCCCGGAAGTCAGACTCTGCCCGGCGGCCGCGGGCTTCTCCCCGGGACGCGATGACTACGCTGGCTCCGGCCTCGCAGAGCCGGTTTACCACGGTGTAGCCCAGTCCGGACGCGCCTCCGGTTACCAGGGCGGTCTTTCCTTTTAGACAGGTGCAGAATACCTCGCTTAGAGGAGCGGCGTCAGCCACATTTTTTCTGGACAGAGACTCTGGATCAAAGACAGGTCTCTGATTGGAAGCTTCACTCATAATACACCTCCGTTTATAAAATTTTCCGTTACATTTAAGGGGTTATCCTATGAAATGATTATAATTTACGGTGGGAAAATGCTGAATAACCAGAATTGGTTATTTATAGACAGAAAAAGTCTGTAAAAAGATTTTTTGGTCAGCTGTTTTTGGAAAATGCTTTCACAAGAAGCTCCTGGCGGGAAGAGACATGGAACTTCTGGTAAATATGGGAAATGTGCTTGTTTGTGGTATTGATGCTGATACAGAGACGCCTGGAAATAGAATCGGGGGAAATGCCTTTGAGCAGCAGGGAAAATACCTCCTGCTCCCGCTTTGTCAGAATCCCGGTCTGATCCGGAAGGGAAGCGTTCTCAGAGGTTCCGGGCATGTCGTCCGGACTTTTGACAAAAAGATTCTGATGAAGGTTGTCAAGCTGGATAGTCAGATAGTAGAGAGTCTCCAGCTCTGTAAGGGAGTAATTGGTCTGACGCATTCCTGGTAAAATTCTCTGCTGTGATCCATCTGCGACCAGTCACAGACTGTGGGAAAGGGAGTCTGGTGATGCCGGATCCGGCAGGGGAGGGAAAAGGCTCCGTCATCCAGCTGAGAGTGGTAGGCCAGGTAATTGCGGACAGTGCTTTTATCCACGCCCAGCAGACGGTAGTCGCAGACCTGTCCCTGGCTGTTGAGAAAATAGAGTCTGCCCTGATCAAAGGGGATCAGGGCAGAGAGCTTCCGCAGCGCGGTCTCGGCCAGCCCGCGGCTGTCCCGCTGAAGACCGCACTGAAGCATAAACTGATTCATTTTTTCCCAGGGCAGCTGACGATCCATAAAAATCCTCCTTACAGCTCCTGATTCATCTGGTCCAGCAGACCGGATTTGATCCGGAACAGCTTGTCCGACAGATCCACATAAACCTCATGGGGATTCGTGAGACGTCTGGTCTCTTCCCAGAGGGTATTCTGTTCCTGAGTGCAGTAATCCCGGATCTCCATGACGCTGGGAGAGGTGTAGACGCACTCGCCCTTCTGGAAGACAGGCACCAGTAGCTCCCGCATGTGGTAGGTGCCGCCCTTAAGCTTTGTCTTCTTCCAGGTCTCAATGGAATCGAAGATCAGAAGATCCTGAGAGCAGTCGAAGGTCTCGTCTGCCAGGGAGATGAGATCGGCCCGGATTTTACCGGTTCCGTTGTCATAGATACGGAAAATGGTCTTGTTGCCCGGGTTCGTGATCTTCTCTGTGTTCTCGGAAAGCTTGATTTTCGGAATAAACTCCCCTTCCTCATCCTGCACTGCCGCCAGCTTGTACACGCCGCCGAAGGCCGGGCAGTCGCTGGAGGTGATCATGTTCGTGCCTACGCCCCAGGAGGTGATGGCCGCGCCCTGATCCTTCAGGCTTGTGATCAGATACTCGTCCAGGTCGCTGGAGGCGGAGATGACAGCGTCCGGGAAACCGGCGTCGTCCAGCATTTTCCGGGCTTTTTTGGACATGTAGGCCAGGTCGCCGCTGTCTAGGCGGATGCCGTAGAAGGTCAGCGGGATGCCTGCCTCGCGCATCTCGGTGAAGACGCGGATGGCGTTGGGAACGCCGGATTTGAGGGTGTCATAGGTATCTACCAGCAGGATGCAGGCGTCCGGGTACAGCTCGGAGTATCTCTTGAATGCGGTGTATTCATCCGGGAAGCTCATGATCCAGCTGTGGGCGTGGGTTCCCTTGACCGGCACGTCAAAGAGCTGTCCGGCCAGCACGTTGGAGGTGCCGATGCAGCCGCCGATCATGGCGGCGCGGGCGCCGTAGATGCCGGCGTCCGGGCCCTGGGCCCGGCGCAGGCCGAACTCCATGATGCCGTCTCCTTTGGCGGCATAAACCACCCGGGCCGCCTTGGTGGCGATAAGGCTCTGATGGTTTACGATGGTCAGGATGGCAGTCTCCACAAGCTGGGCTTCCATAATCGGCGCGATGACCTTCAGAAGAGGTTCCCGCGGGAAGACGACCGTGCCCTCCGGTATGGCGTAGATATCGCCTGAAAAATGGAAGGTGCTCAGGTAGTCCAGAAAATCCTCGTCAAACAGCTTCAGACTTCTCAGATATTCGATATCCTCTTTCTGAAAGGTCAGGTTCCTGATATAATCGATGACCTGGTCGAGGCCGGCTGCGATGGCGAAGCCGCTGCCGGAGGGATTTTTCCGGTAAAAGACGTCGAAGACTACAGTTTCATTGGTGCGATTTTTGAAATAGCCCTGCATCATGGTCAGTTCATAGAGGTCCGTCAGCAGAGTCAGCCTCATGGTACTCATAATATTCACGCTCTCCTTTACAAGTGCAGCAGGCGGGAACCGGGAATTTCCCCGGTTCCCGCCTGCTGTCTTGACATGTGTATTTCTTTAAAAGATAGCATATTTATCTGCGGTTGACAAGAAGAGGCCTTGCTTTTTTTGAAGGTTTTTTCCTTTTTAAACAGCCCGGAAATATTTTGCGGCGGGCTTTTTATTCAAGCTGTTCGATGAAGGTGTTGGCCGTCTGCCCTCCGTCGGCCAAAATGTCCACGCCGGAGATAAAACCGGCTCCGGAGGAGCACAGAAACGCGGTAAGGGCCGCAATTTCGTAGGGGTGTCCCCAGCGGGCGGCAGGTATCAGATCCAGCTGGCTTTCAGCTGTGTCAGGCTGGTTGTCGATCAGTTTCTGATGCATGGGCGTCAGATAGGAGCCGGGTGATACGGACAGAATCCGGCACTTTTTCTTTCCGAAGCGGAGCACGTTTTTCTGCGAGTAATAGATGACGAAGCGCTTGGACAGCACGTAGGCGAATCCTGCCCGGAAAAACGGGTCGTCACCGGATGCGGCAAGAAACTCCTGAAGCCTGCCCAGAAAGCCTTCTTCATTCCAGGAATCATAAACCTCATACCATTTGGAGTCCGGCTCCATGGTATAGGCGGCGACAGAGGCGAAATTAATCAGCGTGCCGCCTTCTGCCAGAAGGGGATAGAAGGCATTGGTCACATACAGAGTTCCCAGCACATTGATCCGCAGGATGGAATCAGCGTCTGTGTCTGTGGGGGACACTCCGGAGGTATGAATGACGTTTTTAATGCTCCCAAGAGAGGCAGCATAAGATGCCAGATCCTGTACCTGCTTTTCATTTTGAATATCTGTCTGAAAGGTATAGACCTCATAGCCCAGCTCTTTCAGCTCCTTCTGGGCGGCAAGAAGCTTCTGCTCATTTCTTGCGGCGAGGACGACAGCTGTGTCTTTGCCCAGCTCCCGGGCGATAGCCTTTCCCATTCCGCCGCTTCCGCCGGTGATTACAGAAATCATTTTCATGGCTTGTTTCCTCCTTCTGTCACGAAATTAAAATGCGGTCCAGCCGCCGTCACAGGTAAGAATGGCTCCGTTTACAAAGCGGGATTCATCGCTGGCCAGGAAGAGGGCAGCCTCCGCTATGTCTTCGGGCATACCAAGTTCAGGCGCGTGGGTCAGAAGCGCGCTGCTTCTGCCGAAGCCGAATTCATCCGGCGTGGGCATGACGAGGGGAATCTCTGTCACCACTCCGCCCGGAGCGATGGCGTTGCAGCGGATTCCCTTTTCCAGGTACATGTACGCCGTATTTTTAGTGGCGGCGGTCAGAGCAGCCTTGGAAGCACAGTAAGCGACTCCGGCAGTCTGGTGGGCGGCGCCCACGGAGGTGACATTGATGATATTGCCGGATTCATCATTCTGGCTTAAGAATACCTGTACGGCCCTGCGCATGGCGTAAAGGGGCCCCAGCGTATTGATGCGGAACAGGCGGTCCAGCATTTCATCAGACACGTCTCCTACGGCAGTGTTGTCATCCATGATGCCGGCCACGTTCAGGAGTACATCCAGACGTCCGAATTCCTGAACGGCCATGTCTATCATCCGGGCACTGGTGTTTTCATCTCCGATGTCTCCGGTGCAGATGATGATTTTACCCGGTTCGTCCTTCAGGGATTCCGCCAGCTCTTCCAGCCGTTCTCTGCGGCGGGCGACGGCTGTTACCCGGGCGCCCTCTTTGACGAAACGTTCCACGATGGCATGCCCCATGCCTGCGGAGGCGCCTGTTACTACGATTGATTTTCCATCCAGTCTCATGTATTTCCCCTCCTATAACCAGCACTTGTCTGTGATCACGGCCGGTGAGTGGTTGGTTCCCACGGTTACCTTTTCACCGATGACAGCCTTACCGGCCTTGATGACTGCGAATCCGATATTTTTGTCTACGGTGTATCCGTAGATGGCGGTGCGTACGAAACCGCAGGGTACTCCGTAAGAATATACAATTTCCTTCTGAGCGATGTCTTCATAGGATTCTGCCAGATATTCCAGGCCCACCAGTTTGTACTGAGGTCCCTCCTCCTGGGCTTTCTGAAGGGCTTCCTTTCCGATGAAATCCTTTTCCATATGTACAGACCAGTCCAGGCCGCACTCAAAGGGAGTCAGGCCGTACATATCCTGGCGGAGCGCAAAGCCTTTTTCTACAGGAAGACTTCGTACATACACTTCCAGAATGGTAAGCTCCGGAGCGTCTGCGTCCGAGCAGCCGGACCGGATGGCCTCTTCTACCGGAGAAGTCTGTTCTATATCACAGTAGATTTCATAGCCCAGCTCGCCGGTGAAGCCGGAGCGGTGGACTTTAACCGGGATACCGGACAGGGTATTATCCTTTATCTGGAACCGCTTCAGATCATCTATGGGCTCTGCCAGCATACCGTTCAGAATCTGGAGGGAATCAGGGCCCTGTACGGCGTACATGTCGATTTTCTTTGTGATATCCTCACAGGATACCTCCATGGAGCTCTTCTGCTTTTCGGCCCACTGGAGGAACTGGGGGGCGTACAGAGTGGATACCCAGTATTCGTTTTCACCCATGTGCATGACAATGGTATCATCTATGATTTTTCCTTCTTCATTCAGCAGAGTGGTATATTTTGTTCTGCCCACGGCGGCGTTCCCGATGGCGTTTACGCATAAGCGTTCCAGAAATGCGGCGGCGTCCGTGCCTTTTACTTCCACCAGATCGTGGGTCCAGCGGTACCAGCCTGCGTGTTCTCTTACCGCCTGATGCTGCGCTCTCGCAGCCGCGTCCTCTTTAAATAACATAATGAATTGCCCCCTTCCTTATACCATGCGCTTGTCGATCTTGCGGCCGACTTTAATCATCATGTATTCGTCATCCTTTCCCTCAAACCAGCAGGACCATTCCGGGCTCACCATGGTCTTTACCATGTTGTGCCAGAGGGTCTCATAGCCCAGGGTCAGCTCGTCTACCGGAGCCATGGGGAATCTGCCGTTGAAGGTTTCCGTATCGACCTTGATCCAGACCTCGTCCTCTGTGAAGCGTTCCAATTCACAGGGAACCAGCTGCGTATCGATGACGGCTTTAATGTAGCCGCCCATGATACGGGGATCATTTTTCCCGATTTCATGAGGCACGCCCAGCCAGCTGCGCAGGCCTTCCACGGCGAAGGGCTCTATAAAAGCATTCTTTCCGGCCGTTGCAAATACGATTTTGAAAATGCGCTCGAATTCCTCATCAGAGTCAGCCATATCGCGGATGGCAATGAGCGGGAAGGCAATGCACCATACCCAGCCCTTTTCCATGCACCAGCGGTAGGCCCATTCAAAGGATTTCTCTTCACCGAAGGCGTTGGAGTAGCAGCCGTTCCGCAGGATTTCTCCTTCCTTTACGCTCCGTTCCTTCGGCGTATCATGCACCGGCATCTTCGGCTGATTCATATGATCCAGCCAGCCCTGCTTTTCCAGTCCGAATACGTCCCGGCGTTCCGCGACCACGCGGCAGTGGCGGTCGCCGCAGCCTCTGGCCTCGCACATGTTCAGGGATACTTCGTTTTCCCCTGTGGGGCTGTTCAAATCAAAGTTCGCGGTAAACATGGCGGTGGTCATATTGCAGAGCTCTGCGCCCACGATATCCCAGGGACAGGTATCTAGTTCCTTTTCCACCCGGTCATGGGTAAACTGGACAACGCGGCCCGCCATGTTTTCATACTCATCCCCGGAATCTCCGAAGATGGCGCCCAGCCAGGAATCCTTTTTGCAGAATTCGGGAATGTTCCATTCATTAAAGAATTCCTGCATATACAGATCGCTGGATGCGGACATGTTCATCATATAGGAGATTTCGCAGATGGCGGAAGTGCGCTTCTCGAAATCAGGCTCCAGGATTCTCATGACCTGGAACAGATTCGCGCAGAAGCCCGCGATCTGGCGTACCGCGTAATCATAGGCTTCCTTTTCCGGAATCAGTTTTCCCCATACAGTCTGTACGCATTTTGTCTGTTCAAGCTTATCCAATAATGGCATATCAGTTCCCCCTTTACCTTTTTGTACGGAATGTTGATTTGTGATCTTATTTTAAATATCCTGAATATTTTGAAAAAGACATCAAACAGGAAGTATTTTTTCGACAAAAACCAGCGCTTTTAGGGGCCCAAGAATTCCTTTTTACGGTGTTTTGCGCTATAATAGAGAAGGGTGTAACGATGAAGATCCTGAGCTGCTATAAAGGGTCTTGCAAAGAGGAGAGAGGTATTTGCCATGAAGCTGAACGCGGACATACTTTATGATAATCTGAAGGAAGTTTATGCGGTGGAACTGAAGGGGAAGAGGAGTGAAAAGCTCCTGCTGGGCCGGCCGGAATACTTTCTGGAGCCCGAAAAGGGCTTTCAGGAGAACCATGTCTATATTCTGAAGGGAGACCGTCTTCCCAAACGGGCGCCTGCATCGGAAAACGCGCTGCTCCTATGCATCGGAAACAGCATGTATCTTCCCTATTATCTGGAGCGGTGCGGCGTAATTCTTTTCCGGGAAGCGGTCAGTATCAGCGCGGTATTCAACCGGCTGACGGAGATTTACAACAAATATGATGCCTGGGATGAGAGGCTTCGTGAGCTCCTTTATACCAGCAATGACATCAGTGAAATGGTAAGCTGCAGCCAGGAGATTTTCGGAAATCCGCTCTTTGTGCTGGATTCGGATTTTCATTATATTGCCCAGTCGGATTATTCTGCTGTTCCAAAGGCGGACTGGGAGAATCTGCTTTCCAGAGAGCCTGAGGGAGATAATCTGGATCTTCCCGTCTTAAGCAAGTTCCTGGAGTTCCAGAATCTTTCCATGGAAGAGAGAAAACCGATTCTGTTCAATATGCTGGACAGCAGTACATTGAATGTAAATCTTTTTGAGGAAGAGGATTATATCGGCTGTCTGACAGTGGATTACCGCCGCCGGAAGTACCGGCCAAGCGACGGAGTCCTGGCGGATTATCTGGCCCGCATGCTGGAAAAGGCGCTGGTCAAATACGCGGGCTCTCCGCGGATGAACCGCCATACGCTCCGGCAGATTTTTTACGATCTGACCGCAGACGCACATCTTTCCCCGGAAGAACGCTGGCTGCTGGAGACGGTCAACCACGGACACAGCTATATCTGCGCGAAGATCCGGCCTGGCAGCAGGCTGGCCGGGATGCCTGGCGGGTATCTGTGCAATACGATAGAAAAGAATTTTTCCAAAAGCATGGCCTTTGAATATGACGGAGGAATCACGGCCTTTTTTGATATAGACAGTATGCAGTGCGATGAGGTCTTTTTCCGGGAACTCCTGAAGAAACACGCCATATCTCTGGCGGGGACAGAGGGCTTTGATGTGGGGGTAAGCGATTCTTTTCAGGATATCTATGACGCCAGGCTCTATTATCTGCAGGCCTGTTCCGCACTGGAACATGGAAGAGTGCTTGCTCCGGAGGAGCATTTTTACCTGTTTCAGACCTTTTGTCTGACGGAACTGATTGAAAATGCGCTGGGAAAGCTGCCGCTCCGGGCATACTTTCCGGCAGGCCTGAAAAAGCTTGCGGAGCATGATGCCGGTTCGGCTGTCAGCTACCTGGAAACGCTTAAGATTTACCTGGAGCAGAACATGGGCATTACCAGAACCACTTCCAGGCTGTTTCTGAACCGCAGTACCCTGCTGGAGCGCATGAACCGGATCAAAAATCTTCTGGGTTCCGATCTGCAGGACCCGGATGAACGGCTTCTGCTTCAGATTCTGCTGAAAGCCATGGAGCTTCAGAAAAGGCTGGAACTCTCTTCAGAACAGAAATGAAGACAGAAACAAGGGCGCCCGGGGCATGAAATATGCCTCCGGGACGCCCTTGTTTTAGTTATTTCAGTTGTTCCGGCAGAGCGGCTTACTCGCCAAGAGCCTTCAGAGCCGCGTCGATCTCATCCAGTTTTTCCGAAGAGATTCCTGCCTGGGGGAAGGCGGCGAGCTTGCGGAATGTAAGGGCGCCTACCAGCTTCATCTGAGGATTCGTCTTAAATCCCGGAGCATATTTCTCCAGAAGTTCAGCTGCCGCGTCATTTTTCATAAGCTCTTTTACCTTGGAATCTACACTGAGTGCCATATAAAACCCTCCTGTTCTGTAATGGTGTTTATTTTTTTTCTGTCTTTATTTTAGCTTTCTGTCTTTTGGTTGAAAAGACATCAAAAAGTCTGTTTTTTTCCGCCCAAACCCCTTAAGAAAGACAGGTGGAAATCATTAAAAATTTGTTGACAAATCAACATATTGGTGCTATTATCCAGTCTGTTGACAAATCAACAATAAAAACGAGCGTCTGCCGGAAGGGCGGCGCTTCACGAAAATCTGGAGGATTTTATCATGGTATTTGAGACGATTGCAAAGCTGCTGGCAGACAGACTGGACTGTGAGGTATCTGAGATTAAGGCAGATTCCACTTTCCATGACCTGGGAATCGATTCCCTGGACACTGTTGATCTTCTGATGAACCTGGAGGATGAGCTGGGAATCAGCATCGAGCTGGACGAGAAGGTTGAGACTGTAGGAGAGCTGGCTGAGCTGGTTGAGAAGAAGCAGCAGGAGCAGCAGTAATTCCTGAATGACGAAAAGCGTAAGAAAGCGCCAGTGTATGGACAGCTTAAGCCGGGGAATCCCGGCGGCGGTTCCGGGCCTTCCGGGGCCTGAATGCAGTCCATATGCCGGCGCTTTGGAAAGGAAAGGAAAATTGATATGATCCACACACCGATATGTGACATGCTGGGAATTCAGTATCCGGTATTTCAGGGCGGAATGGCATGGATAGCAGACGGCCGTCTGGCGGCGGCAGTGTCAAACGG
>CALWAZ010000008.1 GCA_944375725.1 uncultured Merdimonas sp. | reverse complement strand
TCCACCAGATAGTCGTGGACTTTTACGAAGGCTTCCTTTCCGTAATAATCATCCGCGTTGATGACCGCAAAGGGCTCTTTTACAATGCCCTTGCAGCTTAATACCGCCTGGCCTGTGCCCCAGGGCTTCGTCCGGCCTTCCGGTTTTGCAAAGCCTTCCGGAAGATTGTCAAGCTCCTGAAACGCATACTCGACCTCGATCAGCTTCTCGATCCGGTTTCCGATGATTTCCTTGAAATCCTTCTCCAGATCCTTCCGGATGATAAATACCACCTTGTTGAATCCGGCTTCCATAGCGTCATGGATGGAATAGTCCATAATAATCTCGCCGTTGGGACCTACCGGCTCCAGCTGTTTGATTCCTCCGCCAAATCTGCTGCCGATTCCCGCGGCCATCACTACCAGTGTCGTTTTTTTCATGATCTCTCTCCTTATATTTTCAGGCTGATACGCCTTTCATTGCATTGATAATATGCAGTACG
Organism: uncultured Merdimonas sp.; assembly: GCA_944375725.1. Lineage (GTDB taxonomy): Bacteria > Bacillota > Clostridia > Lachnospirales > Lachnospiraceae > Laedolimicola. Next base: position 3,006 of record CALWAZ010000008.1, on the reverse strand, counting down.
CACTCCTCGCAGAGCTCATCGGTCTGCGCTTCCACCATCACACGCAGCAGCGGCTCGGTACCACTCTTTCTCACCAGCACACGTCCCTCTGTTCCCAGGCGCTCCTCTATATCCGCGATGGCTTTCTTTACGGAAGGAGCGTTCAGTACCGTATCCATATCCTGTACCCGGAGATTCTGCAGAAGCTGGGGATAGATCTTCACCTCGGAAGCCAGCGTTCCCAGCGTGGATTTTTTCTCCAGAATTACTTCCATCACCTTCAGGGAAGTCAGAATGCCGTCTCCTGTGGTCGCATGCTTGCTGAAAATAATGTGGCCTGACTGTTCTCCGCCCAGCTGGTAGCCGTTCTTTGTCATGTTTTCATAGACATATTTGTCGCCCACCGCTGTCTTCTCATAACGGATTCCCGCCTGATCGCAGGCCTTGTAAAGGCCAAGATTGGACATGACTGTGGTAACAATCGTATCGTCCTTCAGAGCTCCCTGCTCCTTCATATATTTGCCGCAGACATACATGATCCGGTCTCCATCCACCACTTCGCCGTTCTCATCCACAGCAATGCAGCGGTCCGCGTCTCCGTCATAGGCAAAGCCCACATCCAGATGATTTTCCTTTACAAATTTCTGCAGCACCTCAATATGGGTGGAGCCGCAGTTTGTATTGATATTCGTTCCGTCCGGCTCATTGTTGATCACATAGGTCTTCGCTCCCAGAGCGTCAAACACGCTTTTTGCAATGGATGACGCGCTTCCGTTGGCACAGTCCAGACCTACCCGCATATTCTTAAAGGAACGGGTGGGCAGAGAAATCAGATAGCCGATGTAACGGTTCCGGCCTGCCGCGAAATCTACAGTCCGTCCGATGTCCGCTCCTGTAGCCAGGGGCCTTTCCTCGGTCTTTCCATCGATATAGGCCTCGATCTTCTCCTCTACTTCAGCCTCCAGCTTGTGTCCCATGCCGTTGATAACCTTGATTCCGTTATCATAAAAAGGATTGTGGCTGGCGGAAATCATAATTCCGCAGTCAAAGCCCTCCGTGCGCACCACGTAGGATACACTGGGTGTCGTAGTCACATGCAGAAGATAGGCATCCGCCCCGGAAGCCGTGATTCCGGCTGCCAGCGCATACTCAAACATATAGCTGCTTCTTCTTGTGTCCTTGCCAATCACAATTTTAGCCTTGTGGTCTCTTCCGTAATACCAGCCCAGATATCTTCCCACCTTGAAGGCATGCTCAACAGTCAGCTTCACATTCGCCTCGCCGCGGAACCCATCCGTCCCGAAATATTTTCCCATAGCTTACTCCTTGCTTTCCTTTTCCTGTTTCCAGTATCTTCTGCGGTCTCTTTGGAGACAACAGCAAAAAACCTTTCCGTTCTTCTGTCTGTTCTCTTCTGGAAAGGTTTTTCTATTTTCTAGTTTATTATACCAAAATGCAGAAAATACTCAAGTTCTATTTTACCCTTATCACAGAACCATCGGCTTCTCCGAAAAAAGTTCCTCCACGGCTCTCTCATATTCCGCCAGGGTCTGGGCTTTTTTAATCTGCTTTCCGAGTTTCTCCGCGTCCGCAAACTGGCGGATCTGATAAAACCACAGCTCCTTCATCTTAAAAAGCACATTCCGGTCGCCCATATTCCATTCCCGGTAGCCGTTCAGCACCAATTCATGAAAGCGCCGGAACCGTTCCTTTTTCTCTTCCTCTGCCACCTCTCCTGCTGCCAGGCCCGGATCCCGAATCAGGCCCCTTCCCAGCATCAGCCTGTCTGTATCCGGAAAATCTGCCAGAAAGCCGTCCATATCTTTTCTGGTAAACAGGTCTCCGTTATAGCAGAGGGGCGCCCGGCTCTCCTGCCGCGCCAGACAGTATGCCTGCCGGTCCGGCCTGTGGTTATAATAGTCCTTCTGCACCCGGGGATGCAGAATCAGCTCATGGAGCGGATACCGGTTGAATATCGCCAGAAGTCCCGGAAATTCCTCTGAACTTTCCATGCCAAGTCTGGTCTTTACCGAGATCCGCAGATCGGAAAGCTCTCCTGTCAGTCCGGAAAACACTGTGTCCAGGAAACGATCCAGCTCCTCCGGAAACGCCAGAAAACCCGAGCCCTTTCCCTTGCTCACCACAGTTTTAGACGGGCAGCCCAGATTCAGGTTTATCTCCCGGTATCCCATCTCATGAAGAGAAGCCGCCAGCTCCAGAAACCCTTCCGCCCGGTTTGTCAGGATCTGAGGCACCACATACAGTCCTTTATTATTTTCCGGCAGAATCTCCTGCAGCTCCCGCTTTTTGAAACTGCGCTTCTCATGGGGCTCCAGAAACGGAGTGAAGTATTTATCCAGGCGTCCGTACACGGCCGCCTGGGCATTGCGGTATACATAAGTAGTGATTCCTTCCATGGGCGCCAGATAAATCTGCATATGTACAGGCTTCATTTCTAATGTTCTCCTTTTTAATTTTTCCGGCGCGGCCGTCCTTTCCTGCCGGGCGTAGCCGCTTCCGCAAACCCGCCGGCTCCGATAAATATCACCAGAAATATGAGTCCGCCTTTTAAAAGAGTCCTGCTGAACTTTGTTTTCATCTTTTTCTCCTTAAAACCGGAATGACATCTATTTCATTTACCCGTATTGTATCAGATCACTGCTCCAATGGAAAGCAGAAAAGACCGGCTTCTCTCCTTCTCTTCGGTTGACCGGCTTCCGGTTTTGCGCTATTCTATAAGAAATACGCTATCATTTTTCGGAGGTTTTCATGTATACCATTTCGCTTCTTTTACTGGCCTTGTTCAGTCTTTATATCGGCGTCTCTGCCTTCTGGCGCTGGGACGCTTCCTGGCTGCGGGAGCTTGACACAGTTCCGGCAAAGATATTGTTCGTTCTGGCCTTTGCCCTGTTTCTGTGCGCGGCTCTTCTTCTGATCCGGAAAGCGCTGAGCCGGCTGTCCGAAAAAAGCCGGAAGCGCCTGGTTCTGTTGTGCATCATCCTGCTGGCTGCGGGACAGCTGCTTTTT
>CALWAZ010000007.1 GCA_944375725.1 uncultured Merdimonas sp. | reverse complement strand
ATATCTCTTTCTTGTTCATCTATGTCTCCTGCTTTCCTTTTTCTCTGTCATTTTATAACGGTTCCGTGCCTTCACAGTTGCGATTCAGCCTGCACGAAACAATTACTCATTTTCTTCTTCCGCATTTCCTGAGCGGATCTCCTCAATGAGCCGCCTCGTGTCCTCTGAAAGCTGCTCAAACAGGTAATTCTTTCCGCCCGGCTCCGTATGGCTGATGGTCTCCCGAAGCTGTTCTTTCGTAAGCTGCACCAGCTCATGAAGTCCGGCTGCGGACAGTCTGGCTGCTCCCTGGCCCAGGATAATCACCTGCTCCAGTCCATCGGACGTGGCCACCGTCACCCGGTGCTTTCTTCCTATCTCGTGAACCGTCTTCTCTATGTACTGGTCAGCCGTCTCGGCCTCTTTTGTATACACTACATGGATATTGTGGTACTTTAGGATCTCGCCCCGGTTTCCTTCCACCCGGTAAGCGTCGAACACCAGAATCACCGTGCATCCAAGAGCTCCCTGCAGATCGCAGAGAATGTCCATCAGCCGTCCTCTGGCCGATTCCAGGTTCAGCTCTGACAGCTCTTTGAGCTCGTCCCAGGCAAAAATGATGTTGTAGCCGTCCACCAGGAGATACTCCTTTTCCCCTCTCCGGCTCTTAATCTTCCGAATGGGTTCTTCTTCCGGCTCAGGATGGAAGACCCGTTCCCGGCGTCCCACGCCCTGCCTGTCCCGGCGGATGGGGCCATAGGTCCGTTCAAAAATTTCCTCCAGTTCCTTCGGATCCACCGCTCCCAGAGAGGAACGGCTCTGTCTGGCGGCGGCAAGTCCGGTCCGCTCTGTCTCCTTTTCAGGACGCAGCACACTCTCCAGATGCATATAGGAAAAGACCTGATTCCAGGGCACATAGAAGCCTGCCCCATGGGCACAGAAAATGGATCCTGTGGGATTCTCCGCGTCCAGCTCTGAATCGTAGCCTGCCGCCGCGATCACCTCATCCGCGTCCGCGCAGGGCCCATAGCCCTTCAGCACGCAGGAAAACCGTCCTTCTCCCTTTGTGTAGGCTGTGACCTCGGCGCTGTACCCCTGCAGCTTCGATACCGGAGCCATACCGGTCAGCAGCATCAGCCTGCCTTCCTGGCTTGGCTCGGAAAAGCTTCCTCCCATCTTCTGAATATCTGTCATGGCCCGTCCCACCCGGTCCGGCGGCACCTCCAGACGGAATTCATAGAAGGGTTCCAGAAGTACAGACTCCGCCTGCTTCAGTCCCTGGCGTACTGCCCGATAGGTGGCCTGGCGGAAATCGCCGCCCTCTGTGTGCTTGGGATGGGCTCTGCCGGACATGAGCGTAATCTTCATATCCGTGATATCCGAGCCCGTCAGCACGCCCGGATGGTTCCTCTCCCGCAGATGGGTCAGAATCAGTCTCTGCCAGTTCCGATCCAGCACATCCTCGCTGTAGCGGCTGTCAAAGACCAGTCCGCTGCCCGGCTCTCCGGGCTCCAGCAGAAGATGGACCTCCGCGTAATGGCGCAGGGGCTCAAAGTGGCCCACGCCCTCTACGGTGTTCCGAATCGTCTCCTTATATACGATACTGCCCGCGCCGAATTCCACCGGCACTCCAAAACGCTCCTCCATCAGATTTTTTAAAATCTCCAGCTGGACCTCGCCCATGACACGGACATGAATCTCTCCAAGCTCTTCTCTCCAGACCACATGAAGCTCCGGAAGCTCTTCCTCCAGGGTTCTCAAATTTCCCAGAAGCTCATGAAGATTGACGCCCTCCGGCGGAAGAAACTGATAAGTCAGCACAGGCTCCAGCTCCGGCACCGGCCCGTTCTCCTCAAAGCCCAGGCCTTCTCCCGCATAAGTATGGGACAGTCCCGTCACCGCGCAGACAGTCCCCGCCTCCGCTTCCTGAATGGGCTGAAAACCAGCTCCGGAATAGAGCCGAATCTGATCTGCCTTTTCTTCCCAGGCTTCCCCGTCCCGCTCTCCGGCCAGGCTCTGCTTCACCTTCAGGCTGCCGCCGGTTACCTTCAGATAACTTAAGCGGTTTCCCTGGCTGTCTCTTCCTATTTTATAGACGCGCGCGCCGAATTCCCGGGGATAAGAGGGACAGATCAGAAAACGTCCAAGCCCCTTCAGGAATTCCTCCACGCCCTGGTCCCTCAAAGCGGAACCAAAATAGCAGGGAAATACCTTTCTGTCCGCTATCTTTTCCGCAATCCGTTCCTCTGTAAGGCTACCTTTCTCCAGATAGGCTTCCAGAAGTTCTTCATCGCAGACCGCCAGATCCTCCCAGAGCTCCCCGGACTCCCGTCCCTCCGAAAAATCCACACAGCGCTCGTCCAGCTCTTCTCTCAGCTCCGCCAAAAGAGCTTCCCTGTCAGTTCCCTGCTGATCCATCTTATTGATAAAGAGAAATACCGGAATCCGGTACTGAGACAGCAGACGCCACAGGGTTCTCACATGGCCCTGCACGCCGTCCGCTCCGCTGATAACGAGAATACAGTAGTCCAGTATCCACAGGGTGCGTTCCATTTCCGCTGAGAAATCCACATGCCCCGGCGTATCCACAAGAGCAGCCTGAATCGAAGATGCCTGCCGCGTTCCGCTTCCATCCGCGCTGTTCCCGACATTCAAAGCCAGCTGCGCCTGGCTGGCAAAAATCGTGATTCCTCTGGACCGCTCCAGCTCATAAGTGTCCATATGGGTGTCTCCATGGTCCACGCGGCCTGCCTTGCGGATGCTGCCGCAGTGATAGAGCATGCTCTCCGCAAGAGTCGTCTTCCCGGCATCCACATGGGCCAGGATGCCCAGGGTGAGACGGCCCGGACTGTGCTGTTTTGATCCTGCTTTTCTATTTTCAGACGTATTTTCCATGAAAATACCCCTTTCTGTGCTAAAATTATTTGGGAGACAGCGCCGGCTGTTCCGCTCCCCCCAAGGGCATGTATCATGGTATGGTCTTCAGATACACCTTTTTATCATAGCACAGAAAAGGGAGGAAGTCGATAAGACTTTCTTCTGCGTCTTCAGCATCCGATAATAATATTGAGAAGATACATTTCTCTGCAAAGTCCGCACACTCCATGCCTGGCAGTATGGTTATCATAACATAAAATCCTACATCAAAGAACCCTGTAAAATCTTCTTTCCCCTTTCACTACCCCCCCCATTTTAGAAAAATTCATCTTTTTCAGATTTTTGTGATATTGTTACTGAAATCTGGCCTGTGATCTGATATGATAGGCATACAAACTTTAAAAATGAGGTGACGCTATGCATCATAAAAGAAGAAAACCTGCTATTCTTTTTGCTTTGATCCTGCTTGTAAGTCTGCTTTTATCTGCCTGCTCCTCAGAGCAGAGCGCTTCCGGAGAAGGCACAGAAGTGCTGGAATCCAATGACACCGGCAGTTCCGGGACCGGTGGACAGAGCTCAGAAAATACTTCTGATACAGAAGCCGCTGAAACACCGGAAATCTCTGAAGAGGCAGAGCCGGAAACAGTCTATAACATAGGAAGCTTCACTATGGAAGATATCAATGGTGAAAGTTATACAGAAGCCATGTTTCAGGATTATGAGCTGACCATGGTAAATGTTTTCGCTACCTGGTGCTCTCCCTGTATTGCGGAAATCCCCTATCTGGAACAGTTAAGCCAGGATATGGCAGACAGCGGTGTAAACGTGGTGGGCATCGTGCTGGATACGGCTGACGGGGAAGGCGGCGTGGACGCCGACGCCCTGGACGCGGCAAAGACACTGGCCCAGGAACTGGGAACCACTTATCCCTTCCTGATTCCGGACGCCGGACTGATGAACGGTCTTCTGACAGGCATTCAGTCCATTCCAACCACCTTTTTCGTAGACAGTGAAGGAAACCTGACCGGATATGCCTATGTGGGCAGCCGCTCTCTGGAAGACTGGACCGAGATTGTAAACAGCGAACTGGAGAATCTGGGGGAAGTAGAATGAGCCGCCGGAGATGGAATTTCCGGTATGCAGGAATTTTTCTGGCTGCGGCAGGCCTGTGCCTGATGATCTTCGGCATCTTCCGGGGTGAAATGAGTGTGGTCTTTGACAAGGCCGTAAGAATCTGTATGGAGTGTATCGGAATTGGCTGAAAAAAATACGAAAAAGAACTCAAAGAAAAGGAAACAAATCAGTGAATGGCCCAGACACAGAATTCAGTTTCTCTGGGCCCTGATTACGAACAGTTATTTGGCCGGCTTTCTCCAGGGGAAAATTTACACGGGAAAGCTGAAGAACTTATGTGTACCCGGACTGAACTGCTATTCCTGCCCGGGCGCCTTAGGATCCTGCCCCATCGGCGCCCTGCAGGCTGTCATCGGAAGCCGCAATTACCAGTGGGCCTTTTACGTGTCCGGCTTCCTGATTTTCGTGGGCGCCCTCGTGGGGCGCTTTGTCTGCGGCTTTCTGTGTCCCTTTGGACTGTTCCAGGATCTGCTTCACAAAATTCCGTTTCCAAAAAAGCTGAAAACCTTCCGGGGCGACCGGCTGCTGCGGAAGCTGAAATATGTGATCCTGATTCTGTTTGTCATCCTGCTGCCCATGTTCCTGACAGACATTCTCGGACAGGGCTCTCCTTACTTCTGCAAGCTGATCTGCCCTGCGGGGACCCTGGAGGGCGGAATTCCTCTGGTGCTTTTGAATCCTGTCATGCGCGGCGCCATTGGCTGGCTTTACACCTGGAAAAATGCGCTGCTGATTGCCATGATCCTGCTGTCCATTGTGATTTACCGGCCCTTCTGTAAATATCTCTGTCCGCTGGGCGCCATCTACTCGGTCTTCAATCCAATCTCTGTTTTTCGTTACCGGGTGGATAAGGAAAAATGTACAAACTGCGGTGCCTGTGCCCGGGCCTGTAAGATGAACTGCGATCCAGTGAAAAACGCCAATGATCCGGAATGTATCCGCTGTGGACTCTGCAAAAAGTCCTGTCCCACAGGGGCTGTCTGTTCCGGGTGGAAAAGCGAAAAAAAGGAGACTTCACATGGAAAACAGGCTGCGGTTTAACGCAGGAGCTGTGCAGGAGCAACGCAAGATTAACGCAGGAGATTCCGCTTTCAGTGGAATCTCCTCATTTGTTTTGTAAAATCAGATTGTTATTTTTTCTGCTGCCTCATAAAGCTTTTTCCATTCCTCTATGCCGGCTTCTCAGCGCATATCCTTCCTCCTGTGTGCCGTTTTTACCGATTTGCTGTATACTCTGCCTTCTCCCAATCCTTCCGATACACAAATATTTCATACTGGTACATCTGATCAGAAGGAGTTCCGAAACTCCCCATATTTCCCCGCAGCGTTCCTCTGCCTGCCCACTGGCCGAGGCGGTTTTTTACTTTATATTTATATAGGATTTTTGCAGCCCCCAGCTTATCCCGGATCTCATTGAACCGCTTCAAATCTGTGCCTATCCAAAGGCTCTCTGAATTAAAGATGGTAAACACTTTATCTCCTCCCTCCACTCCGGTATAGGAAATTTCCTGCTGCAATCTTTCCTGTTTTCTTTATCATATCATGTCTTTACTTGCTTTAAAAGGAAAGATATAATAAAAACAAAACTTCATTTTGAAGGGGTGTTTAAATGAAGCTGAACGCGGACATTATCTTTTCCGGCCTGCAGGAAAGTATGGAACTGAGCCGTTATGGGAACCCCAAGCATGAACTGCTTCTGGAAAGACCCGAATTGTATGACGGTATCACAAGAGAATTTGAAGAAAATCATGTTTATGTGGCATTTACCAGCCAGCTTCCCGCCAATCCGATTCTAAAGGGAAATGTACTTGTAGTCTGTCTCGGCGGGGTTCCTCCGACAGCTTTTTACTCCCATAACAATGTCTGTCTGATTTTAAATCAGCCTTCTGATTTATGTACCGTATTTAATAAACTGCAGAAAATTTACAACAAATATGACGCATGGGATGCTGACTTGCATACCATCATTGATGAAAGCGGAAATCTCCAAAAAATCATTGACCGGAGTTTCGAGATCTTTCATAATCCCATGATTGTAATTGGTTCGGATTATTACTATATTGCCTGTAGTTCTGTCATTTCAGAGCGCCCGGAACTTGCCAGGCTCCGCCCCGATAAGCATAATCGTGTTCCCATTGAAATGATCCATGAAAACCTCGAAAACGCCATGACCAATCAACAAACAGACAGTGTAGTATTTGTTCAGAACAGGCAGGAGGGAGACAGCTTCTTCATGAACCTGTTTGTCCGAAAAGTATACGCAGGAACCTTTCGACTCTTTTTTATTCTCCGCCGGCAGAGGAACGGAGAACTTGAGCTTGCCCAGTATCTGGGCACCCTTCTGGAACAGGCACTTTTCCGATATGCCATGATTGGTTCCGGTTTCAATAATCAGATGGGTGATCTCCTGATTCCCATTCTTCAGGGGATGCCAATAGAAACTATAAAAATGCGGGAGCTGGGAATTACCTTTCTGTCTGGCCCATTTCTCTGTATTAAAATCCTCGTAGACGCTCACGTACGCCAGATTGTGGCAATGGAATATCTTCTTCGGGAGCTTGAGGACTGTCTTCCTGAATGTGCCGCATTTGAATATGAATCCGCAATGGTGGCATTTGTGAATCTGGAAATATCCGGTTTTACAGAAACGCAGGTATATGAAAAAATCTCTGCTTTCTTAAAAGGACTTCATCTGATTGCCGGCATCAGCAATCTTTGCAGCAATTTGTCCATGGCCAGATATTACTACCGTCAGGCCAGTATTGCTCTTGAATTCGGAGCAAGAGAAGAGCCGGAGAAATGCTGCCATAAATTTTCTGATTACATGCTTTACTACATGCTCTTCAGCTGTACCGGAGAATTTCCTCTGGAATTTTTCCTTTCTGACGGATTCCAGAAATTTCTTCAATATGATGAATCGGCACACGCGGATTATATAAAGACACTCCGGGCGTATCTGAACAATAACATGAACATCAGTCAGACAGCCAAAGAACTTTTTATTCACAGAAGCACTTTACTGGAACGTCTGAAAAAAATTAACAGTTTTCTGGATATGGATTTGATGAAGGCAGACGAACGACTCATGCTGTCAATCATTCTGCGAATTCTGGAAGAAAGAGACAGATCAAAAGAAAAATCATCCAGGAAAAGAACCGCATCAAAGGCAAAACACAAAACCATTGATGCCAGTTTTCACAAACTGGACAAACTTTGACATACAGATATTCTTTTTTCATATCGTCCGGGCAGATGCATAAAAGCATCTGCCCGAACGCTGATACGATGGAAAACAACCTTTCTTCTTATTCCTGCTTTGTCAGCATATCAAATTCCCATTTACTGGTGCTTCCATAGTCAATATAAAGAAGCTGTCCGCTTACATAGCTGCAGATTCTGCTGCCCAGCACCACAAGCGGATAACCCATCTCTTCCGGCGCTGCCCAGCGTCCGTTCCAGGACGACAGAAAAAGCCTTTCCAGCGTTTTTTCGCCAAATTCTGCGTCCCCGTTCAATGATTTGTTGAAATCCTCCGTCAGGCCGGTCCTGGTCATTCCCGGCTCAATCGCATTCAAACGGATTCTTCTTCCAATAAATTCCGGCGAATGAACCTTTGACATAACAAAAACATTCTGGCACTGCTTCGCGAATACATAGCCGCCTCCGGTAATATCCGGATGGTTTTCATACCATGCCACCCCCTCTTCCCAGGTACTGGTTCCAATCACTTCCAGACACTCCGGAATCATTTTTCTCCA
>CALWAZ010000006.1 GCA_944375725.1 uncultured Merdimonas sp. | reverse complement strand
GGGCGAAAGAATCCTCTCGAATTCCTCCGCCCATATGAAGCTTTATTTTCTGAGTCCCAGTCTCTCGATCAGGCTGCGGTATCTTTCGATATCCATCTTCTTCAGATAAGCAAGCATATTACGTCTCTGTCCAACCATCTTCAGCAGACCACGTCTGGAATGATGATCCTTCGGGTTGTTCTTCAGATGCTCTGTGAGCTCCTGGATCCGTGCGGTCAGGATAGCTACCTGTACCTCCGGTGAACCTGTGTCACCCGGCTTAAGGCCGTACTCTGCGATGATTGCCTGCTTCTTTTCCTTTGCGATCATGATAATTCCTCCTTCTTTTCTATACGCCGTATATTAAGCAATGGCCGGAGTGTCCGATTACTGAATACCGGCAAATCTCATACTGTTACACTTTACCACATGGGCAATGTCATGTCAAGATTCTTCCTTCGTTTTCCGTCCGGTTTTTCTTTCCATTTTCACTGTCCTGTAAAAATCCGCGCAATCGGGGAATCCGCAGGAAGGATCAGCGTCTTGTCATCTCTGCCCTGCAGACTTTCTCTGGCGGCGTCCAGGCTGCGGACAAAGGAATAGAATTCGCTGCGGCTCTCATCCGCATAGGCATCTGAAAGAATCCTCATATACTCGGCCTCTCCTTCCGCTCTCAGCTGCTCCGCCTGGGCGTTGGCCTCCGAAAGCATAATGGATACTTCCTTATCGGTGGTGTTCCGGATAATCTGCGCCTGGGATTCGCCCTCTGCCGTGTACTGGGCCGCGATATTTTCCCGCTCGGAAATCATCCGGGTATAGACTGCCTGCTTATTGTCGTCCGGCAGATCCAGCTTCTTCACCTCCACTGCCAGAATATCGATTCCATACTGTTCATAATCTCCCAGCTGTTCCATAATCTCATCGGTCAGGGATTTGATCTGCACTTCCTCCGTGGTCTCCTCCAACACCAGATCGTTGGACTGCACATCTGTCTCCGCCTCCGCCGCGGTAATGGTCATCTTGCCGTCGCGGCTTTTTATAATCTCATCCTGGGTCATGCTGGAAACCGTATTTTTCGTGGCATTATAGACCAGAGCGTTGATGCGGTTTTCCGCGTTGTAGATGGAATTTGCCAGAGTCTGGGTGAAGGTCAGAGGATCGGTCACCCGCCAGAGCACATAGCTGTCCACAATCATGGACTTTTTATCAGAGGTAATCACATCCGAAGCCGGAAGATCGTAAAGCAGAATCTCCTTCGGCACAGTGTCCGTCGTCTGAATAAAAGGAAGCTTGAAGGACAGGCCGGAGGTGCTGACTACCCTCTGCACCCTTCCAAACTGGCGGATCAGCTTATACTCATTTTCCCTGCACACCACCAGGCTGTTTCCCAGAAGGAACAAAACCAGCAGCGCAATGACATACTTCAGAAATCCCAGTGTTTTCTTCTTACTGCCCATTTTCCGTCACCTCCGCCGTACCTGTGCCTGTATTCCCGCTCTCCGTGGCGCCCGCGCCGGAAAACGGCTCCAGAGGAAGAAGCTGCTGTACCTGGCTTCCGTCTCCTCCCTCTATGATTACCTTCATATCAGGAAGCACATCCTCCATGGCCTCATAAAACATTCTCTGTCTTGTAATCGCAGGATATTTTACATATTCCTCATACATGGAATTAAAACGGGCCGCCTGGCCTTCCGCCTCATTGATGCGGCTCTCCTTTTCCGCCTCCGCGTCCTGCAGAATCCGGTCTGCCTCTGCTTCTGCCTGGGGAATCTGTTCGTTGCGGTATTTATTCGCGTTATTCAGCGCCGTATCCTTGCCCTGCTTGGCTGTCTCCACCGCCTTGAAAGCCTCGATGACCTCCGCGGTAGGCGGCTGGGCGTCCTGAATGGTAATGCTTACCAGCTGAATACCGATATCATAAGCCTCCAGCTTTTCCATAATCATATCCCGGATATTTGCCTGGATCTCATTTTTGCCCGTGGTCAGCACCGCGTCCACCGTATAGGATCCAATGGTGGTCCGGATACAGTTCTGAGCGATATTGTCCAGCACCCGGACCGGGTCTTCTGAGGCATACAGCGCCTTGACCGGATCGGAAATCCGGTACTCCGCGTAAAAATCCACCCGGATAAAGTTGTAATCCGAGGTGATCATCATGGCGTCCTCCGTATACTGCAGCTCATCATCATAGCCCACGGACAGGCCCTGAATCGTGGTATTGACCTTCGTCACGGTCTGAACCAGAGGAATCTTAAAATGCAGTCCCGGTTCCGTCACAGCCTTCGGCGTACCGAAGGTGCAGACCACCGCCTGCTCCTCCTCCTGAATCGTATACCAGCAGGAGCCGGCCAGAAAAACTGCCAGCATCAGAAGCACAGCGCCCAGAAAGACTCTCTTTGCGTATTTCAGCCCTGTGCCCTTTCCCCTGCGGTTTTGCTGAGGCTGCTCTCCCTCCCCGCCGGGCGGCACTTCCCTGTAGTTCTTCCCAAAGTTAAACTGGAACATATCTCCCCTCCTTATGTATAGTATTTTTATTGTATCATATCTGCCGTCATAGGGAAATGGGAAAAAAGAGCAGAGCAGACATTTCTGCTTTTTTGTATTCCGGGCAGAAAAAATCCGGGCCGCGGCGGGAAAATCTGATTTTTCCTGCCGCGGCCCGGGCGGACCTGTTTCTCTAAAAATTAATCGTTGATAATTCTGGCCGCGCTGACCGGAGTTCTGTAATACATATTGGAAATGATGATTCCGGTACGGGAGTTGCTGGCGTGAACCACCTGGCCGTTTCCGATATACATGGCCACATGGTTGATCCTCTTGCCGCTTCCATAGAAAATCAGATCTCCGGGCTTTGCCTCACTGACGCTGATCTTTGTGCCGCAGTTTGCCTGGGCTCTGGAGGAATGCGGAAGCGAAATGCCGTAATTGCGGTAAACTGCCAGCGTAAAACCGGAGCAGTCCGCTCCCTTGGTCAGGCTGGTTCCGCCCCATACATAACGGTTGCCCACATACTGCTTCGCAAATTCGCACATAGCAATGCGGACATCTGTGACACCCTCTCCATACAGAGCCTCTGTAATCGTAAGAGCCGTATCCAGCTCATCTGTCACATCCACATATTCAGCGGCCACATAGCCTTCCTCGCCATCGATATCGACCTTCACCCAGTCGCCCATATCTTCCAGCACTGTCAGCTCTTCTCCATTTGGCACCATGGTCCAGAAGTCAGCCTCTGTACTGGGCTCCATGCGCACATACAGGGAATCCGTCGTCACCCTGGCCACTGTCTGTCCCAGCTGAAACGCAAGGTCTATGGCCTCCTGGCCGGTATACAGATATTCCGCCTTTACATAACCTTCCACTTCTCCAGACTGGATATGCGCCCACTCGCCTTCGTATCCCAAAACCTCACAGGCCGCGTTCTTCCGAAGCTTTCCCACCAGAGAGCTGTTCTCGTCCGCCGCCTCACGGATATTCAGGTTATCATCTACCTTCGCGATTCCGATATTTACATAGCCCTCCAGAGGAGTGCCCGTCCATACGACTTCTGCTGTCGCCTGTGTCTGTTCCTCGGTATTCGTGGTCTGATCAAAGGTGGAAGCGATTCCCACGCTCAGGTCCTCTCCAAGCTGGGCCGCCTGTACATTCATACCTACCATTGCCATAAAAATAGCTCCCAGGACCACGCCTGCCGCTTTGTACCGCTTATACATGAAAACCTCCATATACTGAATCAAAGGAGCCGGTCACCCGGACTTTTCGTATCTGATGTCTCTTCAACATTCCTTTGGTTTATTTATTACAAATTTGTTAAGATTCTATTACACTCTATAGCAAATTTCAGAAATTGTCAAGTACAAAAAGAAGTACAATGTTGTATCCAGCCAAGCCATGCGAAAGCCCATCCGAAATCAGCCGTGGGAGCCTGCTCACAAAGGCCTGGTTTCGGATGGGCTTTCATAGGGCGCAGCCCTCAAGGGGCAGGCCCTGCTTTTTGGGGCATGCCCCTTCGCATGGCTTGGCTGGATATGCGAAGACCTGCCGGCCCTCTTATCTTCTGGTTCTCCGGGCCAGCTTCAGAAGCTCGTCCCTGTCCCAGAGCTCCACGCCGATCTCATCACCAAGTTCCAGGGCAGAAGGTGAAAAATAGCTGTTCGTCAGCACCACCGGCACATCACAGCCATAAAACTTTGCGCCCGCGTAAGCCTCCTGAACAGCCTTATTGGGGATTTTTCCTGTATAGTGCTTGCACTGGACCGCGTAGGAGACGCCATCCCGCTGGGCCAGCACGTCCACGCCCTGATCGCCGCTGCCCCTTGTCACTTCCACGTGGATATAGCCGTCCCTGCTCAAAAGCTTTGCAATATACTCCTCGAATTCCCAGCCATCCATATCATCAAATTCCATCCGGCGCATCCGCTTTCTCTCTCTGCGCCAGCTATGCAGCCACCGGATAAAGCGGAACAGCATCTTAAAAGGCCAGAAAATCAGCCGCAGGAGGAACAGGATCGGAGCCGCTATGGTATAATAAAAAAGCCTCATGATTTCTCAGTTTCTCCAAAATAATTTCTTCCCCACTCCACGTCCTGCTCAATCCTCTTCTGCAGCTCTTCCAGGGACGCGAATTTTCTCTCCGGCCGCTCATAACCGTAAAACCGCACCGTGAGAATTTCTCCGTAAAGATCCCGGTCCAGGTCAAAAAGGTAGGTTTCCACGCCCTTCCTCGTCTCACCGCCCACGGTCGGTTTGTACCCCACATTGGTGATGCCCTCGAATATCTCCCCGGCTATCACCGTTCTTGTGGCATAGACGCCGTTGGGAGGAAGAAGCTTCCGCTCTTCCGGCAGAAGATTTATGGTGGGCATTCCCAGCGTGCGGCCTATCCGGTGGCCGTGCAGTACTTCTCCTGTGACGGAATAGGCATAGCCCAGGAGCTGTCCCACCAGCTCCATATGCCCCTGCTCCAGTTCCCGGCGGATCCGGCTGCTGCTGATTTCTTCTCCGCCATAGCAGGCCTTCTCCACGACCTCCACTTCATATCCAAGCTCACCGCTCATGCGCTGCAGAAGATGGTAATCTCCCCGTCTCTGGTAACCGAAACGGAAATCCGTGCCAACCGCCAGATAGCGGACATGGAGCTGTTTTACCAGTATCTCCCGGACGAAATCCTCCGCCTCCATATGAGAGACGCTGTCCACAAAGGGACATTCCAGCAGATAGTCCACGCCCCATTTCCGAAGCATGTTTCTTCGCTCCTCCGGAAGGAGCAGCAGGGGCCTGTCCCCGAAATCAAATGTGAAAATCAGGGATTTTAATCCTTCTCTTTTCTTTTCCAGTATCCGTTCCACCAGAAGCTGATGGCCCAGATGAAGTCCGTCAAATTTTCCAAGAGAAACTGCCGTCTCTCCCTCTATCTGAAATTCTGTCATTCCTCTGATTATCTGCATAATGTATCCCTATCATGTATCTTTTATGACAAAAACATTTTTACCGGGCGGAAGCTTTCCCGGCCCTGCTCCGCCTGCCGTCTGTAGAGTCCCACAAAGCAGCCGGAAGAATCGTACACACGGACCTGTCCTTTTTCCGCTTCCTGTCCTTCTCCCCGAATTTCCCGGAGCGCGCCTGTCTGGCTGAGATTTTCATCCATATCCTCCCGGAAAAACAGATTTCCGTTGTGAACCAGGCGGTCTCCTTCCTTTTTCATATATAATTTCGGACAGGCCGCAAACACTTCCTCTACGGGAAGCAGCGCCTCTCCGATTTTTCCTTCCTTCATCAGACTTTCCACTTCCCCAAGGCGCAGGCTTTCACCGATCTCAAATCTGTCTACCCGGGTCCGCAGCAAATGTTTCATACAGCCGCCGCAGCCAAGGAGCTCTCCGATGTCCGCGCAGAGCGTCCGGATATAGGTGCCGCTGCTGCAGGTCACAGAAAAGGAGACCTCAGGGAGACGGATCCAGTGAATCTGAATATCCAGAATCCGCACCCGGCGCGGCTTTCTTTCCACTTCTTTTCCTTCCCGTGCCAGCTCATAGAGCTTTTTACCGCCTACCTTCAGAGCCGAGTACATGGGCGGGATCTGATCATAATCTCCCAGAAAACTCAAAACCGCTTTCCGCACGGCCTCCTCTTCCACATTTACAGGAGAAGTGCTTAAGACCTTTCCGGAGACATCCTGGGTATCTGTGGTCTGGCCTAAAAGAAGCACCGCCTCATAGGTCTTCTCCTTATCGCTCAAAAGGCCGCAGAGCTTTGTGGCATTTCCCAGACATACAGGAAGAACTCCCTCCGCATCCGGATCGAGAGTTCCTGTATGGCCTATCTTTTTCTGTTTTACAATTCCGCGCAGCTTCGCCACCACATCGTGGGAGGTAAAGCCCGCCTCTTTATAAATATTCAGTACACCATTCATTCTTTTTCCTGTTCCTGCTGTCCGTTCTCCTCTTCATATTCCTGAAGTTGTTTCTCAATATGTAGAGTCAGGTTGTTGATCACATCATAAAGGCTTCCGTGCATGGTGCAGCCGGCTGCCTTCACATGGCCTCCGCCGCCAAAGTAGGCGCATACCGCGCTCACATCCACCGGCCCGTTTGACCGCAGGCTTGCCTTATACTCCTGTGTTCCTGTCTCATAAAGGAAAATCGCTACTTCCACGCCCTCTGTCACACGCAGCTGGCTTACGATACCATCCAGATCCGCAGGACCCACTCCGTAAAACTCCATATCCTTCTGCCGGATACGTCCCACAATGATTCTGCCGTCCAGCAGAAGAATGCTTTCCATCAGCGCCCGGCCAAGCACCTGATTCTGCACATAGGTTTTCCGGTAAAAGGTATCTTCGATAATGCGGGAGAAATCAATGCCCTTTGCCATCAGCTTTCCCGCAATCCACATGGTTTTCTCCGACGTATTCGTATACTGGAATACGCCGGTGTCATGGATGATTCCCAGATACAGAGCCTCCGCGGTCTCCTTTGAGATCAGATCCTCTTCCATGGTCTGCCATACCATCTCCGCAGTGGAGCTGGCCTGAGCCTCTATCCAGTTCTGACCTGCAAATCCGTCATTTGTAATATGGTGATCGATACAGATCGTGCGTTTTGCCGTATCCATATATTTCACCGCTTCCCCAAGACGCTCCTTTTCGCTGGCATCCAGCGCAATGAAAAGGTCATAGGTCTTTTCTTCCGTACATTCCGTCTTTACTTCTTTTGCACCCTTTAAGAAAAGGAAATTGGGATTTACCCTTTCCAGATATACATCTGCGCTAATTTCCGGAAAATTTTCCAGAATATAACTGTACACAGCCAGGCAGGAACCTGTGCAGTCCCCGTCAGGCCGGATGTGTCCGGCTATGGCAGCCGTCTTCACATTCTGCAGCTCATTCGTCAGCCTGATCATCCTCATCACCTTCTTCTTCCAAGCTGTTTCTGTTCACATCGTCTATCAGTTTGGACATATGCACCCCATATTCAATGGACTGATCCATAATAAAACGGATCTCGGGAGTATTCCGCAGGTTCACCGTCCGGGCGAGCGCCCGGCGGATATAGCCTTCCGCGCTTCTGAGGCCGGCAAGCGTATCCTGCTGTGCCTGCTCATCCCCCAGCACACTGATATACGCCTTCGCGCTTTTCAGATCCGGCGCGACCTCCACTTCCACCACAGAGGTCATCGGATGGATCCGGGGATCCTTAATCTCGTTCTGAATGATCGAGCTTAAGACCCGGCGGACCTCTCCGTTGATCCTCGTATTTTTAATACTGTTTTTTCTCATGCTCTATCTGGGCACCTCCACCATGGTATAGGCCTCTACAATATCCAGCTCCTGGATATCATTAAACTTTTCAAACACAAGACCGCACTCGTAGCCTGCCTTAACCTCTTTCACGTCATCCTTGAAGCGCTTCAGAGAAGCCAGATTTCCATCAAAGATCTGCTTTCCTTCTCTGGTAATACGGCACTTGCAGCCTCTCTGGAATACGCCGTCCAGCACATAGGATCCGGCAATATTGCCCACGCCGGACGCCTTGAAGATCTGGCGGATCTCCGCATGGCCGAGAACCTTTTCCTCGTAAACAGGATCCAGCATCCCCTTCATGGCAGATTCCACGTCGTTGATGGCGTCGTAGATGACGCGGTACAGACGCAGGTCTACCTTTTCGCGCTCCGCGGTCTCCTTGGCCGTAGCGTCAGGCCGTACATTGAAGCCGATGATAATCGCGTTGGAAGCTGCTGCCAGACTTACATCGGACTCGTTGATGGCTCCCACGCCGCCGTGAATGATCTTCACCACTACCTCTTCGTTGGAAAGCTTCAGCAGACTCTGCTTTACAGCCTCCACGGAGCCCTGTACATCGGCCTTTACGATAATATTCAGTTCCTTCAGATTTCCGGACTGGATCTGGGAATACAGATCGTCCAGAGACATCTTCATCTTGGTATCCTCGATCAGCTTTTCCCGGCTTTCCTTTACATAGGTCTCCGCAAAGGTTCTGGCCTCCTTCTCTGTCTCCGGAGAAACGAAGATCTCGCCCGCGTTGGGCACATTGTCCAGACCCAGAATCTCCACCGGCATGGACGGACCGGCCTCTTTCACACGGCGTCCGTTGTCATCCATCATAGCACGGACTTTACCGTGGCAGGCGCCCACTGCGATAGGATCTCCCACATGCAGGGTTCCCTTCTGTACCAGGACTGTAGCCACAGGTCCTTTTCCTTTATCCAGCTCTGCCTCGATGACCACGCCTCTTGCCCGGCGGTTCGG
>CALWAZ010000005.1 GCA_944375725.1 uncultured Merdimonas sp. | reverse complement strand
AAACATCCGTACACACGGATATCTCCCGGGGTCTTTCCTGTATTTTCAATCTGTTCCGCCGTTACGATTCACAGCCGATTCAGGCGTGGAAACAGATGTGTCGTGCTGGCACGTAAGCATCTGTTTCCATGTCTGAATCAGGACTGTGAAGCAGTCACCCCGCCCACATAAGCAGTCTTAGCTCCGCAAGGAGCGGAACTGGAGCCTCAAAGAGGCAACGAGTGCGCATGTGGGCGGGTGGCTGTGAATAGTAACTTCCCTGTGACTGCCTCTATTATAAGTGATACCTCATGCATTGACAAGCAGGAAATCTTCGTGAAACAGAAAGTATTCCAAAATATTCCGAACATTTTTCTATTTTATTCGGTTTTCCTTTTGTTTCGATTATGGTATCCGCAAAAAGCGGCCCTTGGCATTTCCGGGTTTTCTGTCATACCTGTCCCTTCTTTTTCATATCTTAGGACAAAGCCCTGCGGGCGTTTCCGGCGTATGACAGCTGTGGGCCCGAAAGCATGCCGCATCACATCTTAAAAGAAAGGACCGATGTTTATGAATTATCAAGATACCTCTCCCGGCACTGTCCGCGGCCGGAACGTTCTGAAGGACGCCCGCCGCAAGACTCTGCCGGAAAGCTTTCTGGAGCAGCTCAACGACCCGCTGATTTTCATTCTGTTTGTGGCCGCTGCCATTTCCATGCTTCTGGGGGAGGTCAGCGACACGGCTATTATTCTCGCCGTCATTCTGGTCAACGCTCTGGTAGGTGTTGTCCAGGAAGGAAAAGCTCAGAAGGCTCTGGATGCCCTGAAGCAGATGACAAGCCCCATGGCCGTCATCAAAAGGGATGGAAAACAGGTGGAAATCCCGGCCCGGGATCTGATCCCGGGCGATATCGTCTGCCTGGATGCCGGCAGACAGGTGCCTGCCGATCTGGAATTGATTTCCGTAAACAGTCTGAAAATCGAAGAGTCCGCCCTAACCGGAGAGTCCGTGCCCGTGGAAAAGGATCTGGGGAAGCACAACCGAGCCTATATGTCCACCAATGTGACCTATGGCCGCGGAGAAGGAATCGTCACCGCCATTGGCATGGACACGGAAATCGGCCGCATTGCCAAATTGATCGGAGAGACTCCCACAGAAAGCACGCCTCTGCAGCACAGGCTGGCTGACTTGGGAAAGCTTCTGAGCGCCGTCTCTGTGGCCTTATGCGCCCTTCTCTTCGGCATTGCCGTCCTTCAGAAACGGGATGTGATGGAAATGCTGATCACAGCCATCTCCCTGGCAGTGGCCGCCGTGCCGGAAGGACTGCCTGCTGTGGTAACCATGGTGCTGGCCTTAAGCGTCTCCCGGATGGTCAAGGTAAACACTATTGTGAAACGTCTGCCCAGCGTGGAGACGCTGGGCTGCGTCAGTGTGGTCTGCTCTGACAAAACAGGGACCCTCACCCAGAACCGGATGACTGTGACTGCCTGCTATCTGGATGGCAGAATTCTGGAAGCTTCCCGGCTGGATGCCGTCCGGGACAGACGTTTTCTGGAAGGCTTCGCCCTCTGCAATGACGCCTCTGTGGACGGAGAAAACCGCCTGGGAGATCCCACAGAGCTGGCTCTTCTGGACCTGGCGCGCCGTTTTGGCCTGGAACGGCCGGAGTTGGAAAAAAGCTGCCCCCGTATCGGAGAAATCGCCTTTGATTCTGACCGGAAAATGATGACGACTCTCCACCGGACCTCCGGCGGCCCTGTTTCCTATACCAAGGGATCTCCGGATTTGATTCTGAAGCGCTGCGACACCATTCTTTCCTGCGGGCGTATCCGGCCGCTGGACAGCGCAGAACGCAGGGCGGCAGAGGATGCCCTGCGCGCGCTCTCCGGCCGGGCGCTGCGCCTGCTGGCTCTGGCTATGCGCACCGGTGACACAAAGCCTTCCGAGGAGCGGATGACTTTCATAGGCCTGGCAGGCATGATTGACCCCATCCGGCCTGAAGCCGTCCAGGCTGTGCAGGATTTCCGCAAAGCCGGAGTAAAGACAGTCATGATCACCGGAGACCGCAGCGATACCGCCTTTGTCATTGCCCAGGAACTGGGAATCGCCGAGAAACCCTCCGACTGCATGAGCGGCCCCCGGATCGACAGCCTGTCCGACAGGGAATTCGCCGCGGCAGCCAGAAGTCTCTCGGTCTTCGCCCAGGTCTCGCCGGAGCATAAGGTCCGGATTGTAAAGGCTTTGAAAGCTGACGGAAAGATCGTAGCCATGACCGGGGACGGCGTAAACGACGCTCCTTCCCTGAAGGCTGCCGATGTGGGCGTTGCCATGGGCATTACCGGAACGGACGTGGCCAAAAACGCCGCCGATCTGATTCTGACCGACGACAATTTTGCCACCATCGCAAAGGCCATCGCGGAGGGCCGGGGAATCTACGAGAACATCAAAAAGGCGGTGCTCTTCCTGCTCTCCTCAAACTTTGGAGAAATCATGACCATGCTGGCCGCCATCCTGCTGGGCCTTGGCTCTCCTTTAAAGCCCAGCCATATCCTGTGGATCAACCTGATTACAGATTCCCTTCCGGCCCTGGCCCTGGGCGTGGATCAGAACGATCCCCGCCATTTTATGAACCGGCCGCCCAGGCCCCGCAATGAGAGCCTGTTTGCGGGAGGCGGACTTGGCTGCACGCTGTTTTACGGCTTTCTCATCGCTTTTATCAGCACAACCGCCTTTCTGCAGCTGCCCATTTCTCTGCTGCTGGCAGGAAAGCTGCCCCTCACTCTGGAGAATCTGCGGATTCTTCTGAATGTACCGGAGATCCTGACCCGCTGCCAGACCTATGCCTTCACCGTGCTGGGCATTTCCCAGCTTTTCCATGCCATCGGCATGCGGGATGTGGAGACCAGTGTTTTCCGCATGAACCATCTGGAAAACAAACTGATGGCCGCGGCCTTTTTTATCGGATTGTCCCTTCAGGTTCTCGTTACTGAGATTCCGTATTTTGTAACGGCCTTCGGCACCTGCCGCCTTTCCCTGTCTGAATGGGCGCGGCTCATCCTGCTGGCCGCCATGCCGCTGCTGGCCCACGAGCTGCTGCTTCTGCTGCCCGGAAAGAAGGCTGGCTCCTCCTTTCCCTCCTCTGCCTCTACAGCAGCTTCAAGAAGGCCAGAATCAGCAGCAGAAAGCCGCTGATCCGCTCCGGGTCAACCCGCTCTGCAGGACCGGAAGAAACCCGGGCGCAGTCCCTGCTCCGCCCGCAGAGCGCGCGGCCTAAGCGTCCGCCGCCGGCGAAGGCGGCGGCGCCGGCCGCAAAGGATGCCGCCACAGCGGGAAGGAGAGGCATATTCAACGCACCCGCGCCGACTCCCGCCGCCAGACTGTCGGCAGACAGAGCTGCCCCAAGCGCCAGCGCTTCCGGCAGGGAAACCAGACGATCCTTGTTTTTATCTGCTTCTTCCGCTTTCTTTCCGCCTGAACGCGCGGCCAGCTTCCAGATTCCCAGAAGAGCCAGAAGCAGAAAGCCGAAGATTTTTACAGTGCCGGCTGGCAGCGATACTCCTGCCAGCCGGCCCGCCAGCAGCGAAAGCCCAAGGACCAGGCTGGAAACCGCTGAAGCTGCCGCAAGGGAAGCGGGCGGCAGACGGATTCCTCCTGCCCCGTATGCCAGACCGGCGGCAAGGGCATCTGCCGACAAGGCCGTCACCAGCATTCCTGTTTCCCAAAATACAACTGTCATACCATCACCGAAAATATGATAAAAATATCCCGGAAACTCTGCATTTTCCGGGATATTTTCCACTCTTTATTAATATCATATTCTGACTGGCTTCTGTTTGACAGTAAAACCCGGACTCCTTACATGCATTCTCTCCCATTGTGCTGTCTTTGGCCCGGAATACCGGTTCTATTTCATATAAATTCCGGCAAGCTCCATATCCTTATTGAAGGAAATCTGGTAGGTGACACTTCTGTTTTCATAAAGAGCCGTCAGCTCCGTGAGGGCAAAATGCTGCCCCTTCTGCACAAGCTCCACCGAATAACTGCTGGTAAACCGCTCAAACGCGCCCCAGTCTGAGCCTATCTGCTCCTTTGCGCTCTGCATGTATTCCTCTGTCATCGCCGGTTTCATCTGAGCCGTGGATTTTTCCTGGAGAGCCGCAAAATCATTTTCATTTAAAAGCTCTACGATCTCCTCCGCTTCAGCGGCCACTGTCTCTCCGTCAAAAATTCTGCTGTCCTCTATCAGATAACTTTTGGGCAGAAGCCAGAACAGAAGAGCCGCCAGGGCCGCCAATACAGCCAGCACTATGACGCAGACAAGCAGAATCTTCTTCGGCCTGCTCATCTTCCGGTCTGTGTTTCCCATATTTTCATTGAATTCCCGGGCAAGCTCCTTCGGATCCCCCATGCGCTGCCGGATATCCTCCCAGCTTTCTCCCCGTTCAGACGCTGCGCCGATATCCGCTTCCAGATCCTTTCGGATCTGTCTCTTCCGCGCCTTTTTACAGTTCAGATTTCTTTCCACTTCTTTCAGATAGCTTTCCTGATTCATCCCTTTTCCTCCAATATCCCTGAAACGCTTTTTTCAAAGCTGTACCAGAGCTTTGTAAGCTCTCCCAGCTCTTCCTGTCCCTTAGGGGTAATCGAATAATATTTTCTGGATACCTCTCTCCCCTCCGGCCGGCTCCAGCGGCTCCTGGCCAGTCCGTCATCCTCCAGACGATACAGAATCGGATAGAGTGTCCCTTCCTTTACCGCAAACATCTCGCCGCCCCGTTCCTTCAGCTCCAGCAGCAGCTCATAGCCGTATTTCTCTCCTTCGCCCAGAAGCTTCAGCACCAGGATTTCAAATACTCCTTTCTTCAGCTGCCGCTCATATTTTGCATTCACGCGGTCACTTCCTTCTGCTAAGTATTTAGTATTACTAAATATATATTATTGCATACTATCCAGCATGTCAACTTAATTTTCACACAAATGTAACCTTCCCTTTTTTCCGCAGAAATAAGAGTGCAGAATAAAAAAAGAGTACGGGATATTCCGCTCCGCCTGATACAAGCTTTCGGTTTTCCCATACTCTTTTCCATTTTTGTTCCCGGTTTCCCGCGGAAAAATCTTTTTTAATAACCTGCCATGGTATTGATCATCGATCCGATGGCTGCCAGATAGATAATCACCAGGATAATTCCAATCACAATCTCAGCTGCCAGGAAAATCAGATATGCCTTAAAGTAATTGGATTTGCTCTTCTTTTCCTTTTTGCTGAAGGCCCACACAAAAGCCATGATAATATTCGCGCAGGGAACCAGCATAATCAGCAGGGAAATCACCCACTCACCCATGGTCACCGGCTCTTCCAGCTCGTCATTCGGCCGCTGATACTGATACTGAAGCTGCTCCTGCACCGTCGGCTGCTGATACCGTCCGTCCCCGCTATAATTTTCATTGCCGTTTTCACTGTTGTACATACCGTCCATCCTTATTCCCTCCTCATTCAAAGCTGTCCTGCTGCCAGGAAATCTCTGACTCCCAGTGTATCACGTTATGTTCCTGTCTTCAAGCCGTATCACTGGTTTTACAGGAATTTTACCGGAATTTTAACACCAGTTCTTCCAGTACCTTCCAGATGGTTTTCCCCTGCCCGGCGATACCATCCGGAAACCCGGTGAAAATGCGGTATCCGTACAAAACCAGGCTGCCGGCCAGAAGAAATCCAAACGCCAGAAGCCAGATATTTTTCTCTTTGGAGGACATCTTTTTCCCAATCAGGTATCTCCGGATTCCAAAAGCAGCCGCCAGCAGAATCCAGCCCCAGATCAGCGGCTGAAGCTTCCAGGCACTGGAAAAATGACCGGTCAGAACCAGAAACAGCGCCCTGGTCATCCCGCATCCCGGACACGGAAAACCGGTCAGAATCAGCATGGGGCAGAAACGGCCGAAAATCAGATGGGTCACAAGTCCATATACAAAAATAGCCGCAATCGCCGGAGCCAGATTTTTCAAATCCTCCAAAATCAGCGGCAGTCCTTTTCCATGCAAAGAAGACCGCAGGGAACCCTGCGGTCTTTCTTCATTCCTATGATCTAAATGGCTCAAGCCTTGCCCTCGCTGCCAAGTACGTCTTTGATCTTGTGAGCAACTACGTCCTTTACATTCTGACGTGCAACGGTCAGATACTGTCTCGGATCGAAGTAGTCCGGATGCTCGAACATTACCTGACGGATACCTGCTGTCAGGCCCAGACGAAGGTCAGAGTCGATGTTGATCTTGCACACTGCAGATCTTGCAG
>CALWAZ010000004.1 GCA_944375725.1 uncultured Merdimonas sp. | reverse complement strand
AGGGGTTGTCGGTTAATACCGATTTTTAACCCCTGAGAAACAAGGATGAGACGCTCCCGCAGAATTCGGGCTTTTTTAAGCCCGCATTCCCTGCGGAATCGTCTCATCCTTTTCTTAACTCTTTATTTTAGGGTGCAAAAATCCCTTGTTTGGATTTTCAGGGGCACTCTATCAGCTAGGCGGCTTTCTGCTCCTTTTTTCCTTCATATTTCTTGATTTCACCATGCAAGAACCGGTGATATTTCAAAATGTTCCGGCTGATTGCATACAGCATGAACTCTTTATATACCTTTTCCTCTGAGCGGTAGTTAAAACGCCGGAAGCCTTCGTTCTCTTTGATGTCGCCAAAGTGCCCTTCTGTCTGAATCGACCGTGTCTGGCGTTTCACAATTCCTTCCTCACTCTGGATATTTGCATTGGACTCTTCCTTTAATTCTTCCCACCGCTCGTTGATCTTCATCACTTTATTCCGATCCGGATTCTTTTCGGCGTTGTATTTATAAAGACATCTGGATTTATGCTCACAGCCGCTGCAGTCCGCACAGCTATAGACCTCCACCGTCTGGGTGCAGCCATCCTGCTCTTTGCTTTCCGTCCGGATATGGCGCAGTTCCCTTCCGTCATGGCAGATGTAATAGTGTTCATCCTCAAAAACGGCGTATGTCATGTTGTAATACTTTCCGATGTCTTCTTTGTATGCCCGTGTCTTCCGTTTCTCATGGTCCTGAAGCTTGATAAAACTGCGGATTCCATTCTCTTTCAGATACAGCAGGTTCTTCTCACTGCAGTAGCCGCTGTCGGCAGTCACTGCCTCCAGGGTATCCCCAAATGCATTCCGATGTTTTTCCAAAACAGGGATCAGCGTATTATAGTCTGTCCGGTCACTGCTCACATATCCATGGACAATAAAGTAATTCTCTACTGCGATCTGGACGTTGTAGGCCGGCTTTAACTGCCCATTCAGCATATGGTCTTCTTTCATTCTCATGAACGTTGCTTCCAGGTCTGTCTTGGAATAACTGCTGCGGTCTTTCCCCATGATCTCAAAACATTCCTTATAACCCATCAGACGCCTTCCGCATTCTTCCAGTTCCTCGTAGAGCTTTTGAAGTTCCGGTTTATGCGTCCCCTTCCTGAACGTGAACCCGATTCCCTCCCCTTCCGCAATCCGCATCAGATTCTTCTGCAGTTTCAGAATCTCAAGAGGAGAACAGTGGTCAATCTCAATGATCGTATGATTGGAAATCTTTTTACGCTTTGTCAGTTTCCGTTTCCTGTTTTCTTCGATAACCTTCCGGACTTTGTCCATTCCTTCGATCACAAACATATGGGCATTTCCCAGATCATATTTGGAACCATACCCATTCTTAAGTAGAAAAGCATTGTACTTTACATAAAGAGCGTCTATCGTATCCAGCAGGCCTGCAAGGTGATAGTTGAGGCTGCCACGCCAGACGAAGGTGTATCTGTTTGCGTTCGCTTCGATTTTGGTTCCATCGATATACAGTTCTTTCAGGGTAATAAGACCTTCCTTCTCCAGGCGCCGCATGAACTGATAATTCAAGTCATCCAGGACTTCCCCCGTCAGCTTTTTTCCTTTAAAATCGTAAAAAACATCTCTCTTGGGTTTCTGGCCTTTGGTCAGCCAGATAAAAGCGAGATCTCTCTGGCATAAATCCACAATGCGGTCAACAGCTCTGACTCCACGCATGTTTGCGTAGGTAACAACAGCATACAGCATGATTGGGTTAAACCCGGTTCTTCCCTTATCCGAATAACAGGCCAGCAGACCTGAGAAATCCAATTCCTCCATTACTTTTTTCAGGGTATAGACTGGATCGTCATCGGGTAACCTCAATTCAAAGAAACTGAAGTTAATTTTCTGTTGCCCAATTTCAAAAAAGTCGTTATAATAATCTTTGTTTGGCATAGTTCCATTATAACATGGAACGGAGAGAAAGATGGTTGTTGTTAGCCATCTTTTTCTCTTTTTAGTGGATAAATTTTAGGAGCAGGCGTGACTTATGTAAGTCACGCCTGCTCCCGTTTAGGGTTATCTATTTCCCGACAACCCCTTTCTTATGCTGTTTTTCTCACCCTGGGTTTCTCACAGGGCTTCTCTTAATCATCTATTCCATATACGTATTCCAGGGTATCCTCTGCCGCGTCCAGCTTATCCTCCAGCAGATCCAGCTCCCGCTCTTTGGCCCGATAGTCATCCCTGGTCAGGGAACCATTTCTGTACTGGAATTCCAGATCATCCTCATAATACTCCAGTTCCCGGTCAATTCCGTCTGCCTCCTGCTTCAGCGTAAAGAAATTTTCCAGATCTTTCTGAGCGGAGGACGCTGCCTCTGCGTCTGCCTTTGCCACAAAAGCATTTACCTTTTCCGTCAGCTCATCAATGGTGGGAACCGCCGTGGTGCCGGCCGTGCTCTGAGTTCCGGTGTCTGCCGCAGCCGTGTTGTCTGTGGAAGCTGTGTTCCCATTTGAAGCCTCTGCCGCGCTTTCATTTCCGGCGGTATCTGTGGACGCGTCCGCCGTATCCTCTGCCGCGCCTGCATTGCTGCTGTTCTCCAGCTCTGTCACCTGCTGCTCCAGCTGGGCGATCTGCTGCTTCAGCTGCTCTGTCTCGCTGCTGCCCGCATTCTGGCATCCCGCCAGCACCATCATTCCCATCACGCCTGCTGCAATTACAAATCTCTTTCTCATATGAAAAACCTCTCTTTCTTCTATGTTTTTTACTTGGGTATCTCCCTTTGTTGAGTCTATCCTATCCTGTAAAAATTAAAGAAATATTAAAACAGAAAAATTTCTTAAAAAAATTTTTTAATGCTATTTTCATCTGAATCTCTTATAATGAAGGAAAAGCAGAGGCAGAGAACGCCGGGCAGGCGCTCTCAGGAAAGGATGATGAGCTATGCGGATTCTGGTCGTGGAGGATGAGATCCATTTACAGAATATTATTAAGAAACGCCTTCTGAAAGAACATTACAGTGTGGACGCCTGCGGAGACGGGCTGGAAGCCCTGGACTATCTGGCAGTCTCTCCCTATGACGCCGTAATTCTCGATATTATGCTCCCCGGACTTTCCGGCATCGATGTGCTGAAACGTATTCGGGCTGAGGGCAGCCAGGTGCCGGTTCTCTTTCTGACAGCACGAGACGGCATTGACGACCGGGTGGCGGGGCTGGACTGCGGAGCGGATGACTACCTCGTGAAGCCTTTTGCCTTCGAAGAGCTGCTGGCCCGGCTCCGGGTCATGCTGCGCCGCACCGGCGGACACACCACCGATGAACTGACGCTGGCAGATCTGACAGTGGATTTAAAGAGCCATCAGGTAAGCCGGGGAGGAAAAATCATAGAGCTTTCCGGCAGAGAATACGCCATTCTGGAATACCTGATGCGGAATCAGGGGCATGTCCTCTCCCGAAGCCAGATTGAACAGCATGTATGGAGCTTCGATTACGAGGGAGGTTCCAATATGGTAGATGTCTACATCCGTTATCTAAGAAAAAAGATTGACGAGGGCTTTCCGCAGAAGCTGATTCACACGGTCCGGGGAGCCGGATACGTCATGAGGGCTGAGGTATGAAACTGATTTTCGGAAAACATTCCGCTGGAAAAGAGCTTTCCATCAAACAGCGGGTTACTCTCTGGTATGCCTGCATGCTGGTGCTGATTGTCCTTTTGCTGTTTGGATTTATTTTTACCGTATCCAGAAGCCTCCTGCAGAGGGAATCCAATTCCCGGCTGGAGAAAATGGTTCTGGATTTCGCAGAAGAGATTGATTTTGAACATGGCACCTATGAGCTGGATGATGACGCACGCTTTTATGAGGACGGAGTGATTTTCAGCCTCTATGACGGACAGGGCAGGCTCACAGCCGGAAGTGTTCCCACCGGCTTCCCCGCTGACACCACGTTAAAGGCTTATACCTTCCAGACCTTTTCCGCAGGCGGAAATACCTGGTCTGCCTACGACGCGGCTCTGATCTATGGCGACGGGCAGATCCTCTGGATACGGGGAATCCTTCCGTCAGAAACTCTGTTTTCCGTAGAACGGACCATGTTCCTGGTACTGCTGATTGTCTGCCCCCTTCTGATCGCTGTGGCGCTTCTGGTGGGCTACTCCATTACCCGGCGGGCCTTTCTTCCCATCGAGGAAATCCGGGAGACGGCAGAGGCCATCGGAGCCGGAGGAGATCTGGCCGCCCGTATTCCCACAGAACGGACCCGGGGCGAGATCCGTCAGCTGGCTGATACCTTCAATGAAATGTTTGAGCGCCTGGAAACCTCCTTTGAGCATGAGCGGCAGTTTACCTCCGACGCCTCCCATGAGCTGCGCACGCCGGTGGCTGTCATCACCTCCCAGGCTGAATATGCTCTGCTTCCCGACGCCACCCCGGATGAACAGCGGGAGGGCTTGGAAATCATCCTGGAGCAGGCCGGGAAAATGTCTGCCCTTATCTCCCAGCTTCTGATGCTGGCCCGGGCGGACAACGGCACCCAGCAGCTTACCCTGGTTCCCACAGACTTAAGTCTCCTGGCTTCCAGAACTGCCGGACAGTGCCGGGAGGCAGCCGCCAGACGGCAGATCCGCATCGTCAGCGATATAGAACAGGGGATCACCGTAAACGGGGATCAGGCAAGTCTGGCAAGAGCCCTCCTGAATCTTTTGGAAAACGCCATCCAGTACGGCCATACCGGCGGCTTTGTCAGACTGACTCTTGCTTTCCGGGACGGATTTGCCGTATGCTCTGTGGAAGATGACGGCATCGGCATCGCTAAAGAACATCTGGACCGCATCTGGCAGCGCTTTTACCGGGTCGATCCTGCCCGCAGCCCCGGCGGCAGCAATACGGGTCTGGGGCTGTCTCTTGTAAAATGGATCATAGAAGCCCATCAAGGCACCATCCAGGCAGAAAGCACTCCCGAAAAGGGCAGCCGCTTTACCTTCCGGCTCCCGCTTTACAGCGCCTCTGAACCCGGAAAAGAGCCATCCGTCCAGACCCAAAAATAAAGCGCCTGACACACAGGCGCACCATACAAACGCTCCATCCGGAAGCCCCGTCTAAGGGTTCCAGATGGAGCGTTTTTTTACTTTTTAACAACACCGGCAGAACATGCAGAACAGCTGTGCCAGACAGAACGTCCTGCAGAACCTGTCCATTCCTTCTGCTTCCCGCTGAAAATCTCTTCCATTTTGATTATAACTGCTTTCCGCATAGCGGAGACTCTGCAGCGTCCTCTGATACAGGGCATTATTCGGATCCAGCTGCAATGCCTTCTGTATCTGGGAAACAGCCAGCATCTGATTGCCCAGTCCGTAATTGGCCAGCGCGCTTAAGTAGTACCATCTGGCGTTCCGCTGGGCGCCCGGCATGGCATTCAAAGTAGAATCCGCATACTGATACCGGCCCATATTAATAAAGTCGATGGCCTGCCGGATCTCCTCACTGTCGCCTGGCATGCTGCGCGGCTTTTCCGGTCCGCTGTTCATGCCCCAGAATCCGAAGAAGTCCTCAAAGCTTCCGAAGCCTCCAAATGGATCCTGGCCGCCATAACCGCCGTTTCCATAAGAACCGTTCCCATAGGAGCCATTCTGACCGTAAGAACCATTTCCATAGGAACCATTGCCGTAAGAGCCCTGCTGCCGGTATCCGCCCTGGTTCTGGCTTCCGCCATAGGAACCGTAACCGCTTCCGTAGGTGTTCTGCCGTCTCTGGTATTTCTCGGGATTATTCAGCATATCATAGGCTTCATTGATTTCGTTCATCTTTTCCGCCGCATGGGGATCATTGGGATGCAGATCTGGATGATATTCCTTTGCTTTCTTTCTGTATGCTCTTTTTATCTCTTCTTTTGTAGCGTCCCTGGATACTCCAAGAACTCTGTAGGGATCGTCAACCATGATCCTTCTCCTTCCCGCGCATCTTTGCGTAGTACTGCTGCCACACTCCCCCATACAGAATATTCCGCAGTAAATGTGCATCCTGCACCAGCGGAAGCTTTTCAAATACCTCCATGGCATTTCCCAGCGGCAGACTCAAAGCCGCCTCCATCTCCTCCGGCTGTTTCCCCATTCCAAACAGCGGATTATAATTTCTGTTCCGGAGATCCTTTTTATAGTCAAGGGTCGCGTCCATCAGATAAATGAACCTCCCCAGCTCATACCCGAAGGTTCTGAGACTGTTGCTCCAGAAATCCTCTTCCCAGACAAAAAGCTCGGACAGCATCCTGCCCGAACAGTTAATGGCCTGATCCGGATTCATCTCTCTGTCTTTCTCTATCAATTCCAGTTCCTGAATGCTTGCTGAAATTGCCTGACACTGCCTCGGATAAGCCCGCTCCACTGCCTGATAGGCCTTGCGGATCTTTCCCGCGTACCAGCGCTTTCCTGTCTTTTTTTCATCCTTCCAGTCATCCAGCGCCTTAAAATAGGCCAGCGCCACCGTCATGTCCGCCGCATATTCCGTAAACTTGTTCCGGACACTTGTCCGCACTCTCAGCGGATGCACACTGCACCGGAACTTCTCCGTCTTTTCCGCGGGTTCATACAGAGATGAAAGAAACAGGACCGCAAAAGTCATATCATAGCTCAGGCTGAGCCGTTCCAGCTCCCCATATTTCTCCTTCAGCACTCTGCACAGACCACAGTATACGCTCTGATAACGCTCCAGTTCTTCCCGGGAAAGCTTCGAACGGTTGCATTCTATATATCCAAACATCCGCTCACTCCTTTGGTACTCTATCCAGCCCGGAACCTCCCCGGTTCCTGCGGCAGAAGGACAGCTCTGCGAATTATATAATGCCTGCTATTTTGAGATCTTAGCACTTACAGTGTCAATGTCAATCCTTTTCACAATTCTTTAATATATTTTCCGGTTTTTTCATAATTGACAATGCGCCTTTTTATTATACCGGCCCGCTGAAATTTACGCAAGCAGATTCTCCTTTTTCCCAAGCATAAAAGGAAGGGCAGAAAACACATTTTCAGCGCTTTCTGCCCGTTTTATAAATTTTATCCGTTTGTCATTTTTCCTACACGCCCAGCTTTGCTCTTCTGCTTTCCTCCGCTGTATTAAAGGTATAAACAGGAGTATATCCCGGCAGCGGTTTAATTCTCTGATGATAAGCATCCAGGAACCATTCCGCCTGGGGGAAGAATTCCTTTTCCAGCTCATAAATAGGTGTTATCCAGTTGCGGGCGCCAAGCGTAATCACCGGCGCGTCCAGGTAATCAAACGCCATGCTTGTAATATTCTCCGCGAAATCATTGATCACGGAATTTCTCTGGCAGGCATCGCTGGCAATCATAATCTTTCCGGTCTTCTTTACAGACTCGATGACTTTATCATAATTGAAGGGCACGATGCTTCTGGCGTCAATCACTTCCACGCTGATGCCAAATTCCTTCTCAAAGCGTTCCGCCGCTTCCAGAGCACGGTACAGGGTTACACCGATGGTCAGAATCGTCAAATCAGAGCCTGTTCTCTTGATATCCGGCTCGCCGATAGGAATTTCATAATACTCCGCGGGCACTCCCTCTTCTCCGTGGAACAGCTCACCTTTGCCATACAGGGACTGGCTTTCCAGATAAATGACCGGATCGGTTCCTGCCATGGCGGCATTCAGAAGCCCCTTTGCGTCATAGGGCGTCACCGGATATACTACCTTCAGACCCGGTACATGGGCGCAGAGGCTGGACCATTCCTGAGAATGCTGGGCTCCGTACTTGGAACCTACTCCCATACGCACAGTCACAGGCATCTTCAGCTGTCCGGCAGTCATAGCCTGCCATTTTGCCAGCTGGTTGAATATTTCATCCCCGGCGCAGACCATGAAATCGGCGTACATGAGCTCCGGCACACAGCGTCCTCCAAGCATCGCGTAGCCTACGGAAGCTCCGATAATCGCAGACTCAGAGATAGGCGAATTAAACAGGCGCTCATAGGGAACAGATTTCTCCAGGCTCTTGTATGCGCCATAAGCGCTTCCCCAGTCACGCAGATCTTCTCCAAAGGAAATCAGCGTCGGATCCTCATAAAATTTATCCAGAATTGCCTCGAAAATCGCGTCCCGGATCTGTACCACTGCTGCTGAGGGAAGTTCTTTTCCATCCTTAATGCCGGTACGGCTCTTTTTCTGAATCTGCTGCCAGCGGGGATTTTCCTCTTTCGGCGCCAGCACCTTCGGCTCTCCCTCCGCCATTTTCAGCCTGTGCTCATTAGAGAAAATATACTGCTCGATGGATTCGGGATGTTTCCTCAGATCCATTCTCGGAGAAATCTCATCATCTACAGCCAGCTTGAAGGACTCCAGATTGAGTTTATGAACCCGCTCCTTCATCTCCTCAATCTCCGCCTCGGTCATCACTCCATTTTCCACCAGCTGCTTTGCGTAATCCTGCAGAGCATCCTGGTCTTCCCAGGCCTGGATCTCTTCTTTTGTCCGGTTCGGGTTGGCATCCGAAGTGGAATGGCCGCAGAACCGGTAGGTAATCACATCCAGCAGAGCCGGTCCCTTACCTTCCAGCAGGAGCTTCTTCTGGCGCTTCACCGCGTCAATCACCGCAAACACATTGAAACCGTCCACGCGCTCCGCGTGCATCTGCTCCGGATTTATGCCTGCGCCGATACGTGCCAGCACATCGTAGCCCATGGTTTCTCCGCAGGTCTGTCCGCCCATTCCGTAGCCGTTGTTATTGAAATTGAAGAGAACCGGAAGTCCTCCTTTTTCATCCCAGAGCGTCTTGTACTGATCCATGGAGGCAAAGCACATGGCCTCATAAACAGGTCCTCTGCCCGCGGCGCCGTCGCCTGCGTTGGCTATGGTGATGCCTTTTTCATGAGCCACCTTTTTATGAAGAGCCGCGCCAGTGGCGATAGGAGCGGAGCCGCCTACAATCGCATTATTGGGATACACGCCAAAGGGAATGAAAAAAGCATGCATGGAGTTTCCAAGTCCTTTCGCGAATCCATTCTCCCTTCCGAAAATCTCCGCCATAATGCCATACATATAAAAACGCAGCGCCAGTTCCTTCGTGGTTCCCTGGAATCCTTTCTCCACCACGCGGAGCTGTGCTCCGTCACTGGAGGTCTTCATGATTTCCATCAGCCGGTCATCATCTATCTTCCGAAGCGTGCTTAAACCCTTGGCAATCAGCTCGCCGTGGCCTCTGTGGGTGCCAAAGATAAAGTCATTTTCGTCCAGGGCAAAGGCCTGGCCTACCGCTGCCGACTCCTGGCCGATGCACAGGTGGGCAGGGCCGGAATAATTGTAGGGAATCTCACAGTATTTTCCTGTAAGCCGCAGATCCTGCATCATCGTCTCAAACTCACGGATGGACAGCATATCATACAAAATATTTTTCAGTTCTTCATCCGTGTACTCGTCCCGTACATCCTTCATCCGTTTCTGATACTGATTGATCGGAATATCCTGGAAAGTTATCTCCCCGGGTTTTCTTCTCTCATTCGGATCTATAAAAATCTGTTTTGCCATTTTTCAACGTTCCTCCTTCTTTTGCCGGCTTTTCCGCCGGTCT
This sequence comes from uncultured Merdimonas sp., assembly GCA_944375725.1. Taxonomy (GTDB): domain Bacteria; phylum Bacillota; class Clostridia; order Lachnospirales; family Lachnospiraceae; genus Laedolimicola. The sequence continues at coordinate 14,796 of CALWAZ010000004.1, read as the reverse complement.
CTGAATCAAACTGTCCTTCCTTTTATCCGTCAGGAAAGCAGTGCCTCCCGGATGATCTCACAAACCGTCGGGTGCGGAAATACTGTTCTTAAAACCGCTTCTGTCGGGATTTTATTCTGTATCATCAGCGCCAGAGAGTAGACATATTCCGAAGCATAGGATGACATCAGCGCCGCTCCCACAATCACGTCCTTCTTTGTATCAATAATCAGCTTGCAGATTCCGCTGCTCATACCGTCCTCCGCCACATGGCGTCCGCTGAAATTGATGGATACTTTTTTGATCTGGTAAGACAGCCCTGCTGCTTTTGCCTGTTCCTCAGACAGCCCCACAAATGCCGCCTCCGGGCTGGTATACACGATTCCGCAGATAGCATCATAACACATGGGATCCTTTTTCCCGAGAATATGGTTGACCGCAGCCTCTCCTTCCCGATAGCCCACATGAGCCAGCATCACCTTTCCGTTTATATCTCCGATGGCATAAACATTCGCCACATTGGTCCGCATATACTCATCTGTGACAACCGCTCCTCTGTCAAGCCGGACTCCCAGCTCCTCCAGACCGGGGATCTGTGTGTTTGGCCGCCGGCCCACACACATTAAAACCTTGTCATAAGCCACGCTGTCTTCCTGTCCATCCTTCTGAAAAGTGACCACACCGTCCGCTATCTTCGTGACACTGCTGGACAGATGAAAGACCACTCCTTTTTTCTCCATCTCTTTCTGAAGCAGGGCGCTTACCTCCCGGTCGTTTGCTCCCAGAACCTTGTCCAGCATTTCGATTACTGTCACCTGGGAACCCGCCTCACGGAAATAGGCTGCCATCTCAAAGCCAATGACTCCGCCCCCTACAATGACCAGCTTTTCCGGCACCTCTTCCAGATCCAGAATCTCATTGCTGGTCATAACCTCTCCTGAGGCCATGCCTTCCCTGACGCCTTCAATGGGCGGAACGGAAGGGAAAGAGCCTGCAGCCAGAATGAGATTTTTCCCTGCATAGGTTTTCTCTCCCACAGTTACCAGCAGCTTCCCATCCTTTCTGGAAACAGCTGCTTCTCCTTCCTCCACCTGCACTCCGCAGCGCCGGAGACCGGAAGCCACACCCTGTACCAGAGTCTTGACCACCTCATTCTTTTTCTCCACGGCGCGGCTGTGAGAAAACACTGCCTGGCCGGCAGTTACTCCGTAGGGCTCTCCCGCTCCGTTTGCGTAATGATACATTTTAGCCGCATACAGCAGTGCCTTAGTGGGGATGCATCCCACATTCAGGCAGGTTCCCCCAAGCTTTCCTTTTTCCGCAAGAAGCACGCTCAAACCATGACGGGCCGCGTATTCCGCGCTGTTATAACCGGCGGGGCCTCCGCCAATGACAATCACATCAAATTCCTTCACTTTGTCTCCTCCTGTCCTTCTCCTATCTCTGTTCCATCCACTCTTCTATCGTTTCCAGGTTCTCGCAAAGCTTCTTTAAGAATCTCGCCGCCGGACCTCCATCCACATACCTGTGGTCCACAGTCAGGGACAGGGAGCAGGCTGGATAATAAAGAAGGCCTTCCTTTGTCTTTTTAACCATATAGTCAATGGAGCCTACTCCCAGGATTCCCACCTGCGGCGGATTCAGCACCGGCGTAAAGGTCCTGATTCCATATGCTCCAAGATTCGTCACAGTAAATGTGGCCTCTTTCAGTTTATCGGGAGAGATATTTCCTTCCCTGCATTCCGCAGCCAGGGCTTTCAGCTCGTCTGAAATCTCTTTCAGGCTCTTCGTATCTGCCGCCATAATAGTCGGAACCATAAGACCCCGATCCGTATCCACTGCAACGCCCAGATTTACATCCTCGAATTCTACGGCTTCCTCCTCACTGGGCATCCAGGCATTCATATAAGGAAACTCTTTCAGCGTACGGGATACGCCGTACAAAATCAGGTCTCCGATGGTAACCTTTTTCATTTCTCCCTGTTCCCGCTTAAAACCTTCTCTCAGGGCCTGGATTCCGGAAGCGTTAAACGCGGAATTCAGAGTAAGCTGGGCGGTAGACTGAAGAGAATGAAGCATATTCTGCGCAATGACCCGGCGGATTTTCGGCAGCCGTACGGTTTTTCTCTCACCGGACGCCGCCCGCACCTCCGGTGTCCGTCCCTCTGCCATAAACCGGATAATATCCTCCTCCAGAATCCGGTTTTCCGCTCCAGATGGACGGATTACCTGAAATTCGGTGATTCCGTTCTGTTCTGCCAGCCTGCGGGCTCTTGGGGAAACTCCTTTCTTCTCCTGGCCCGGCGCTGCCTGAAACGTGGAGTCTGTCTGCACGCCCGCGGCGGCCGTATTCCGCATTTCGCTATTCCCTGCTGTTTCAGCCGCGCTGCCGGTCCCCGAATCTGCGCCGCTGTCCTCTGTCTCGTTCTTCGGCATTTCCAGCTCCGGTATCTCCTCCCCCGGCTGCCCGATTGCGCAGACCGGCGTCAGTACCTGTACCACAGAATAATCTCCGTAATATCTTTTCAAAACAGTCCCCGAAAATTCCGAGTCCACATCCATCGTAGACTTATCTGTTTCTATGCAGAACAGCTTGTCTCCCGCGGCTACCGTATCTCCTTCTGACACATACCACTGGGACAACAGGCTGGTGTCCTCATTAAGAGACAGTCTGGGCATAATCACAAGGTCCGCCATTTTATCACTCCTTTACGTTTTATTTCATATTGTTTTGTTTCGAAAGCTGTCTTTCTCTGTTTATGCTTTGATTATAGTTTTGTTTTCTTTCAAAGTCAATTTTCATGTTCTTTCTTTTAGTTTTGTTTTGATATTTTTTCTTGATTTTTACAGAGACTGTGTTATACTTCTGGTATAAGGCCTGATACAAAACCGGAAAAGAGCTTTCGAATGAAAGGAGTTTCTATTCCAGCCCGCAGCAGCTGAAAGCTGTTTTCTGATAAAAGAGCGAAGGAGAGAATTATGATTTTTGCAAATGAACGCCATGAACAGATTCTGAAGCTTCTGGAGGAAAAGAAAAAGGTATCCGTAGCAGAATTGAGCCGCGCCTTAAACGTGTCCGAGGTCACGATCCGAAAGGATCTGGAATTTCTGGAGCAGCAGAAAAGCCTTACCCGCACCTTCGGCGGCGCTCTGTTTCTGGAGCCTCCAAAGACTGCAAGCTCCTGCTCGATTCCCCCCGAGTCCCTGGATGACTACGGACGCAAGCAGGCCATCGGCGCCCTTGCCGCCAGCCTGGTGGACGATGAAGATTTCATCTTCCTGGGGCCCGGCTACACCTGTCTGGAAGTGGCAAAAAATTTGAAATCCAAAAACCGGCTGGCCATTACCACTATGAATGTATCGGCCTGTATTGAGCTGGCCGATACTCCGGAATTTAATGTCATGCTGGTTCCCGGCAGCTTTACAAAAAGAAACGGAACCTATTATGTCACAGGTTCCGTGCTGATAGACTATTTTTCCAATTCTTACTTTGATAAAATCTTTCTCACCATGGACGGCATCTCTCTGGAGCGCGGGTTCTCCGTGCTGGACGACATTACCGCCCGGATTTTCCATGTGCTGTTAAAGCACACCAACCAGGTCATCGTATGTGCCGCCAGCGGAAAATTCGGCAAGAACGCCATGGCGCCCTTAGGTCCTCTTTCCATCGCGGATGCAATCGTAACAGACCGCCCCGTGCCGGAGGAGTACCGGCGGTGTTTTGAAGAGCAGGGAGTGAGGGTGATATGGCCGGAGTAGGTTACTCCAGGCCGCATATGATCCCCAGTTTGACTGACGGTTTTGTTTTTCCATGGAAATCACTTCCAGCTGTTTTTTGAAGGCCAAATTGAGCTGCCAGCTGGCTATAATACTGTACCTGATCCAGGGTATGATAACTGCTGTAGACTTCAAGGCCCCATACTCCCTGTTCTTTCATATAGCGAATCAAATCTGCATTTTTTCCAATGTTCTGGCCCGGATGAGCAATAACTGAAACGCCTCCCAATTCTTTAATCAGCCTATGTGCCTGTTCAAAAGACATATAGCCCACAGGTACATAAGCTGGCTTTCCCGGTGAACAGACATCCCAGTAGAAATTCACAAATGGATTATCACTTCTGGCCCCGCCAGGATATAGTTCCTTCATAAGCGGATGCTGTCTGTTACCCTTTTCTTTTAAAGCTGCCTCTCCAATCATTTCTCCCGTTACCACACCATTCCAGGCAGCCTTTAAAACAAATTCATCATCAAAAATAATTCCTGTTTTTCTTACCAGACGCATTCTTTCAGCAGACGCATTCCGTTCTTTTTCCAAAACTTCTTTTTCCGCCTGATACAGTCTTTCATTTTCTGTCTGAATCCCATATCCCAAAAGATGAACAGAAATCCCCTGACAGATACAATCCAGTTCTATACCGGGAATGAAATGGATTCCCAGCTCCCCCGCCTTTATCCCGGCCTCTTTTACACCACGTGCGCTGTTATGATCAGTCAAGGATACCGTTGTAAGTCCTGCATCCGCGCACAGAAGCATAAGTTCAGAAGGTGTATAAGAACCGTCACTGCTATATGTCGAATGCATATGCAGATCCACATGATTCATTTTATTCCCCCATTTCAGTTTTAGAAAAGGAAAGCAGAACTGGTCCGCTTTCCTTATTTCCTGCTTCTGTCATCCTTTCTTTGCCCGTGTATCCGCCAGTACGGAAACTACAATAATTACACCCTTAAATACCTGCTGCCAGTATGTATTAATACCTACCAGCGTCATGCCGTTTGTCAAAACGGTCAGAAGAAGAACTCCTACAATCGCGCCGATTATTTTTCCCCGTCCCCCTGACATACTGGTTCCGCCTACTACTGCGGCTGTAATACAGTCCATCTCAAAATTCTGTCCCGCAGACGGCTGGCCTGAACCAAGTCTGGCAACTACAATAAGGCCGGCAATCGATGTAAGCACTCCCATGATCATATACACAATTACTTTAACCTTTACAACAGCAATACCTGACCACCGGCTTGCTTCCATATTGCCTCCTACTGCATAAATATATCTTCCAAAGCGAAGCTTCGTCGTCAGCAATACACCAAAAACAATAACTACCAGCATAATAATAACAGGAATGGGAACAAACCCTACATAACCCGTACCAATCTTTGTAAACCCATCGTTAGTCCATACAACCGAGTTTCCTCCGGTTATAATATAAGCCAATCCACGAAGCACTGTCATGCTGGCCAGTGTGGCAATAAATCCCGGGAGGCGCCCCACAGCGCACAGCACTCCATTGATTGCTCCTACTATTAAGCCTGTCAGCAGCGCTGCCAGTACTGCCAATACTACATTATTTGTGCTTTTACATACCATAGCACCCACAAGACCTGAAGCACATACCAGAGAACCTGCAGACAGATCAATTTCTCCAATAATTATTACCATGGTCATTCCTACTGTGGCAATCGCAGTATAAGATGCCTGGCGAAGTATATTTGTAATGTTGTTTACTGAAAGGAACTGTGAGTTCATGGCGGTCCAGATAATACACAGAAGAATTACTACACCTACCAGCAGCAGTTCCCGAAAGGAGCTCATATTTATTTTTTTCTTTTCTTTCATTCTACCATACCTCCAAATGCCGCCTGCATAATACTGTTCTTGCTGGCCTCTTCGATAGAAAGCTCTCCTGTAATGCTTCCTTCATGCATAACAATTACACGGTCACTTACCTTCTGAATTTCTGCCATCTCTGAAGAAATCATAATAATACTTTTTCCCGCTTCTGTCAGCTTTCTCATAAGTGCGTATATTTCACTCTTGGCTCCTACGTCAATTCCTCGCGTAGGCTCATCCATAATCAGAATATCCGGAGTCATTGCAAGCCATTTGGCAATTACAACCTTCTGCTGATTTCCGCCGCTCAACTCCTTCACTTCCTGCTCTTCATCACGCAGAACAATCCCCAGATCGCTGATATAGCTTCCTGTAATATTTTTCAGAGTCTTTTTATGCAAAAAAGCGCTTTTCAGCTGACCCAGTTTAGAAATCAGCATATTGTCTTTAATGCTCATTCCCATAATCAGACCCAGACCTTTTCTGTCTTCTGGAACCAGGCCAATTCCCGCATTAATCGCATCCCGCGGGCAGCTTATTTTCACTTTTTTCCCCTGAATATAAATTTCTCCTTCTCCAATGGGATCAATTCCGAAAATGACTCTGGAAAGCTCTGTTCTGCCTGCCCCCACAAGGCCGAAAAATCCAAGAATTTCTTTCTCGTATAATTTAAAATTTACCGGTTCAGCATCTGGAAAAACTTTTACATTTTTAACTTCCAGAACAGCCTTTTCTTTGTTGATATAATCACTCGTCCGCTGCTTTCCTTCCTCCAGATCACGGCCAATCATCATCTTAATCAAATCTGCTTCTGATACGTCTTTTGTCTCTACCGTATCAATATAAGTTCCATTTCGGAAAACTGTTATGCGGTCTGAAAGCTCAAATACCTCTTCCATACGATGAGAAATATATACAATGCAGACTCCTTTTTCCTTCAGATCCCGAATAATCTCAAACAGAGTTGCCGATTCCGTTTCTGACAAACTTGCTGTGGGCTCATCAAATACCACAACTCTGGCGTCAAAAGAAAGTGCTTTCGCAATCTCCACACACTGCTTCTGCCCGCAGCTTAAGGCCGATACTGTCGTATGCGGGTCTATTTCCAGCTTAACCTTTTTTAACTCTCTTGCTGCTGCCTCATACAGTTCTTTTTTATCTATAAAAGTCGCAGTTCCCACCGGTTCTCTTCCTATAAAAATATTTTCCGCAATATTCATGTTCTCCAAAAGATTCAGCTCCTGGAAAACCATACTGAGACCGGCTTTCTGCGCCATTAACGGTGATTTCATTTCTACCGGCTTCATCTCACCGCTTTCTTCATCGCGCAGATACATCTGCCCTTCATCTTTGGAGTAAACACCTGTCATAATCTTCATCAATGTGGATTTACCGGCTCCATTTTCCCCCATGAGCGCATGTATTTCACCCTTTCGGAGTTCTATCTGCACATTATCCAAAGCCTTGATTCCTGCAAATGCTTTGGAAATTCCCTCCATTTTTACAACCGCTTCAGACACATTTTCACCTCTTTTACTGAGAGGGTGTCTCAAAAGTCTCTTTTTTTCTCAGACCTTCAAGACACCCTCCTTTTACCTGCTCATATTACATTCTTCTGTGCGTAAGCCTGTTTCTAAACTTTAAAACCAGTTGTTACTCTACCTCTACTCCATAAGCCGCTTCGCGATCAATAAACTCCTGAATATTTTCCTGAGTCATATATTCAACTGGAACTTCTGTAAATTTCTCTACAGTTTCTCCATTTGCCCAGGCAATCGCCTGTTCTACAGCAATATAACCCATTTGATAGGGATCCTGAGATACACCTACATCCACTTTACCGTCACGAATAGCTGCCATGGTCTCTGCTGTAGCATCAACACAGGTTAAAAGCATATCGCCATTCAGTCCTGCTGCTGTTACCGCGCTTAAAATAGCCATTCCGGAATTTTCATTTACACCGACAAAAGCATCAATATCGGGATGTGCCTGCAGTATGGTCTCTGCGGAAGCCAGAGCGTCATCACGCTCTACTGCTGTCTGCTGCTCAGCTACCACTTCAATATTAGATCCTTCAATCGCCTCGTAAAAACCATCAGTTCTATCCTTTAAGGATGTTACACTGATTCCATCGATGATAGCAATCTGTCCTTCTCCATCCAGCTGTTCCACAATATATTCTCCCAGCAGTCTTCCTACCTCTACATTATTAGAGGCTACATAGGCTGTGGAACCTTCGCAGTCAATATCCATGGTAATAACAGCGATACCTGCATCGTTTGCTGCTGCTACAGCATTTACTACTCCATCAGAATCGTATGGATTCAAGAGGATAACATCACATCCCATGGTTACCAGGTTTTCAATCTGTGTAACCTGCGTTTCCAGTGAACTGTCAGCTGCCAGAATATTTACATTTTCAATCCCATAATCCTCGCAGGCCTGCTCTATTCCAAGCTGCATTGCTACAAAGAACGGGTGTACATTCTGTCCGAATGAAACTCCAATGGTAAGATCCGAAATATCTTTTTTTTCAGCAGTATCCGCTGTTTCTGTGGTATCTGTATCTTCTGTTGTATCAGCTGTCTCCGTGCTTTCTTCTGTTTCAGCTGCTGTATCTTCTGCCGTTGTGTCTGTTGACGCCCCACAAGCTGCCAATGAAACAATCATGGATGCCACGCAAAGTATTGCTAATATTTTCTTCTTCATATTTTATTTCCCCCATTGTGGAGCAATATTCCGGCTGTGAGGGAATACTGCCCCACATTTCTAAAAAAGATCATTTTTTTCTTTTCTGCTACTGTTCTTTTATTCCAAAATATGCTAGTATGGGAAAGGTATGTAGTATCAGCGCTTACAGCTGTGCTCCACCCTTAATGTTGCGCGGCGCAAGCGCGATTTTCCCAAGAATTGCATACTGTGACGCATGACCGGCTGCTGGTATATTGCCTGGTACGCAATGAATAGTAGAGTAAGCGATGGTCGCAAACTTGATCGCTTCTTTATATTCTGGCGGAATGCCAATATCAGCAGAGGTTGTCACTTTGATATTTGACGGAATTCTCGCCTGAATTTCTTTCATGATCTGCGGATTTTTTGTTCCGCCGCCGCTGGCATAAAGATACTTAGTGCTCTTAATAATATCTTCCGGAATATTATCTACCATACTCTTGGCAACTGCTGCTCCTGTAAATGCGCAGGCAGTCGCAATGATGTCTTCCTTTGGAAGGTAATTAAATTTCTCAATTACACTGTCAATATACTCAGCGCTGTAATCTGCAATCCATCCAGAACGGGGAACCGGTCTGTCAAAGAACGGATGATGCATAAAATGATCCAGAAGTTCATCATTTACTTTTCCGCTTGCTGCAATCTTGCCATCCTTGTCATATTCCACGCCAAATAATTTTCTGCACATATAATTGGAAATAACATTACCCGGGCCGGTATCAAAGCCATACATTTTTCTTCTGTCACTGCAGCCCACATGAAGATTTGCGATGCCTCCAATATTCAAGGTCATGGAAGGATGATCATCTTTACGGAACAGTATAAAATCAAGATAAGGCATCAGGGGTGCCGCACTTCCTCCAAAAGTATGATCAGCTGCTCTGAAATGAGTTACTGTATCAATATTTGTCAAGTTGGCAATCACCGAGGTGTCTCCCATCTGCATTCCTGCCGGATACGGCCCATTCAGCCAGCGGTGAACCCAGTCTGCTTTCTGTTCTTCCGTCATAGCTGCAATCGCTTTATGGTCCGGCTGTTCCTGATAAATAGTCTGTGTATCCAGCCCCAGCACCTTGATGTCCTTAGAATCAATATTGTTCTCCTTCATGAACTGAACTGCTTTTTCTGCAAATACTGCTCCGCAGATATAATTCAGCCGGTTCAAACCAATCATGTCCACCTTGTTGTCAAATGCTGCCGTAACGATCTCTCTCACATCATCCGGCCAATCATACGAGCCCCCACAGATGAATTTTGGCTTTTTCGGAAAACCATCATCATCCATTTCTGTTTCTGCAAGTACAACGTCTATTCCGTCGAAGGATGAGCCGCTGTTCATGCCCATAATCAGATCCATAATACTTCCTCCTTTTTCTTTTTATATAGCAGCCTTACCAGGCCTAACTATCATTTTCGTTCCGCGTGTTTTTTCGGAACACTACAGGATTTTCGAATTACCAGCTGTGCGTCGACTTTTTGAGTGTAAACTTGACTCTGCGGATTTTCCATCAATTCAAACAACCTGTTTACAGCTTTTTTCCCAATTTCATCTACCTTCTGCACCACTGTAGTAATATCAAATAACTCATTTATCTCATCGTCATCCCAAGTAAGAAGAGAAACATCATCCGGTGTTTTCAATCCCCTTCTTTTTAATTCCAGAAGAACTGTGCCGCATAATGTATTATTCAGCACATACAAAGCCGTTGTCTCCGGATGTTCATCCAGCAGTTTAGCCGCAAGTCTCTGCCCTGCTCTGTTTTCCGAGTACTCTGCATCCACAATCATAGAAGACTCCACCGGAATGCCCGCTTCCTGTAAAGCTCTGCGGTATCCTTTCAGACGTTCCTGAACCGTAGAATAAGCAACAGTCCCAATGACGCCAATATTTCTATGGCCCAAAGAAATCAAATACTTTGTTGCTTCATAAGATGCCTGTTCATTATTGCTTTCAATTAAATCCTTTTTTATTCCAATTATATTCCGGTCCACAAAAATCATAGGTATATCCGGACTGTCATAAAGATATCTGTATTTATCCGGTATTACTTTCCCCACAGTATAAACAGAAATAAGAAGTATTCCGTCCACCTGGCGGCTTCGTATGGTCTGCAGATGCTTTATTTCCTTATCCAGGTTTTCATGCGTATTGCAAATCAGCACATTATAATCTCTTTTCATTGCTTCCTTCTCAATCGCATAAACCAGTGCATTGCAATAATTGTTTTTAATACTTCCGAGCACTACGGCAATCGTTTTTGTACTGTGATTCCGAAGTCCCTGAGCAATGGTATTTGGTACATAATCCAGTTCTGAAACTGCTTCCATTACTTTTTTCCTTGTTTTTTCGGAAACACTTCCATAATTTCCAATCACACGGCCTACGGTGGCCTTAGAGACACCCGCCAGCTTTGCTACATCATCGATTGTATATCTCTGGTTACCGTTTCCCATTTTACCACCTTCTTAAAAAGTTCATTTTTCAACACAATTTAATGTGCCGGCATCGATTATATCAGCATCAGTTGAGAACGTTCTCAATCTAATACTTTAAACCAGTTGATGCGGTTCTCATCTCTTCATTATTGAGAACGTTCTCAACCGATATATTTAAATTATAACAAATTATTCTGATTCGTCAATCCTTTTTTCGTCATTTTTTCATTTTTCGTGATATGTAACATTTTTCTCCCTTCTTTTCAGGAAATATTTTTTTGTTTTTTGTGTATTCTGCCTAATATTTTTTATATGAAAGAGGGCACTTTAAAGGCCTCTATTTGAGCCTTTAAAATGCCCTCTTTCCTTATTCTTTATTGTGTTCCTCTAAAGCAGACACCTGCACTATACGCCGGGTCTGTTCTTCAAAACCTTTTACACTTCCACCGGATCTCCGCTGTCCTCTGCCTCATCCGCAGTCTCCAGCTCATCCTTTTCGGCTTCCTCGGCCTCGGCCTCATTCAGATCCAGCTCTTCATCCAGCTCCAGATCGTCATCTGCGTCCTCTGAAAGCTCCAGCTCTGAGAAGTCATTGACTTCGGTGCTCAGGCGCACGTTCTGGTAGCGCTTCATACCGGTTCCGGCAGGAATCAGCTTACCGATGATGACGTTCTCCTTCAGACCGATCAGCGGGTCTACCTTGCCCTTGATGGCTGCTTCGGTAAGGACCTTGGTGGTCTCCTGGAAGGATGCCGCGGACAGGAAGGAATTGGTGGCAAGGGATGCCTTGGTGATACCCAGCATAACCTGCTTTCCTTCTGCCGGACGCTTGCCTTCTGCCTCAAGCTTCTCGTTCATTTCCTCAAAGTCCAGAACGTCAATCAGAGTGCCCGGCAGCACATCGCTGTCGCCGTTGTCCTCTATGCGGACTTTCTTCAGCATCTGATGTACAATCATCTCGATATGCTTATCGTTGATATCTACACCCTGCAGACGGTATACGCGCTGTACCTCGCGGAGCATGTAATCCTGAACAGCACGGATGCCTTTAATCTTCAAGATGTCATGAGGATTTACGCTTCCTTCTGTCAGCTCGTCGCCGGCCTCCAGCACCTGTCCGTCCTGCACCTTGATACGGGAGCCATAAGGAATCAGGTAAGTCTTGGATTCTCCGTTTTCGTTTGTAACCTGTACTTCGCGCTTTTTCTTGGTATCCAGAATTGTAACCGTACCCGCGATCTCTGTGATAATCGCAAGTCCCTTGGGCTTTCTGGCCTCGAAAAGCTCCTCCACACGGGGAAGACCCTGTGTGATATCGCCGCCGGCCACACCGCCCGTATGGAAGGTACGCATGGTCAGCTGTGTACCCGGCTCACCGATGGACTGAGCCGCGATGATTCCGACAGACTCTCCTACCTGCACCGCTTCACCGGTTGCCATGTTCGCGCCGTAGCACTTCGCGCACACGCCGATGTGGGACTTACAGGTCAGAATTGTACGGATCTTCAGAGAATCGTAAGGAGTTCCATCTTCCCGTACACCATATTTAATGATGGCTTCCGCGCGCTTCGGCGTAATCATATGATTTGCCTTCACGATAATGTTGCCATCCTTGTCTTTGACTGTTTCGCAGGAGAAACGTCCGGTAATACGCTCCTGCAGGCTCTCGATCTCTTCCTTTCCATCCTGGAACGCATGAACTACCATGCCCGGAATCTCATCCTTGCCCTCACAGCAGTCTACCTCGCGGATAATCAGCTCCTGAGATACGTCTACCAGACGTCTTGTCAGGTAACCGGAGTCCGCGGTACGAAGAGCCGTATCGGACAGACCCTTACGGGCTCCATGGGCGGACATGAAGTACTCCAGTACGTCCAGACCCTCACGGAAGTTTGACTTGATAGGCAGCTCGATGGTGTGTCCTGTTGTATCAGCCATCAGACCACGCATACCGGCCAGCTGCTTAATCTGCTTATCGGAACCACGGGCTCCGGAATCCGCCATCATGTAGATGTTGTTGTAGCGGTCCAGGCCGTCCAGCAGCGCCTTTGTCAGCACCGCGTCGGTGTCCTTCCAGGTCTCCACGACCTCTTTGTAACGCTCTTCCTCAGTGATCAGACCACGCTTGTAGTTCCGTGTAATCTTATCCACGGTATCCTGCGCCTTCTGGATCAGCGCCGGCTTCTCCGGCGGCACGGTCATATCGGAAATGGATACGGTCATGGCAGCGCGGGTGGAATATTTGTATCCCATAGCCTTGATATCATCCAGCACCTCAGCGGTTCTGGTGGCTCCATGGGTATTGATAACCTTTTCCAGGATCTGCTTCAGACCCTTCTTGCCCACATGGAAATCTACTTCCAGCTTCAGCTCATTGCCCGGAATCGTACGATCCACAAAGCCCAGATCCTGAGGCAGGATCTCATTGAAGATAAAGCGGCCCATGGTAGACTCGATAATGTCGGAAATCCTGGTTCCATCTGCCAGAGTCTTGCTCACGCGCACCTTGATGCGGGACTGCAGCTTGATGACTCCGTTTTCATAAGCCAGAATTGCCTCGTTTACGCTCTTGAAGGCCTTTCCCTCTCCGATGCTTCCCGGACGCTCCTGGGTCAGATAGTAGATACCAAGAACCATATCCTGAGACGGAACAGCCACAGGGCCTCCGTCAGAGGGCTTCAGCAGGTTGTTCGGTGAGAGCAGAAGGAAACGGCACTCTGCCTGAGCCTCTACGGACAGGGGCAGATGCACAGCCATCTGGTCTCCGTCGAAGTCCGCGTTGAACGCGGTACAAACCAGCGGGTGCAGTTTGATAGCCTTACCCTCAACCAGGATCGGCTCAAATGCCTGGATTCCCAGACGGTGCAGGGTAGGCGCACGGTTCAGCATTACCGGATGCTCTTTAATTACATCCTCCAGCACATCCCATACCTCGGGCTGTACCTGGCGCTCTACCATCTTCTTTGCGCTCTTGATATTATGAGCAGTGCCGTTCTGCACCAGCTCCTTCATAACGAAGGGCTTGAACAGCTCGATAGCCATTTCCTTGGGCAGACCACACTGATAAATCTTCAGCTCGGGACCAACCACGATAACGGAACGTCCGGAGTAGTCTACACGCTTTCCAAGCAGGTTCTGACGGAAACGTCCGGATTTACCTTTCAGCATGTCAGACAGGGACTTCAGCGCTCTGTTTCCGGGGCCTGTCACAGGACGGCCGCGGCGTCCGTTGTCAATCAGGGCGTCTACCGCTTCCTGCAGCATACGCTTCTCATTGCGGACGATGATATCCGGAGCGCCCAGCTCCAGCAGTCTCTTCAGACGGTTATTACGGTTGATGATTCTTCTGTACAGGTCATTCAGGTCGGAGGTAGCGAAACGTCCTCCGTCCAGCTGTACCATCGGACGAAGATCCGGCGGAATAACCGGGATAGCGTCCATGATCATCCACTCCGGCTTGTTTCCGGATCCCCGGAAGGCCTCTACGACCTCCAGCCGCTTGATGATACGGGCGCGCTTCTGTCCGCTGGCGTCCTTCAGGCCGCTCTTAAGTTCCACGGATTCCTTTTCCAGGTCAATGGCCTGCAGAAGCTCCTTGATCGCCTCGGCTCCCATTCCCACACGGAAACGGCTGCCGTATTTCTCGCGCATATCCTGATATTCCTTTTCTGTCAGGACCTGCTTGTACTGAAGCTCTGTGTCTCCTGCATCCAGTACAATGTAGGACGCGAAGTAGAGCACCTTCTCCAGAGTACGGGGAGACAGATCAAGAATCAGTCCCATACGGCTGGGAATGCCCTTGAAGTACCAGATATGGGATACCGGGGCCGCCAGCTCAATATGGCCCATACGCTCACGGCGGACGCTGGATTTCGTTACCTCCACGCCGCAGCGGTCGCAGACCACGCCTTTGTACCGAATCTTTTTATATTTTCCACAGTGACACTCCCAGTCCTTGCTGGGTCCGAAGATTCTTTCACAGAACAGGCCGTCTTTTTCCGGCTTCAGCGTTCTGTAGTTGATGGTCTCCGGTTTCTTTA
>CALWAZ010000003.1 GCA_944375725.1 uncultured Merdimonas sp. | reverse complement strand
GTAAGCCTGGCAGACGCGCAGCCGGGAGACATCATCTGCTACAGCGGCCATGTGGCAATCTACTGCGGAAACAATACGATTGTACATGCCAGCACTGCGGCTACGGGAATCAAATACACATCCCCGGCAAACTACAGAAACGTAATCTGTGTAAGAAGAATTTTCTAATCGAAACCGTATAAATGAATAAATGGATCAATATAGAAATTGCAGGAGCCGAGAGACTCCTGCTTTTTTCTGTTTTTTCGACCGCCGTAATTGAAAATATATTTTGAAAATAGCCTGGTATTGTCAGACATGAAAAAAAGTGCGAATCCGGGAAGAAATTACCAGAACTGCATTTTGCACAAACTTTTAATGGACTTTACAAAATTTTAACGAAAAAGAGTGGATAACAGAAAAGTTATCCACATTTTATCCAAAGAAGAAATCCAGAAAAGAAAGTTATCAACGAAGTTATCCACATTATCCACATTTTTGGGTGTGTATAAACCTGGTTTACATAGTATTTATCAAAACGGATGTTTTGTACAGATTTAATAAATCAGATAAAATTCCGCCAAAAAGCCAAAACGGGCTTGACAAGAGCAATGTCGAAATATATCTGGAATTGTCTGAAAAAACAGGAAAAAGTGTTCCCGGTCTGTACAGAATCAGCAATGCTCCCGGGGAGGAACCGCAGTCAGCTTGAAGATGGGATTTCCCCTGGAGGAAAATTTCTCTTCATATTCTGTCATGATATTTCCCTCATTCATGGCAGGGTCATGATGCAGGTCTCTTGTACAGCCAGTCAGCTGCCAGCCGGCCTCTTCCACGCTTTCCAGAGAAAAGTCAAAGAGCGCTTCATTGTCCGTCTTAAATTCCAGCTGTCCCTGAGGCGGCAGTACAGCCTTGTAGCGGTTCAGATAGTTCACGGATGTGAGCCGGCGCCTTGCGTGGCGGGCCTTGGGCCAGGGATCGGAAAAATTCAGATAGATCCGTTCCACTTCACCGGGAGCGAAAAACTCCTCCAGCTCAGCGGCATCCTCGCACAGAAAATACAGATTCCGCAGAGGCGCCTCCTCCATCTTCTGGAGGGCCCGCAGCAGGACGCTGCTGTAGCGCTCGACACCGATATAGTTTATCTGGGGATTCTGCTCCGCCAGTTCCATGAGAAAGCGGCCCTTGCCCATACCGATCTCCATATGGATGGGATTTTGATTCCCGAACAGCTCGTGCCAGGTTCCGGGGCGCTCCTTGGGATTGTGAATCACACAGGGGCTCTGCGCGACAGCCTCTTCAGCTCCTTTAATATGTTTCAGTCTCATTTGTCTGCTCCTTTTCAGTTGATTCCCGCAGGTTCTTTATACGCCGGAAAAGGCGTTTTTCCGGCGTATTTTCTCCATTGTATATAACCCTTAAAAAAAAATCAAGAAAATATAAAAAAAGTACTTGCATTTTTAAGAATGATACAGTATAATAACTCTTGCGTTGAAAAACAACGAAAAAACAAAAAAGAATAAGCGCGATTAGCTCAGCTGGCAGAGCACCTGACTCTTAATCAGGGTGTCCAGGGTTCGAACCCCTGATCGCGCACGCAGGGCACTGGTTTTGCGCCATGGAGCGCGGGGTCGGTGCTTTTTTCTGTGCTGATTGAGGCGAAGAGAAGAGAAAGACTGGCGTTCTCCTGGCAGCACGTTCAAACCCGTTAAAATAAAGAAACGGGCAAAAACTTCCCGGGACTCTTGTAATTTGAGGGGAAGTCGGCTATACTTTGGAATAGGTTGCGGCGTAAGTTTTGTCTTTATGCCGCAGGATTCAGGAGGAATAGATTCAGGAGGACAAAAAAATGAAGCTGATGATCGTGATTGTACAGGAGCAGGATTATGATGCTCTGTCAACTCTGCTGATCAGAAACCGCATCCGGGCCACAAAGTTCAGGACAGAAGGCCTGTATTCAAACAGAACAAATATCACGCTGCTTATCTGCATTGAAAAAGAGCGCGAGGAGGAGATTCTGGAGTATGTGCGCCAGAGCTGTACAGAGCGCGAGGAAGAGTGCAAGGTATGGGAGTACAATGGAAACGTCATGGTTGAGGCGGAGCGTACTCTGAAGATAGGCGGAGCTACCATCTTTATTTCTGATGTCGATAAATTTCTGAAGTTCTGAGAGCTGTCAAAAAGCGCTGACAAATACGGCTCCGCATGTGCGGAGCCGATGACAAAATCTGCGTTTCAAAAAAATTCTTTGAAATTCCTTGTATTATTCGTACAATTATACTAAAATATGTATTACAAATGTGGCAATGTGACGGTAAATACAGTGCCGCGGCCGGGTGAGGAAGAGACATCGATGCTTCCGTAATGAGCCTTGATGATTTTCTGGGTGATGGCAAGTCCCAGGCCCGTGCCGTCTGCTTTGTGTGAAGAGAATGGAGTAAAAAGCGTGTCCATTTCTTCGGGAGTCATGCCGCATCCGTCGTCTGTGACGCGTACAATAATCTGATCCAGATATTTTCTGGCAGATAAAGATACACATCCATTTTCCCCTGTAGATTCGAAGGCGTTTTTGAGAAGATTCAGAAATGCCTGTTTCAGTTTTATGGGATTTCCAAATACCGGAGGAAGCTGAGCGGGCAGATGGACGGAAAAATTCTTTTTATGAGAAAGAATATATGGCTGAAGGCTTTCATCCAGCGTATGAAACACGTCCTTCAGATCCACCTCGCACATAAAGAACCGGCGGCTGTCGCTGTAGGCGGCCAGGTCGTCCAAAAGCTGGTTCAGATATTCCACATCTTCCAGTGTCTGAGACCAGAACTGAAAATCTTTCACCTCGGGATGGGTGGCTTCTATCAGCTGAAGAGAACTGTTTATCAAGGTCAGCGGATTTCGTATTTCATGTGTTATTTTGGCGATAGTGAGATTGATGTCTTCCATGTTCGTATCACTCCTGGGTTTTAGTGTAGCATAAGAGGAAGGATTTGACAATATAGAACAAATCTTCAAAAATCGACAAAAAAGCAGATGACATAAATAACAGGAAAGGAACAGTGAAAATGAGAGAGGAAAACTGTATTTTTTGTAAAATCGCGAACGGAGAGATCCCGTCTGCCACAATCTATGAGGATGAAGATTTTCGAGTGTTTCTGGATTTGAATCCGGCCACGCGGGGCCATGCCCTGATTGTGCCCAAGGAGCATTTTGCGAATCTTTTTGAGATGGATGAGGAGCACTGCAGGAAAGCGATTGTGCTTGCACGGAAAATAGGCAGCCGCATGATGGAAAAGCTGGGATGCGACGGCCTGAATCTGGTGCAGAACAACGGAGAGGCAGCAGGACAGACAGTATTTCATTTTCATATGCATCTTATTCCGCGCTATAAAGAAGATGGGGCGGGAATTACCTGGCAGCCCGGAAGTCTGACCGAGGAAGCCAGAGATGAGCTTACAGCTCTCTTAGCAGGGAACTGAAGCCGGAAAGCGATGCGGTGAAAACTACGGAAGATAAATTTGAAGAGATATACGAACAATATAAAAATATGGTGCTGAAGATTGCCTACAGAATGACAAAGGATTATTATCTGGCACAGGATATCTGTCAGGAGACATTTGTGAGGCTGTACGGCTATCAGGATTACATCATCTGCGAGAAACTGAAAAGCTGGCTGATTGTAGTCGCTTCCAATCTGGTTCATGACCACTGGAAGAAATCCAGCAGCCGCAGAGAAGTTCTGGCGGATGATTCCTGGAAGACGGAAAAGGAAGTGGCGGACCCTGCTTCCAGCCGCGCTCTGGAGCTTGTGGAATACCGGCGTCTCTGCAGCAGCGTTCTGAAAGCGCTGCGCGAAAAGAATGAGGACTGGTATGAGGTGCTGATTCTGGTAGAATACCTGGGAGTGCCGAGAAAGACGGTTGCGAAACAGCGCGGAGTATCCTTGAGTACGATTGACAGCTATCTCCGGAAGAGCAAGAAATGGATGAAGGAGAATTTTCAGGACGAATATGAAGAGCTTTGAAACAGAGGAAGCTTTGAGGGTGAACAGAGAAATGGCCGGAAAACGGTGATAAGAGAAAAGAGACACAAAAAAGGGAACGCTGACGCATTCCCTTTCTGTGCAGGAAAAATTCGAAATGTTCCGGAGTTTTTCCGCTGTCCCCGGGAAACCGCAGACAGGCTCAGGAACGTCCGGCAGCTTCTTCAATAAGGCTGATAATGGTCTCTATGGAGTCTGACTGATGACTGACGGCCATGGCCTCGGTCATCTGCTGTCTGTTCTCATAGAGAGCATGCACGGCATCGAGAAGAGAGTCCGGAGTGATCTGTTCCTCCTCCAGCACCATGCTGAAGCCCTGTTTCTCAAAGGAACGGGCATTCAGAAGCTGGTCACCCCGGCTGGAAGCAGCCGGAAGCGGAATCAGCAGGCTGGGCTTGCGCAGGGCCAGAAGCTCGCAGATGGCGTTTGCCCCTGCTCTGGAGATGACAATGTCGGCCAGAGCGAACAGATCCTTTAATTCATTTTTGATGTATTCATACTGAACATAGCCGGAAAGGCCGTTCAGTGTGGGGTCTACCTTTCCCTTGCCGCAGAGATGAATGACATGATACTCTGTCAGCAGCCGGGGAAGAATGCTCCGGACGGCTTCATTTACCGCGGCGGCGCCGAGACTGCCTCCCATGACGAGAATCACAGGTTTGTCCGGCGAAAGGCCTGTAAAGCGGAGCGCTTTCAGAGAATCGCCTGTAAGGAGCTCCTGGCGGATGGGAGATCCGGTCAGAACAGCCTTCTCCTTTGGAAGATACTGAAGAGTCTCAGGAAAGTTGCAGCAGACCTTCCAGGCGGAAGGAATGCAGAGCTTATTCGCCAGGCCGGGGGTCATATCAGATTCGTGGATGATCGTCGGAATCTTAAAATGTCTGGCGGCCAGCACCACAGGAACAGAGACGAAACCGCCCTTGGAAAACAGCACATCCGGCTTCAGTTTTTTGATAATATGCCGGGCTTCTCCGTACCCTTTCAGAACCTTAAACGGATCGGTAAAGTTTTTGGGATCAAAATAGCGGCGCAGCTTTCCGGAGGAAATGCCGTAATAGGGAATTTGAAATTCTTCAATCAGTTTTTTCTCTATTCCATCATAGGATCCCATGTAAAAGATTTCGTAGCCAAGCTCCCGAAGCCTGGGAAGCAGGGCAATATTGGGAGTCACATGTCCGGCGGTTCCTCCGCCGGTCAGAAGTATACGTTTCAATGATTCCACCTCCGTGAAAAACAGTCTATGTTTATTATGATAGGATCCCATCGGTCTGTCAATTCATATTGGAAGAAATTAAGAGGAAGAAAATGACGAGAGACAAATTCCATAAATGGATAGAAAAAGAAATTGAGACAGAAGCTGAGGCTCTGGAGAAAAAAGCGGATGAGGCCGCCGGGGAGGATCCAGAGCTGTCTTCCCTCCGGATGCCGGAGGACTCCTACGCGGATCTGATGAAACGGATAGAGAAGACGAAGAGAAAAGCGTCCTCACCCAGGACCTTCCATATCCGCAGGCGCGCGCTCATAGCCGTAGGCCTGGCGGCGGCCCTTCTGGCAGCCCTCGGCCTTGGCGCCAGTGGCGAGCGGCTCTTTGCGCCGAAGGTGGAGAGCCAGGCTGAGGATGGGGAGTATAATGTAACAATTATCAGTGGGGATGAAGAAATTTATAAGGATGTTACAGAAGAAGAAGCTTACGATGAAATTGAGGAGCGGCTGGGGATACTGGCGCTGAGGCTTGGGTATAAGCCGCAGGGGATGGAGTTGGAGAAAATTTATATTGACGAAAATATGGGTGAAGCTCAGATGGAGTTTATGTATAAAGATTTTGTGTTAATAATTTATGAAAACAAACAAAATAGTAATGCGAGTTTTGATGTTAAAATTGATGGGAAAGTTATAGATAAAATTAAAATGTATCATTATACCGGGGAATTAGATGTTTTGGAAATAGATGGAGACGAAATTACACCCTTTTATGCAACGGAATTGCAGCAAGGGAATGCATATTATCGGGTAATAGCGGACTCAGAGTTAGAAGAGTTTAAAATGATTATCCAAGAATTATTCTTTGATAGCATATGATTTTTCTGCTCAAAATCGTATTTTTAATGTAATGTTTTACGATTTTATAGAGAAAGGAGGGGAGGAAAGGGGCATGAAGAAAATAAACGCAATAATTATAAGTCTTGTATCTGCAATATGTTGTTGGGGAACGCAAGGGTTGTTAAGTCATGCGGAAAATGTAACAGTGCCTGGATATCATGAATATGTTAATACAGAAGACGAAGCGATTGATAACTGGTATGGAATAGCAAGAGGGACTTATCTGGCAAGCGGAACCAGTGGAATAAAGGATGCTGGAAAAGGGAAAGTGAATGTTTCCGGGACAACAAATGCACGTTCTGTTTGTGATTGGGTTAAAGTTGCAGTATATCTGGATGAAAGCTTGGATGGCGGCAGTAGTTTTGGAACTATTGGAATTTACCATTTTGAAGAGCAGAATACAACATCCTGTCATGGCAGCAAGTCCAATATTTCCGTAACGTCAGGCCGCTGGTACTGTGTCCGTGGCGTACATAGCGTAACGGAAGGTTCCACTACAGAAACCACAAGTACTCAAACTAAAGCCATGAAGGCATCATAATCCCTGCACCGGTGTTTGGGCGACACACGAGCAAGGAAAACAAGCAAAACAGACACTTGGGCTGCTTCGCAGCCCGATCTTACAATTGAATATGGAATTTCGAATCTTTATAATTTGGTAACACAACACACTTGATAAAAACAAAAAAGACACACAACACACTTTTTCCTATTCCCGGTCTGCGGGCAGTAATGGCAGACCGGGAAAGAAAACGCCGGCGGGGACAGCCTTCCCCGCCGGCGTTTTCTGTTCTGCCGCGGAAGGCAGAGAGAGGGCGGGAGAGATACCGGGAAGTAGTGGCAAAGAGATGGAAAAGATGAGAAAACCGGAAATGTCTTGAAATTATATGCATCTGTTGTTACAATAAAAAATAATCCGGCAGAAGGATATGCTGTAAACGAGAACAGAGATGGAAGCGGAAAGCGAGGTTGGTTATGGGAAGAACAGGCATTATCGGAGCCATGGAAGAGGAAATAGTTCTTTTGAAGGAAAAGATGGAGATAGAGGTTGTCGTAAAGAAGGCATCCATGGAGTTTTATCAGGGAAGGCTGAATGACAGAGATGTGGTGCTGGTCAGGAGCGGAATCGGAAAGGTGAACGCGGGACTCTGCGCACAGATTCTGGTGGATGTGTTCAACGTAAACCGGCTGATCAATACGGGAATCGCGGGTTCATTGAAGGCGGAGATCAATATCGGAGATATTGTGCTCTCCTCGGACGCCCTGCAGCATGACATGGACGCGCGGGCCTTCGGCTACGCGAGAGGTGAGATTCCCCGGATGGATACGCTCAGTTTCCCGGCGGATCCGGAGCTGATCCGGATGGCAAAGGCGGCCTGCGAGGAGGTCAATCCGGATATTCAGGTTTTTGTGGGCCGTGTGGTGACCGGAGACCAGTTTGTGGCAGGCAGAGAGGTGAAAGAAGAGATCGCCTCCTGGACAGACGGGTACTGCACAGAGATGGAAGGGGCGGCGATCGCCCAGGCGGCGTATCTGAATAAGGTGCCCTTCGTGATTGTGCGGGCCATTTCCGATAAGGCGGACGATAGCGCGTCCGTGGATTATCCGGAGTTTGAGAAGCAGGCCATTGAGCACAGCGTAAGACTTGTGGAGAATTTCGTGGCGCGGATTCCGGAGGATACCTTTTAGGGAAAGAGCTTAGGAGAAACGTTTAAGAGAAAAGATTAAGACAAAAGCGGGAAAGCTGTCAGAAAAGGGAAAGTTCTGACGAGCGCCCGCTCTTTTTATTTGTCCCGGCCTTAAGTATAATGAAAGAAAATCAGGAACAGCGGGGAGGAATTTCAATGTTTCGGGTGTTTATTGTGATAGCCTGGGCAGTGCTTCTGGTGCTGCTG
>CALWAZ010000002.1 GCA_944375725.1 uncultured Merdimonas sp. | reverse complement strand
TTGGCTCCCAGAGCCGTGATGCTGCTGCACCGGCCGCCGGCGCTCATGAATTTCAGCGTATCCAGAACAAAGCTGGCATGGACAAGCCCGCGCCGCGCCTTCAGGCGCTCCGCCACCTCTGCCCCGGACATTCCCTGCCGGATCCACTCCGCAGCGTCCAGCACCAGATGGCCGATTCCCGTGGAAAGATTACAGGAATCCACCGGATAGACTCCCGGCAGCTCAGAAGCGGCCAGCATGCAGTTCTGATGGGCGCTGGAAAGAGCGCCGCCCAGGTTCAGATGCACCACTTCGTATCCCTGCTCCACAAAGGGCGTAAAATAGTCCAGGTATTCCTGTACATTGATAGCTGCCGTCTGGGGCAGTATTTTTTTGTCATAATAGGCCTGAAAAATCTCCCGGGGTGTAATGTCCACATTATCCTGATAGTCTTTTCCATCCAGAATAATATGAAAGGGGTAATAATGTACCTGGTTCTGTTCCTTCAGCTCGCTGCCCAGGTCACAGGTACTGTCGGCGCTTAAAAGTACTTTGCTCATAGAAATCCTCCTCTCTCTGTTCTTTCCTTATTTTTTCCCATAACAGCGGTCGCAGACCTGGAAGGGCGATCCCAGGGGAAGCAGCTTCCCGCAGTAGCGGCACCGGGCGATGTAATTCTTCTTCCCCTTCGCCAGATAATTCATGATCTGCATCTCTGTCTTTTCCCGTTCTTCGGCCAGCCATTCCTCGTCAATCTCCTTCTGCATCCGGTGGGAGAACTGATAATACAGGTCCAGCTGTTTATAATAGGTCTCATACTGCAGAATGCCGCCCTTTTTCTCCCTGTGGAGGACAGGCCGTTCCAGCGAAACGTCTGCCGACCAGGTTTTGCAGTAGAGAAGCCAGAGAGACACCACTTTCCTGTCCTTGATATCGATGGGGCAGGTAATCATCCGGTACAGCAGATGCTTGTTTTCAAAGCCGTCTATCATGTTCCGGCATTTTTTTGCCTGCTCATAGAGATACAGGGCCTCATCGATATTTTCCTTGACAAAAGGCTCTGAAGGCGTTACCGAATACCAGATTTTCATCAGCTCATCCAGAGGGGCGCCTATATCCAGCAGCACCTGGGGGAATCCCAGATTTACCTGGGTCAGCGGTTCCTCCTCCGCCTGGAAATTGGCCCGGATATATTCCAGTTCCTCCTCTCCCATGGCGGTCACATAGCCCTTATCATAAATGCCGAAGCGGCCTGCCCGTCCGGCGATCTGCTTGATCTCCGAAGCCTTCAGGGGCCTCCGGCTGGTGCCGTCAAACTTGTCCGTCTGCAGAAATACAATCCGGCGCACCGGAAGATTGAGCCCCATGCCGATGGCGTCCGTGGCCACAGCCACCTTCGTCTTTCCCCGGTTGAAAAGCCGGGTCTGGCGGCGGCGGATCTCCGGCGGAAGACTGCCGTAGATGACGCTGGAACTGATTCCCGCTTCCTCCAGACGGCCCGCCACATCCAGCACAGACTTTTTGGAAAAGGCGATCAGGGCGTCCCCCTCCTGCACGTCATCCGGGAACACAAAGGGCCTGTCCTCGCAGATCAGCTCTGTCTTGCGTTCATAGCGCAGGATTTCATAATCATCGCCGCAGAGACCGATAAGATGGCAGATGACCTGCTCCGCGGCCGGACTCATGCAGATATGGATTTCCCGGGCGCGCAGGCCCAGAATAGCTTTCGTCCAGGAATGTCCCCGGTCCGTGTCTGCCACCAGCTGGGCCTCGTCAATGACTGCCACATCATAATTTTCATCAAAGTCAGCCATCTCTATGGTAGAAGCCGTCACCCGGCTGCCTTCCTCCTCGATGCACTCCTGCCCGGTCCGCATAGTGCAGGCCACGCCCATCTCATTCATGCGCTCATAGACCTCCAGAGCCAGAAGCCGCAAAGGACCCAGATATACGCCGCAGGAAGCTTCCCGCAGGCGCTCCAGGGAATGAAAGGTCTTTCCGCTGTTGGTGGGCCCGATATGCAGAATAAAATGGCGCCGGATCTCCCGCACCTCCGCGAACTCCATCTCCGGCCGGGCCGGAACCAGCTCCAGAATCCTGTTTCTCACCTTATAGCGGCGGAATTGCGGATACAGGGAAAACAGCGTCTCCGAACAGACTGCCTCCGGCATTGTCCGGCGCAGCCAGGCAAGGAATTCGCCATTGATGCCTTCCCGCTGTTCTTCCAAAAGCAGTCCCAGATCCAGAGATACCAGCTTGGGAATCATCTCCGCATTGATCAGCTGGATAACCTCCGCCCGGTTCCTTCTGTAAGCCCAGACAGCCACATTTTTCAGCTGCCGGTGCAGATCCTCCAGCACCTGGCTGTTGGTCTGATAGGGGCGTGCCCGCCGGAAGGCCCTCTGAAGGTTTTTAATTCTTGTCTGGGCGGCGGGATCCTTCAATACATTTTTTCCCTTCTTCCGGCCCGCCCGCTCATATTCTTCTATATAAAACTGATTCAGTTTTTTCTTTTGAATCATACTGTATTCCTTTTCGTATCCCGCAGTGCTCACTGCCTCCGTGGAAAAAAAGCCCCGCGGCCTTGTCCTGCCGCGGGGCTTTTCGTCTTTACCTGTTTCTGACTTAGTCCATTACGTAGGGCATCAGGGCTACGTGACGTGCTCTCTTGATTGCTACAGTCAGCGCTCTCTGGTGCTTTGCACAGTTTCCTGTGATTCTTCTGGGAAGGATCTTTCCTCTCTCAGATACGTATCTCTTTAACTTCGCTACATCCTTGTAGCTGATCTCGTTATTCTCTTTTCCACAGAATACGCAGACTTTCTTTCTTCTGCGTCCCATGCCTCTCCGTCTCATCGGAGCGTCGCCTCTATCGGATTTTGTGTAAGCCATGGCTGTTACCTCCTTCTATATTCTGCAAACTGTTCCACGATTGTCAGTTGAACGGCAGCTCTTCATCAATTCCGTCCGGAATATTCATAAAGCCGTCTCCCGCTGCCGCGGAAGGCGCCGGCGCGGACTGGAACGGATTGGAACTCTGCTGGGACTGGAAGCCTGCTCCACGCTCTGCTGCAGCGGCCTTGCTCTCTGCGAATTCCAGATCCTCGGCCACCACATCCGTGGTATACACCTTCTGTCCGTCACGGTTTGTATAGCTGCCGGTCTGGATGCGTCCGGTAAGCACTACCTTCGTTCCCTGGCGCAGATATTTCTCAGCAAACTCAGCCTGTCTTCCAAAAGCCACGCAGCCGATAAAATCAGCCGTCGTCTCTTCTCCGTTTCTTCTGAATCTGCGGTCCACCGCAAGGGTGAATCTGGCCACCGCGGTCGCGCTCTCTCCCTGTGAATAGCGTACATCCGGATCTCTTGTCAAACGTCCCATTAAAATGACTTTATTCATACCAACAATCCTCCACTTTTCCGGTCAAAAACCTTCTTGTCTATGCGTCTTTGCGAACACACAGATAGCGGATGACATTCTCCATGATGCGAACGTGCTTCTCCACCTCTGCCGGGCAGTCAGCCTCAGCGTCGAACTGGATGAAGTAGTAGAATGCTTCTCTCATGTGCTGAATCTCGTAAGCAAGACGCTTCTTGCCCCAATCCTCAACCTCTGTCACAACTCCGCCGTAACGGGCAATGTACTCTTTTGCCTTTTCTACAGTAGCGGTTCTGACATCATCCTCTACCTTTGCACTCACAACTAATGCTAATTCATACTTGTTCATGCTTTACCTCCTTTTGGTCTCTGGCTTCCCCACTCTTGGGGGAAACAAGGAATTTTATAATATATCACGAGGTAATACTATACCATAGAATTTCCAGGAAATCAAGTGTTTTTTCCGGGAAAATTACCGGGAAAATTGGCCTTCAGGCGCCTGTTTTGGGGGCTTCCGGCTTCTCCGGCTTCTCCACAATCACCAGACCCGGGAAGCATTTCTCAATCCGCTCATCCGGATAATGCTCATCCAGGAAACCATCGGCTGCCGTGTGGATTCCATCTCCCGTCTGCCGCACCGTGTACCGGTTCAGCGCCAGGGCCGTCACCGCAATATCCGCAGTCATAAGAACAATCAGAATCCAGACTGCCGGGTTTCCGATTTTCCGGGGAATCTTCTCGATCCAGGAGGAAATCCGCGGATAAAGCAGCTTCATCCATACCACTGAGGCAATGCCCCAGAAGAAACAGAATAGAAGATTGATTCTTCCGCCCAGATTGAAGGGAATGTCACTGTAATCCCAGAACACGGTGCCGAATACAATCTCCGTAAACACGCTGCAGATGTATTCGTAAGCGCCGCCCATTACCGTTCCGAAGGCAAAAATGAAACCATCGCTCCGGTTCCGGTACTGATAAAGCATAGCGGTCAAGAGCACGAAGCCGAAGCCCCATACAATACTGAAAGGTCCGTACAGAACGCTGCTGCGGCTCACCAGCCTGCCGGTGGTGGCAAACACGAAAATGGTTTCTGTAATATCTCCCAGAAAGGCCCCCAGGAAAAACAGACTGGCCAGTTTGTAGAAAGAACAGCCCGGCGCAAATACACCGGAAGCTTCCTCTGCCTCTTTCTTTTTCCGCTCCTGCTCTTTTCTGGCTTTCAGAAGTTCGCCCGCGTTCAGGGACGGATAAGCCCGCTCCATACGCCGCAGCACCAGCCTGGTCAGTCCCTGTCCCATCAGATCCGCCGTCTTCTGAAGGTTTTCCGACACTCCGTAAATCAGAGACTGCTTCTTCACATGAGATCTTACCTTCAGAATTCCTGTCAGCGTCCCGGCCAGGTCAAGAACGGTCAGAATCACAAGCACCAGAAGAATCACTTCTCCGGCTGTCCCCGGAATCATCCGGAGCACTCTGCGCAGAAACGGATTCACAAAAAGAATGCTCACGACTGCTGCCGCGCCCCAGAACAGCAGGTAAGGCAGATTTACATATCCGCTGAACTGAAACCGCTTTCTGGAGTAATCCCACCATTTTCTATGGAAGATACGCTCCAGCACAACTCCCGTAAACGCCGTCATCAGGAAAGCCAGAATCACACCGCCCAGGAACAGGAAAAACAGATGGCCTTTCAGCTCTGACAGAAAGATGGCGTAAACCACGCCGCCCAGGCCGTAGGCCGGACACAGGGGGCCATACAGGAAGCCCACATCCACAAACTTTTTCTCCCGAACCGCGGCAGCAATTGTCCCAATCACCCAGCCCGCAAAGGAATATACAAAAAAGAACCACAGAAGCTCGTACAGTATCGGATTCATGTCTCCTCCTCTTTTGCGTTCAGCAAACATTTGCATTGAATAGAATCGTAAATTTCAAACGCATGATAAATAGATATGAGCGACATTATAGCTGATTCTGGATAAAATAACAAGCAGGAATGTGTAAAATAACAGTTTGTATAAAAACGTACGAAAATGCCGCGCTGAAAATCAGCACGGCATTTTATTGCAGAGGACACGCGTCCGGCCTGTGTGGAAGTCCGGCCCGGTTTTCCCCCTGTTGCTCACATTTCTTTTTTCAGTTCTTTTTCCACTTCCTCTGCCGAAGGCATTCCGCTCTGAGCTCCCAGCTTTTCTGTCGACAGACTTGCGGCTGTGTTAGCATAAATTAATGCTTCTTTCAGGGACTTTCCCTGCGCCAGCTGTACCGCCAGCGCTCCGTTAAGTGTATCTCCTGCTCCGGTGGTATCCACCACCCTGGCGGGGCGCGCCGGCACCTGAATTACTTCTCCTGTCTTCAGGCAGGCAGACACTCCTCGGGAGCCCTGTGTAATAATCAGCTTTTCCGGATATTGCTTCAAAAGCTCTTCCGTACTCATGCCGTCTCCAAAGATCAGCGCTGCCTCATGCTCATTTGGCGTGATATACGCAGCCTTATCTATCACATCTTCCGGAACCGCAGCCGCAGGAGCCGGATTCAGCACAACCGGTATCTGATTCTTCCAGCAGAAATCCACTGTATACCACACCGTGTCCAGAGGAATTTCATGCTGCATAATTACCATATCAAATTCTCTCAGAATCTCTTTCACCGAATCCACATATTTCCTATCCACGCAGCCATTCGCTCCAGCCGCTACCACTATCGTATTATCATTTTCTGCGACAGTAATCATGGCAATCCCCGTAGGCACGTCTTTCAGTTCCCGGATATGATCTGTTTTTACGCCAGCCTCCTGAAGATTTTTCAGCAGTTTTTTCCCGTTTTCATCCTGGCCCACACAGCCAAACATTTCCACCTCCGCCCCCAGCTTTGCCATAGCTACCGC
This sequence comes from uncultured Merdimonas sp., assembly GCA_944375725.1. Classification (GTDB taxonomy): domain Bacteria; phylum Bacillota; class Clostridia; order Lachnospirales; family Lachnospiraceae; genus Laedolimicola. The sequence continues at coordinate 14,547 of CALWAZ010000002.1, read as the reverse complement.
CTGATTCGCGCCTTTTCCTCCGGGAACATAATGTACGGTTCCTCCGCTCAGCGTCTCGCCCTTTTTCGGAATCCTGTCAGCTGTTATTGTCATATCCATATTAATGCTGCCTACCACAGCCAGTTTCATAATTTTCCTCTCCTTTTCCCAATACTGAATCCGTTTTTGCCGCAGGCTTTCCTTCCGGAAGAGGCCGGCAGCCTCCCGCCGCCAGCAGGCCGCTGATAAGCGTGTACATACCGGTGATTCCTACCGCCAGGTTGAGCCAGGCCACCACCGCATTCAGCGGCTCAGAAAAAATTCCGAAAGCAGCCGGAAGCATCAGGGTCAGAAATGAAGCCGCGCAGACGTAACACAATATACTTACCGGACTGGCAGTCTTTCTGACCGAAATAATCATGGGGACCATGGAAAGCGCTCCCCAGAAATATGGGATTGCTGCCATCTGCCTGCACACCTCGAATTCCAGAAGCTCAGAAGCCGCATAGGCCAGATCCAGGAATCCGCCTACTCCGCCAAACAGCGTGGCAAAAATCAGATAAATGGTTCCATTTACCGTGTCTCCTTTAAGGAAGAATAAAACAGCTCCTATCAGGTAGGGAATATAACAGGCCAGTTCCACCAATCCCTTAACCAGATACACCGGCCCTGTAAAAAAACCCATATAATCCGCCCAGGTAAGCATAGCCAGCATAGTAAAAATAAAGGTCAGCGCCAGCCCAGGATTTCCTATTTTTTCTCTATCTGACATGAGACCCATTCTTTTTCTCTCCAAGTCTTTCAAGTAAAAGAGCAAAGAATTTTTCTTTACTTCCTTTCAACGCTACACGGGTTTTTACCCGATCATCCGCTTCATAGCCTAAGCGTTTATCCGTAATCAGCTCACCATCTGCCGCTCCGCCATTGATATCTACATCACAGCGGCAGCGTACTTCTTTCTCAATTACAGCCGGATCAATCACGCTGGCCACAGCAAGAGCGTCATGGATAGCGTCTGAATACCCGTTTCCGGTTCCCATCTGCTTAAGCGCCTCGATTCTGGTTTCAATCAGCTCCGCCACAAACTGGCACTCCGCGGTCCCCTGTTCTCTCAGAATCCTGGCGTCATCCAGATTCAGCTCCGCGGAATGTGTGGCATTCAGCCCCACAATTCTGCACGGAATACCGCTGTCCAGAATAATCTTGGCAGCTTCGGGATCATGATAGAAGTTTGCTTCCGCACAGGGCGTAATATTCCCCATATTTACCGCTCCGCCCATCAGCACAATCTCTTCAATATGCTCTTTAATTCCGGGTTCCATCCGCAGCGCCATCCCCACATTTGTATATGGTCCCACAGCAATCAGCGTAATTTTTTCTTCTGCATTCAGCAGTGTTTCCACCAAATAAGCGCAGGCATGTGTTTTCTGCGGTTCCATTTCCGAAGGCGGCAGATTCAGCAAAGCCGGGTGGACAGAATATTCCTTTCCATCCTTTTGAATACTGATACCATCCGTTTTAAGCGCCGCGTTGCGCTGCCTGGTCAGGTATCTGACCATAGGCTGAGGGCAGCCTTTGTATACTGGAATTTCTTTTTCCTTTCCCAGCAGTTTCAAAACACGAAGCGTATTCTCCGTACAATTTTCCACGGGCCGGTTCCCCCATGTCACTGTAATTCCCAAAATCTCCAGCTCCTCTGATCTGGCAGCAAGCATAATCGCTACGGCATCATCCGAGCCCGTATCCACATCCAGGATCACCTTTCTGCGTTTCATGCTTTTCCCTCCTTACTTCTTTACATTTAAAGCGCGCTCTTTGCCTTGATTTCTTTTCTGCTCTTTCTCCACATTGCCACCGCAAGTACCGTAATTGTAAAGACATACGGAAGCATCAGCACAAACTGTGATGGAAGTCCGTAAGACTGAAGACGGGAACCTACGGAATCAATAAACCCGAAAAGCAGTGTTCCTGCCCATACCAGAAACGGATTCATTCCTCCGAAATTCATAGCCGCTACCCCCAGGAATCCCCGTCCATTCGTAATATTATCCGCGAACATCTGAGAATAACCAAGAGACAGATGGGCGCCTGCCAAGCCGCCAAGGATACCGGAAATAATCATAACCTGATATTTCAGCGCACGTACTTTGATTCCCGCAGTCTCCGCAGCCATTGGAAGACGGCCCACACAGCGTACACGCAGTCCCCAGACTGTCCGGAATAAAAGAAACCACAAAACTACCACCATAATAATTCCAAAAACTTCCGTTACGCACCAGTTATTAAACACTTCATTCAGCACTGGAATATTATCAAAAGCCGCTATATGAATTCTGGGAATCGCTGCAATATCCGGACTGGTAAAGGTGCCGGATGTTCCCAAAAACTGTTTCAGCCCGAATTTGGTAATGGCCAGTGCGAACATGTTAATTGCGATACCAATAGCTGCTATATGCGCATTATAGCGTATATTTGCCACCGCCATAATCAACGCCATAACAATTCCGCTCAGTACAGCAATGAGAATGGCAATCAGCCAGCTGCCGGTCATGAAGCTGGTCAGTACCGCGACAAATGCCGACGTAAGCATAATTCCTTCTGTACCGATATTGAGGATATCCGCCTGCTGAGTGATAGTAGCGCAGAGAGCCGCAAACAGAATCGGCGTTGCGGAGCGTATGGTTGCATATATCAGAGACAGATTAAATACGTCGCTCATTCTTTCTTACCTCCTTTGCCGGACTTTGCTTTTCTTTTCTTCTTAATTGTAAACAGTGTTTCCATGGTCGCAAATACCACAAAAATTGCCGTGATCGTATCTACAATCGATCTGGGGACACCTGCAAACCGTTCCATAGACAACGCGCCCGCTTTCAGCGCCGCGATAAAAAATGACATAACAGGAACCAGCCGGATATCATTCCAGACAATCATTGAGGAAAGCATTCCATCGTTTGCGATGTTCAGAGAAAAATTATCCAGAAAATATCCATATGTACCCAGCACTTCAATAGCCCCGGCAATACCGCCCAGAGCACCGGAGAGCATCATGCCCTGTACAATTACTTTTTTGGAGTTTATCCCCATATAATCCGCATGATAGGGATTCAGGCCCACTGTGGTAAATTTATATCCAATGGTGGAACGGTATATAAGCCAGATAACAGCCGCAACCGCAAGGACCGCTATGAAGATACCCGCATTCGCCTGGCTTGGTTCCATAATATATGGAAGAATCACGCCCTCTTCTACCTGCGGAGTCTGAGGTACGCCGGAGCCGGCGCTGAAGGGTCCGTTGCAGAGATAAGATGTAATATATTTTGCCACATATCCCGCCAGAATGCAGACCGCAATCTCATTTACGCCCCACTTTACTTTCAAAAGAGCCGGAATCGCTGCCCAAAGAGCTCCCACAATTATTGCAGCCAGGAAGCAGATCAGAAGATGCAGCGGAGCAGGAAGTCCCTTGATATAATGGCCGGTCAGCGCGGCAGCCATCGCTCCCAGGTACAGCTCTCCTTCAATTCCCGCGTTGAAACACCCTACCTTTGCCGCCACCGCGAACCCGATTCCAGTCAGAAGAATCGGCACAAATTTCTGAAGTGTCGTCCCCAGATTGACAGAACCGATAAACGCTCCTCTGAAGAGCTGTAAGTAAGCGTCCAGAGGCTGATAGCCAAGAATCAGCATGAACACAAAGCCTACGGCAAGTGAAAGTAGGAGCGTAAGGAGAAGAGTTACGTATCGATTCATTTTCTTTACAGCCATAGTCAGGATACCTCCTTGTCATGATTTTCCGGAGACTCTCCCAGCATCATCATTCCCACATTGTCCGTACCGGCTTCCTCCGAATCCACGATACCCCGGATTTTTCCTTCGTACATTACAATAATTGTATCTGAAAGAGCCAGGACTTCCTCCAAGTCCGCAGAGACCAGAAGAATTCCTTTTCCCTGCCGTTTTACTTCATTTAATATTTTTCTGATAGACTCAATCGCTCCGATATCCACGCCTCTGGAGGGCTGCGAAGCAATCAGCAGTTTCCCATCGGCGTCCACTTCTCTTGCCACTACGATTTTCTGAGCATTTCCTCCCGAAAGACTCTGAGTGATTACCTCCGGTTCCGCCGGGCGGATATCAAATCGTTTGATAAGTTTTTCCGCAAAACCGCGCACCTCTTTTTTCCTTCGCACAATACCCGAGGCATAGGGTTTTGTCTGAAATTTCCAGGCGATCAGATTGTCCTCTATTGAAAGGGATCTGTTCAGTCCTCTGAGATTCCGGTCTTCCGGAATATGAGTCAGACCCGCTTCCCTGGCTTTTCTGGGCGAGTAATTCGTAATGTCTGTTCCATCCAGCAAAATACTGCCCTTTTCCACCCTTCGAAGTCCGGCTATGGCTTCTACCAGTTCACTCTGACCGTTTCCATCCACTCCCGCGATTCCGACAATTTCACCTGCTCTGACCTGGAAGGACACGCCGCGGATTTTAGACAGCTCTTTTTCTCCTGAGGTCCACAAATCCTTTACTTCCAAAATCGGCTTCCCTATTTTCGATTTTGCTTTTTCTATATTCAAGAATACCTCACGCCCTACCATCATTTTGGCAAGCTGCTTTGTGTCGGTATCTTCCTTATTTACTGTTCGAATATATTTTCCCTGCCTCATGACTGTAATACGGTCCGAGATCTCCATTACTTCGTTTAACTTGTGGGAAATAAAGACTATAGATTTTCCGGAATCCCGGAGTCCTTTCAGAATTACAAAAAGCTGTTCACATTCCTGCGGTGTCAGAACCGCCGTAGGTTCATCCAGAATCAGGACCTCCGCTCCCCGGTAAAGCGTCTTGATAATTTCCACTCTCTGCGCCTCTCCCACGGAAATCTGGTTAATCCTTTTATCCGGCTGTATATCCATATGATAGGTATCTATATATTTGCTGATTCTTTTTCTCGACTCATCAAAATCAATCGTCACACCTTTTCTCGGCTCAAAGCCCAGAATAACATTCTCCAGCACAGTCAGCTCATTCACCAGCATGAATTCCTGATGTACCATTCCGATTCCTTCCCCAATCGCAATACCGGGATTCAAATGGGTCATTTCTTTTCCCCTGATTCGAATCGTTCCGCCGTCCGGCTCATACAATCCGTAGAGCATCTTCATCATGGTAGATTTTCCTGCCCCGTTTTCTCCGATCAAAGAGTGAATTTCTCCCTTCTTCAGATTAAACTGTCCGCCGTCTACCGCATGTACTGCCGGAAAGCTTTTGTCTATATCTGTCATTTCTACGATATATTCTTCTGCTGCCATTTTGCACCTCACTTTATTTACAGACGGCCCATAAAAATTTATGGGCCGTCTGCGGACTTACGAAAAAGCTGCGGCTTTCTTCTTTTTACTGGTTCGCGGGATCTCCGTATCCCTCGTAATAATCCACAACAATTTCTCCGTTGATAATCTGTTCTCTCAGCTCCGCGACCTTATCTACAATTTCCTGCGGGAACTGGTCACCGAGAGCTTCCTTGATTACAGAGAAATCTGTCACATCTACGCCCTCATTTGCCAGGTTAAAGTAGGTGGAAGTACCGCCTTCAAAGGTGCCGTTTACTACAGATTCAATAATCTGATAGGTACAATTATCTACCTTTTTCTGCATGGAAGTAATAATATGCCCCGGATACAGGCTGTCCTGATTTGTGTCAACTCCGATTGCGTATACGCCCAGCTCTGACGCCGCTTCCATCGCGCCGATTCCTGTAATATTCGCCACATTGGCTATTACGTCTGCTCCCTGGTTAATCTGCGCTGTGGCAAGCTCTTTTCCTTTCAGAGCGTCGGTGAAGTTGCCGGCAAAAGACTGAAGGATCTGGATGTCAGGATCAATATATTTGGCGCCCTGCTCAAAGCCCACAAAGTAATCATGCAGTACAGGGATATCCATTCCTCCTACCCATCCAATAATCTTTTCCTCATTTACGCCTTCAATCTCTGTATGTGTTGTAAACATAGCCGCCGCGGCTCCGGTCAGGAAGGAGCCCTCATTCTGCGCGAACAGAGTGGATACCACATTATCTCCTGCGTCACTGACACCATCAATCAGCGCAAATTTGGTATCCGGATAATTCGGGCAGTGTTTTTCCATGATATCCTGGAACTGTGTTGATACACCGATCACCAGATCATATCCCGCGTCCGCCATCGCCACAAAGTTTGCTTCCCAGTCAGCTGCTTCACCGGATTCCAGCTCCTGCACCTCGATTCCAAAATCTTCTTTTGCTCTCATAGCTCCGTCATGAGCCAGGTCGTTGAAGGATTTGTCCCCCAGAAAACCAGAATACACCAGCGCTACCTTAATCGGATCACCGGAAGTTTCCGCGTCCGCTGCAGTCTCTGTATCCGCGGATGTCTCTGTTTCAGTTCCCGTTGATGTGCCCCCGCCGCATCCGGCAAGACCTATTACCATAACACACCCCATTAAAACCGCCAATAACCTTTTTTTCATACCCACTTTATACCTCCTCTGTTTTATTTTATATTGCGTCATAAAGCTTCAGATTATCTTCTACGATATCCCAGAACTTATCTACATCCAGTTTAACAGCTACTTTACTGTTCTTTGGAACATCCGTCCGCAAGTTGAAATAATCGCAGTTTGTCCGTCCGTGGCTCGGACCTCCGGTAATATCAATCTCTGTATACATTTCTTTTGTCTCAATACAGGACGGGTCGATCAGATACGCGATAGTAGTCGGATCATGAAGAGGACCGCCTGCCCATCCAAATACCCGCTTTTGTGTCATGCAGAAGAAATGCATCAGATCCACAAACAGCTTTCCTGCTGTTGTCTTAACCTTGGACATTCTCTCTACTACCTCCGGATAGCAGAGCGCCTGTCTGGTAAGATCAAGGCCCATCATTACTACAGGACGCCCGCAGGTGAACACCACATATGCCGCTTCCGCGTCCGCGTAAATATTGAATTCCGCGGCAGGAGTCACATTTCCATGCTGATATGCTCCTCCCATCAAAACAATCTCCTCAATTTTTTCGAGAATTTTCGGCTCTTTTTTTATCGCCATGGCAATATTGCTCAAGGGGCCGGTGGGAACCAGGGTCACAGGAGTATCGGAGGCCATAACCGTCTCGACGATAAAATCTACCGCATGTCTGGGATCCAGTTCTTTCGTTAAAGGAGCAAATACCGGGCCATCCAGTCCGGAATCACCATGAACACGTTCCTCCACAGGCGGTGACATTCTTACAATGCCTTCGCCCAGACCCTTGCATACCGGAACATCGATATTCAGATACTGGCAGATGTTTAACGCGTTTCTGGTAACCTTTTCCAGCGTCTGATTTCCTCTTACCGTTGTGATTCCGAGAAGCTCCAGCTTCGGGTTGCGGGCTGCCAGCATGATGGCCACAGCGTCATCATGTCCCGGATCGCAGTCAATAATAATCTTTCTTCTCTGATCGCTCATGATTGCTAATATCCTTTCGTTGTACCTTTAAATTTTTCATCCTTTTATCAGTCATCGGCCGCTGATGATAAAACGATTTATCTCTGTGATTCCAGTATAGGGTTTGATAAAACGTTTTGTCAATATATTTTTATTCCCGATTGTGCATTTTGGCTTTTTACACAATTTTATATTTAATATTTTGTGCACTTTTCCGGGTTTTATCTTCATCTTTACTTTGCCCGGCATTCTGTGATAAGCTTTTGGTAAATTATTTACCTGCATGTTGCGGGGAGAAAGGGAATTATATCATGAAAACCACTATCAAAGATATCGCACAGGCTACGGGACTGTCTCCTGCCACTGTATCGCTTGTACTAAATAATCGTCCCTCCAGAATATCAGACGCCACCAGGGAACGTGTTCTTGCCGCGGCCGCGGAGCTTGGTTACCGCTCTAACTCCGCAGCCGTCAGCCTGCGCACCGGGCGCAGCTACAGCCTGGGACTTATCGTTCCGGATATCCGGAATGATTATTACGCCACTTATGCCAAAGGAATGGAAGACGCCTGTCAGGAAATGGGATGGAGCCTGATCCTCTGCTCCACAAACGGCAATCCCGAGCGGGAACGGCAGTATATCGAGACTCTGCAGGCGAAGTCCATCGACGGAATCGCGGTTGTCACTACACCGCCCCTTACAGGAACACAAAGCTTTGAGGCAAACCGTGATTTGATTCTGCGCATGCAGATTCCCCTGGTCCAGATGGATCTGACCGGCTACAGAGAGCCCATAAACGCCGTCGTCTGCGATCACGAGAAAGGCGGTTACATGGCAACCCGTCATCTCATTTCCCTCGGCCACCAGAAAATCGCCTTCATTACAGGGCCCAGCTCCCTGGAGGGCTCTTCCAGCCGCCTGAAAGGCTGCATGCGGGCTTTTCATGACTATGGCCTGCCCTGGGATGATAAAATGCTTTATGAAGGTGATTATACCTATGCCGCCGGCCTGGACGGCATCGACTATTTAAGCGACCGGGATTTTACAGCCGTCTTTGCGTTTAATGACCTGATGGCTTACGGAGTATATAACGGTCTGGCAAAATACAGTCTTTCCGTTCCGGAGGATGTCTCTGTCGTCGGATATGATGATCATTTCCTTTCCAGTATTATCAGCGTCCCTCTTACTACCATCCGCCAGCCCATCTACGAGATGGGAAAGGAAGCGGCACGGATTCTGATCTATAAGACAGAACACCCGGATACAAAGCCTGTGATTACCTGGTTTGATTTGAAATTAATTGTCCGGAAAAGCACCCGGAAAATTTGCTAAACATTTTATCATCCAGTCTTTGCTTTTTTGCATAGATTAAACGTTTTATCTTGATCTTCATCTGTCTTTATTATATAATTCCATCAGATATGCAGCAGTACGGCCGGACTTCTTCATATTTATTTTTATCACAATCCTGTCTGAAAGGAGACTTTGACCTATGACTCTTCTGAAATGCTGCTGCATTTTTCTGATGATTATCCTGCTGATCCGTTTCCGTGTTCCGCTGTGGGCATCTGTTCTGGCCGCCTCCGCGGCCGCCGCCCTCCTGTTTCAGCTTCCGTTCCCTCTGTTTATTTCCAGAGTCTGGGGGACACTTTCCGGCAGGAGCTGCCTGGAGCTTCTGCTGATAACCTACGGCCTGATTCTGCTTCAGCAGCTTATGGAAGAAAAGCAGATGCTCGCAGCAGCCGAAAAAAGCTTAAGCGGCCTGTTTCATGACCCCAGGCGGGGCAGCGTGGCTTCCGCTATCGTCAGCGGCCTTCTCCCCTCTCCTGCTGCCGTACTGATGGCCGGTTCCATGCTGAAAAAAAGGTACGCCGGCCTGCTTCCTGATGACACCACCGCCTTTGCCACCACCTATTTCCGCCATATTCCCGAAGCACTGCTGCCCGTCTATACGAACGTTATTCTTATCTGCGCAGTAACAGGAACACCGGAATGGAAATTTTTACTGCTTATGCTGCCCTACACCATTCTGAACGTCCTTGTTCCCTATTTTATCTATCTGCATCCTTTAAAATTTTCAGGTATTCCCGGCAAGGCCGACAGCAGCGGGAATTTCCGGGAACTGCTGGCCTGTGTCCTCCGCAGTCTCTGGCCTGTTCTTCTGATCATCCTTCTGATTCTGTGTTTCCGGATCAACACCGCCGTTTCTGTTTACCTGACACTGGCTCTTTTTCTGATTCAGCAGAAATTCACTTCCCGGCAGCTCCTGCGTTTTCTGAAATCCGCCTGGAACTGGAATATGATGCTGATGGTCGCTGCCATTCTTATCTTTACGGATATTCTGGGATTTGCGCAGGTTCCTGACGCTCTGCTTCTGGCAGTCTCTGCTGTTCCGGTCCCTCTTTTTCTTATTTATGGTTTTGTCATGTTTGCCGGCTCCATAGTAAGTAATTTTACGGCCATGATTCCTGCGGTATTTCCTTTGATCTTATCCGGCACTGCTTCCTCAGGAGCACTCATCATCTATCTGGCCAGTCTCGGTCATCTGGCCAGCCAGCTCTGCCCCACACATATCTGCATTTCCCTGTGCGCAGAACAGTTTCACATTTCCATCAACGATATTTTCCGGCGCACTATACCGGTCACAGCCGTGATGCTGGCAGCCGCCACCGCGATTTACCTGATTATGAAAACATTCCCCATTTGACCCGTATTCGAAATGTTTGAAGAAATATTTTCCTCATCATTCTGGAAGAAAATGAAGAGGAGGTTCCATCTTCCTCTCGCTTTTTAACCTGTTTTATGCTAGAATACTCTCGATATTACAACAGAAATGGAAGTGGAAAGAATGTTTCGTCTCTGGGCCAGGGAATTTAAAGATAACCGCATGCTGCGGGATACAGTCATCTGTGACGACACGGAAGATACAAGAACACACAAGGTTTTTCACGCGCTGGATCAGATCTGCCATGAATTTGACTTAAGCCTGCCGGTCTGGCTGGATTCGAATATCCGGGACTTTAAACGGCACGCAAAGGTCCGCTTCTATCAGGACAGCTTTATTGATCAGATTGACTTTGACTATCTGGAACTGCAGGTGATTGAGGAGGATTGAAACCGGAGAAGCTATACCGGATTTAGCAATTTTATTCATGAAGAAAGTGCGCCGCTTTATCATTTAATTTAATGATTCTGCGGCACCCTCTGCTTAATCATAAACTTTTTTCAATTCTTATTCCCACTCATATCTAGGCCGAGCACTCCAAGGAATCATCTGCTCCTTCATGAGCCGTCCTTGAACAATATAATCTCTGACATTCTGTGAAGCCGCAAAACTCTTTATTTCGTTTAAACTTTTGTAACCTTCGGCATTCACAAATATCTTGTACTCCTCCGAGTTAATCAGGAATTCTCCAGCCATTCTGTCCGCTTTCGCTTCCATATCCCCAGACACAGAATCAAAATCAATAAACTCATGTTTTGTATCCCCATTGAGTATATGCGCAATCTCATGAAACAGAGTAAACCAGAAAATGTCTGCAAATTTCTGCCTTAAAGTCATGCAAAGAATTAATGTACCTTCTTCTGTTCTCTTAATGAATCCCTGTACGGGAGCGCCTGTAAAATTAGGTACAATTCTGAACGCAATACCACAATCAGAAAATATTTCTGATAGTCTTTTTTGAATCTGATTCGCCCGCATAAACATTACTTTTTTGATCTCCGGGATGCTTAAGCGAAGCTTTTCAACATCAATCTCATCTGCTATTTCGATATTTTTTGTAAGTAATTCACACATTCTTTGCCAAGCAAAGAGAACATAAGGATCAACGCTTGCATTTTTACTCTGAGCGCGATATGCTGCAGCATATGACATCTTTGGAGTATCAAGCAAATTACTTATACCAAATATCATCCTATAATCGAGTACCATTGCCGCCGGATTTGCTTCTCCATCGATCCAGCCAAAAGAAGTCCACACATCTGTTACTTCTTTCAGATTCTTGAGAACATTTAGTTCTTCTTCTGTAATATTGTTTAATTCCTCAAATTCAAGAAGTTCACGATCGTAATTTGCCTGAAGATTCATCCAAAAAGATGTTTCTATACCCAAAGCATATTCTAGTTTCCTGGCAAATGCAGCTGAAATATTTTTTTGGCCATGAATAACAGTGCTAATGTGCTTTTCAGACATTCCTGTTCTGACAGCCAGCTCCCTCTGCGTCATACCTCTGTCTTCAATTACTTCTGCTAATGTCTCTCCCGGATGAATAATATAATCACGGGATAATCCAACTGATCTTTTTTCCTTTGCCATGATAATCAATCACCCCTTCGATAATTAGTGTATCACAACTTTTCAAACTTTCTGCGCTTAAATCTTTTGTCTTGGGTTTTACAATTAAGCGGTAGTTTGCAGAAACTCTTAATGAATATGAACCTTTATGGTCTCCTTCCAAGGATTCCATCTTTCCTATTCCAGATTGCTGAAGGGCTGAAAACGAAGAAAACGCCACAATTTGATTATATCGTTTCTTAACGGCCCTTGTTAATTCCGCGCCAATCTCTTTTTTCATCAAATTTTTAGAATTGCAAACATCATTTAAATCGTCAAACAGCTTTTCGACCCCAGCGTCTTCATATTCGATGTACAGAACAGGATCACCCCTCAAAAAATCTTACCTTTTAGGTAAGTTTATTATAGCACATTTATGATGAATGTCAACAGTTTTACTCCCCAGGCAGCGCTTCTGCATAAAACAGGAAAAGCTGAAACTTCCTTTATGTCCGGGATTTTTCAGCTTTTTCGTTTTTCAGTTTTTACATTTTTACCGGGTTTAATTCGGACATAGAGAAAAGATTCGCTAATCTCGCCATATCAAAGCCTAAACCAGATTCTCCGGGTTCAGGCAGTCCAGCTCCGGCAGCGTGAAGCGGCCGTTTTTCCGGATGAGCTTGTCGTCGAAGTAAATCTCTCCTCCGCCGTACTCTTCTCTCTGAATCATGACCAGATCCCAGTGGATGGCGCTGGCGTTGCCGTTGTAAGCATCGTCATAGCAGTTGCCGGGGGTGAAATGAATGGAGCCCATAATCTTCTCATCAAACAGAATATCCTTCATGGGCTTCAGGATATAGGGATTCACGCCGATGGCGAACTCGCCCACATAGCGGGCACCTTCGTCTGTGTCCAGAATCTGGTTCAGGCGCTCTGTGTTGTTGGCTGTGGCCTTTACAATTTTTCCGTTTTCAAACTCCAGGCGCACGTTTTCGAAGGTAAAGCCCTGGTAGAGAGAAGGGGTGTTGTAAGTAATGACCCCGTTGATGGAATCACGGACAGGCGCTGTGTATATCTCTCCGTCAGGAATATTCAGCTGGCCGTCGCAGGCAATGGCCGGAATGTCTTTGATGGAAAAGGTGATATCCGTGTCCTTTCCGGTCAGGCGCACCTTGTCTGTGCGGTTCATCAGCTCCACAAGCGCTTTCATGGCCCGTCCCATCTTGGAGTAATCCAGATTGCATACCTGGAAATAGAAGTCTTCAAAAGCCTCTACGCTGGTGCCGGACAGCTGTGCCATGGAGGCATTGGGGTAGCGCAGCACCACCCAGCGGGTCTTCGGCACGCGGATGCCATGATGCACCGGAGTGGAGTACAGTGTCTCGTACAGATTCATTTTATCTGCGGGCACATCGGACAGCTCCGACACATTGTCGCTGCCGCGCACGCCGATATAGCAGTCCATCTGAGACATTTCCTCGGAAGCCAGATCCGCCATAAGCTTTATCTGCTCCTCTGTGCAGTTCATCAGAATCTCTCTCTGAACCTTAGGATTGATATAATGCGCAAAAGGAAGGCCTCCGGCCGCATACACTTCCTTAATCAGCTGTCTTGTCAAATCCTCGGTGGCGGGGCCTGTATAATTGATATACACCTTGTCTCCCGCCTTTACCTTGCAGGAATAATTCACCAGATTTTTTGCCAGCGTTTTGATTCTCTCGTCCATGTTTTTTCGTTCCTCCTTCTGTCAATTTGATACTGTCTGCTGCCGGCCGGAAGCGGAAGCTTTAGCTCCTCTGCCTACGGCCGCCGGATCATGAAAATCCGTCTTCTATGCCTCCTCTGCGGGGAGACAGACCAGAAACAGATTACCCAGCCCGTCATACATCTGCGTGCTGTCATTGAGGCCTCTGCGGCTGCTCTCTCCCGTCAGGGGATCTGTCACAATAATATTCTGCTGGTCGTAGCCGGTAATCAGTTCCGCCGAAGCTTCTCCCTGCATGGCCAGAACAGGATAGCCCTGACTGATATAATACTCAATCATGCTCACCGAGCAGCCTGAAAGGTCAAGAACCCGTCCGTCCGACTGCTCCGTCAGAATCTCATAGGGCGTGTATCCCTGGGCCAGATAAGAGCCCACATCGCCGTAAATTCTCTGGGCGCCCAGCAGAATCTCCAAAGCCGCCTGAAGGCTGGACTCTCCTTCCTTCTGCTGGGGATTCTCCAGTCCGGTCAGCTCTGCCCGGGTCCTGCGGCCTCCTCTTTTCCAGATATACTCCTGGCTGCCGTCCACCACGCAGCCCATGGCGTCATAGGCCTTCAGAATTGCCTCGTTTGCCCTGGTTCCGGCCCCCAGGAAGGAGCCGTCAAAGCCGTAGGCGTAATACCGTTCATCGGATGCCTCATTGCCCAAAGTCAGGCTCCTGCTGCCTTCAAACAGCACCTGTTCCGGCGTCAGCCGGCGCAGCCTTCCGCTTCCATGCCCTTCTGCCAGCGCGAAGTAATACTCTCTTTTCTTATCTCCGGAATCCATGGTCTCCAGAGATATCTTCTCCACCGTCTCCACTGCTCTGCTGGTGATGGGCTCCGGCTCAGCCTCTTCATATCCGCCCTCCGCCGTCTTTCTGACGCAGTTCAGGGAAATCCGGTTGTCCTCAATTTCAATGGAAACCACATATTTTCCCTGGGACTCATAATCAAAGGCGCGGACCTCCTGGCCATACTCGTCCTGTATCACCAGACGGCCCATGGGAAAGATCGTATTTCCGGCAATGTCCCTCTGCACATCGCTCTGTCTGGCCTCTCCATAGATAAAGTCTGTACCCATGAAG
>CALWAZ010000001.1 GCA_944375725.1 uncultured Merdimonas sp. | reverse complement strand
CACTGCTGCCTCCCGTAGGAGTTTGGGCCGTGTCTCAGTCCCAATGTGGCCGTCCACCCTCTCAGGCCGGCTACTGATCGTCGCCTTGGTGGGCCGTTACCCCGCCAACTAGCTAATCAGACGCGGGTCCATCTCATACCGTCTCGGCTTTTCACACTGTGTCATGCGACACCGTGCGCTTATGCGGTATTAGCAGTCATTTCTAACTGTTATCCCCCTGTATGAGGCAGGTTACCCACGCGTTACTCACCCGTCCGCCACTCAGTCACAAAAATTTCAATCCGAAGAAATCCATTTAAGCGCTTCGTTCGACTTGCATGTGTTAGGCACGCCGCCAGCGTTCATCCTGAGCCAGGATCAAACTCTCATGTTTAAGTGTTTGTATCCAGGTCAGAAATCGCTTCTGGCAATCTCTTTCCCGTTTACTGTTATAAATAGGTTTTGTTCTTTGAACAATTCTCTTCAGAATTTTCAAGGATTCTTAGCACTGTTCAGTTATCAAGGTTCGCTGTCGGCTCTCACGAGCCAGCTTGAATATATTAGCATAATCAGTTTCGAATGTCAAGCACTTTTTTCACTTTTTATTCGATTCTTTTTTTGCTCTTTCAAGCTTAACGGAGAAGGAGGGATTTGAACCCTCGCGCCGCTGTTAACGACCTACTCCCTTTCCAGGGGAGCCCCTTCGGCCAGCTTGGGTACTTCTCCAAGATGCCCGGTTCCTATGACCCGGTATTTCATTCTAATAACTTGTCCTGTCATCGACAGTGGTTATCAACGGAGAGGGTGGGATTCGAACCCACGCGCCCTTTCGGACAAACGGTTTTCAAGACCGCCTCGTTATGACCACTTCGATACCTCTCCACACTCTGACGCGCTCACCGCCTTAGCGTGGCGACAGATTGTATTTTAGCATTTTTATGCTGCTATGTCAACAGCTTTTTTATCTTTTTTTCTCAAAAATTTTATTGAAATTTAAAACCCGGTTTTTACGCGGAAAAACCCCTTTAATACCGCTTCAAAAACGCCTCCGCAATCCGCAGATCCTCCGGCGTCGTAATCTTAATATTCTCATAGGAGCCTTCCACAAGGCGGACTTTTGTATCGGTAAACGCCTCCACAATCATGGCGTCATCCGTCACATCGCTGCGTCCGCTCTTCTCAAGCTCCGCATAGGCCTGGTACGCCAGGCGGAAATCAAATACCTGAGGGGTCTGAATGCTCCAAACCAGTCTGCGGTCCGGCGTCATATCCACAAAGCCGTCTTCATCAGCCAGCTTCACTGTATCCTTGGAAGGCATGCCTACAGCGCAGGCGTGGTACTTTTTTACCGCGTCAAAGGCCCGGGACAGGATCTCTTCATGAATAAAAGGACGGACTCCGTCATGAATAAACACATAGCCCTCTTTTTCCTCCTCAGACAGACTCTTTTCCAGCGCCTGAAGTCCCTTCCAGACAGATGCGTAGCGTTCCGCGCCTCCTTCTACAACAGCCCGAACCTTATTAAATGAATATTTCTCCGCAATTTCCTTCTGCACAAACGGAATTTCCGCCGCTCCGGTAACCAGGATCATGCTGTCTATCAGGGGAGAATCCTGAAAAGCCGCCAGCGCATAGTACAAAACCGGTTTCCCGCAGATTTCCAGAAACTGCTTCTGTATTTTGCTGCCCATTCGTTTTCCCTGGCCGGCAGCCAGCACGATAGCAGTACATTTCTTCCGTTTCATTTCCGTACACCTCGATTTGCTTCCTGTATCTCCACGGATTTTCTGTCTTTATCTCTCACCAAGCTTCAGATTGGGAACCGCGTTCAGATCAAGCCCATCTCGGCGTCCGGCAAGGAATTCATAATACGCCGCCGCCCCAATCATGGCAGCATTGTCTGTACAGAGAATGGGCGATGGATGATAGAATTTAATTCCGTTTTTTTCACAGGCGTCCCCAAGAGCTGCCCGCAGGCTGGAATTGGAAGCCACCCCGCCCGCAATCGCGAATTTATCCAGGCCGCTGTTTCGTACTGCCAGCATGGCATGCTCCACCAGCACATCACAGACTGCCTTCTGAAAGGAAGCCGCCACATCTGCTCTGTTTACAGTCTCCCCCTTCATCTTACAGCCATTCAGATAATTTAAAACCGCTGATTTCAGGCCGCTGAAGCTGAAATCATAGGGAGAATCCTCCAGTTTTGCCCGGGGAAACGCGATAGCGTCCGGATTTCCTTCTTTGGAAAGCTTGTCAATCTTTGGACCGCCGGGATAGCCAAGGCCGATGGCGCGGGCCACCTTGTCGAAGGCTTCCCCGGCAGCGTCATCTCTGGTACGCCCAAGGATCTCATATTTTCCATAATCACGGACAATCACAAGATGAGTATGGCCGCCGGAAACCACCAGGCAGACAAAGGGCGGCTCCAAATCCGGATTTTCTATATAATTGGCGGAAATATGCCCTTCAATATGATGGACTCCCACCAGCGGCAGCTTTTTCGCGTAGCTGATGGCTTTCGCTTCCGCCACTCCCACCAGAAGGGCTCCCACAAGGCCCGGACCATAGGTGACACCGATGGCATCCATATCGTCCAGCGTCATGCCGGCTGTATCCAGAGCTTCCTGAATCACCTGGTTGATTTTTTCAATATGCTTGCGGGAAGCGATCTCCGGCACGACTCCCCCATAGAGTTTATGGAGCTCAATCTGGGACGAAATAATATTGGAAAGCACATGGCGGCCATTTTTCACCACGGAAGCCGCCGTCTCATCACAGGAGCTCTCTATCGCCAGTATATAAATATCCTTTTCCCTATCTGTACTCATTGATCCTCATCCTCAAAATTTAATTCCGCCGTCTTTCTGTCTTTCCCGGCCAAAGCGCGCGGAAAAATCTTCCGCACCTCGCCCATATACTCCTCCGGACGTGTCAGGGACGGGCTGTAATGGGTCAGCCACAGCTCTCCCACATCCGCGTCACGCGCCAGGCGGGCCGCCTCATAAAAGGTCATATGCTTATTTTCCACGGCCTTGGCCTGCTTATCCTTTTCTCCATACATGCCTTCGCAGATGAATAAATCCGCGCCTCTGGCATTTTCCGCGATGGATGCTGTGGGCCGCGTATCCGTACAGTAGACCACCTTGATTCCCTTTCTGGGCGCGCCCATCACCATGTCAGGCGTGTAGACCCTGTCTCCGTCTTCCACGGTCCCGCCCTTCTGCAGACGGTTCCAGAACTGCTTCGGGATCTCCAGCTTCAGGGCCTGATCAAGCTGGAACTTGCCGGCTCTGTCAATCTCAATGGAATATCCGTAGCAGGTCACATTATGATTCACGCGAAAGGCCCGGATCCGATACCCGTTTATGCTGATTTCCTCCTGGGGCTTCGTAAGCTCCCTGAATTCAATGGGAAACGGAAGCTCAGGCGCGATAACCCGGAGCGCGTTCACCACCCGCTCCAGCCCTCTGGGGCCGATAAGGGTCAGCGGCTCTGTCCTCTCCGCATTTCCCATGGTCAGCAGAAGACCCGGAAGACCGCTGATATGATCGCCGTGGTAGTGCGTAAAGCAGATAACGTCAATGGGCTTAAAGCTCCAGCCTTTTTCCTTGATCGCTATCTGTGTACCTTCACCGCAGTCTATCAGAAGGCTGCTTCCATTATATCTGGTCATCAGCGCTGTCAGCCAGCGGTAAGGGAGCGGCATCATGCCGCCGCTTCCCAGTAAACATACATCCAACATTTCCATCACCACCGCTTCCGGAAGATTTTCCCTTCGGGTCTCCGGATCTCTTTCTTTTACATCCTGTATACAGAGCTGTTTTACAAAAGCTCCGCCTGCTCTGTTCTGGTCAGGGGGATCCGGAACTGCCCGGTCATTCTGTCATAGCACTCCTCGCAGAGGTCGAAACAGTCCACCTCTCCATCCTTTCCGGACATATATTCCCAGACCTGCCGCACAGAGAAAACACCCTCCATGGGCATCCCCTTTCTGACCGCGATCACCCGGCCGCAGCCATTGCAGACAATCCTGTCCAGTTCTCTTGCTTCTTTATTCTTATACTCACGCATCCTGCTTTTCCTCCCCAAATTCGGACGCCGCATACCAGCGCGGCTGCTGCTGTCTGTTACGTGAATATCTTACAAAATTATTGTTTATTCGGATATAGGGAAACGCTTCCACATGATAATGGCGTCTTCCCTTGGCTTTTCATAGAAATTCCGGCGCAGGCCTGCCTGCTCAAAGCCCAGGCCTTCATACAAATGAATGGCAGGCGCGTTTCCTGCTCTTACCTCCAGCAGAAACGCCAAGGCCCCCCGGGCTCTGCCTGCGCGCAGAAGCTCCTCCAGCATACGCTTCGCGATGCCCTTTCCGCGGAGCTCCTTTTTTACTGCCACATTGGTAATTTCCGCTTCCTCCGTACTCTGATAAAAGCCGCAGTAGCCCGCGATTTGTCCTTCGTATTCCGCTGCCAGAAAACAGGCATAGGGAAGAACAAGGCTGTCCTGAAAGCTCTTCTCCGACCATGGCGTAGAAAAGGCTTCCTCCTCTATCCTGCAGACTTCCGGAAGATCCTCCTTCCTCATGGGACGAATCACCAGCTTATCCATGAAGCTTTTCCTTCTTTTCCTTCTCTGCCCGTTCCCGCTCAGCCTGGGAAGGGCGGAGATAGTCCGGCTTATGCTCCGCAGCCGTCTCCACTCTGCCGGCCCGCACATAGGAAACCGCCAGGGCTGCCACTGCTCCCGCTCTCTGCTTATTCAGATGGGCCGGGGCAAAAGAAAATTTCTGGCCGGCCATCAGCTGCTCCGTGAGAACCTCCCGGAACACCGGCACGCCGTCCCCCAGGAAAATCACTTCCCGGCCCAGATCACGCAGCTTTCCGGCGACCACATCGATGCCCACTGCCATCTGGGGCTCGATAACGGAAAGCTCATTGTTCCGGAATTCATAAATTCCCGTATAGACCTGATTTCTGCGGGCGTCCATCAGCGGACAGATCACCCGGTCTGTCCCGTACAGATTGTAGGCCAGCGAGTCCACAGTAGGCACATGCACCAGAGGTTTATTCAGGGCAAGCCCCAGTCCTTTGGCTGTGGCTGAGCCAATCCGAAGGCCGGTAAAAGACCCGGGGCCTGCTGCCACCGCAACCGCGTCTATGGTATTCAGATCCAGCTCTATCATACGCGCAATCTCATCCAGCATGGGCAGCAGCGTCTGCGAATGAGTCTTCTTGTAATTCACCGTATATTCCGCCAGAAGATTTCCGTTTATTCCGTCATCCTCCACTACAGCTACGGAAGCCACCAGGCCCGAGCTGTCCAGCGCCAGTATTTTCATCCTATCTCCTCCACCGTAATTTTCCGGTAATCAAAGCCTTTTTCCAGATCCTTTTCAATACGGACCTCTGTCCGCCGTTCCGGAAGAAGCTCTTCTATCAGCTCCGCCCACTCAATCAGGCAGACACCATTTCCATAAAAATAATCCTCGTACCCGATCTCGTCCATCTCTTCGATATCCCCGATCCGGTACACATCAAAATGATAGAAGGGAAGGCGTCCGCCATCATATTCCTGTACAATGGTAAAGGTCGGACTGTTCACATGCTCCGAAATTCCAAGCCCTCTGGCAAATCCCTGGGTAAAAACAGTCTTTCCTGTCCCCAGATCTCCCGTCAGCGTGTAGATGCTTCCCGGAACCGCATTCCTCCCAAGCTGTTCTCCCAGCTCCCTGGTCTCTTTTTCTGAAAATGTCTCTGTTATCATATATTTACTCTCCAAAAAGGAGCCAGCAGCGAAAGCTCTGACCCCTCTTTTCAGCCGTTTTCTGCGGCTTCCATTATAGCACACTCATTTTACCGCTGTCTACCGGGAATTGGACAATTAGACGCCTCAGTGTTTCTTCAAAATCGGACTGATATGCTTATAAAGCAGCATAGTAACCGCGGAGATAATCAGTCCTTTCAAAATATTAAAGGGCACCACCGCGTAGAACACCAGCGACCATACACTGTCGATGCTGCCGTTGATGGCGGTTCCCATTCCGATGATGGCTTCCATGGACATGCCATACAGCTCCGCGAATTTGGGCAGCAGATAAAAGGCGTTGAACGCGCTTCCAAAGATAGTCATAATCACTGTTCCCAGCGCAAGGCCCCCGATGGCCATCTTCCTGGTCTTCTTTATGTAGTAAACAATGGAAGCCGGAAGCACAAAGGCGCAGCCGACCACAAAGTTCGCAAAGTCTCCCACAAAAGCCGTCGTGGTTCCCTTCAGCACCAGCTTCAGGAGAACCTTGCACAGCTCTGCTGCCACTCCTGCCACAGGACCCATGGCAAAGGCGCAGATCATCACAGGGATCTCGCTGAAATCCAGCTCATAGAAGCTGGGCGCAAACCACAGGGGCAGTTCAAAATACATCAGCACCGCCGCGATGGCCGAAAACACACCCACGATAGCGACCCGGCGCACGCCGGTATTGCTGCGGGGCATGGCATTCTTTTTACGAAGCCC